>CALVOD010000001.1 GCA_944350065.1 uncultured Clostridia bacterium
ATACAATAAGACGGCGGACGTGCCGCTTAAAAATCCGCGCAACGCGGCGGCGGGCGCGATACGTAACCTCGACCCGCGCGAAACGGCGCGCCGCAAACTCGATTTTTTCGCCTATAACATCGGGTATCACGAAGGGATCCGTTTCGATTCACAACGCGAAATGCGCGATTTTATTATAGATAACGGTTTTCTCATGGGTAAGCGCTTCGACATAATCAAGGGTATCGAGGACGCCGAAAGCAAACTCGCCGAAATCGACGCGGAGCGCGAAACGCTCGATTATCTCATCGACGGCGCCGTGCTGAAGGTTGATAAAGTGGCTTTGCGCGAGGAACTCGGGTATACCGAGAAATTCCCGCGCTGGGCGCTCGCTTATAAATTTGCGGCTACGGAGACTACGACCGTACTTAAAGAGGTGCGTTGGCAGGTTTCGCGCACGTCGAAACTGAATCCGCTCGCCGTGCTCGAGCCCGTGGAACTTATGGGAGTTACGGTCAAGCACGCCACCCTCAACAATTACGCGGACATTCTGAAAAAAGGCGTCAAGATAGGCAGCCGCGTGCTTATAAGGCGCAGTAACGACGTTATCCCCGAGATAATGGGAGTATACGAGCACACTTCGGAGTCCGAAGACATTTTGCCGCCCGAAAAATGCCCCGCCTGCGGAGCCCCCGTCAGGAAGGAAGGCGCTTTCTACTATTGCACCAATACCGTCAACTGCGCACCGCAAATAGTGGCGGCGCTCGACCACTTCGCGGACAAACAATGTATGAACATAGAAGGCTTCTCGGAGAAGACCGCGGAACAGCTTTATAACGAGCTTCGCATCTCATCGCCCGTAGGGCTTTACTCCTTGACGGAAGCGGATCTTCTCGAACTCGACGGATTCAAGGAAAAGAAGGCGCGCAATCTTCTCGACAGCATCGAGCGTTCGAAGCATACAACGCTTGCGCGCTTCATATTCGCGTTAGGGATACCTACTATAGGGAAAAAGGCTGCTAAACAACTCGAAGCGTGTTTCAAAACGCTGGACGCGCTCAAAGAGGCTACGGCGGAGGAAATAGCGGCTTTAGACGATTTCGGAGATATAACGGCGGCTAACGTAGTGAACTTTTTCAAAGACAAGGACAAACTCGCGCTTATCGACGGACTTCTTCAAGCGGGTATAGAATTCGAGGAAGAAGAGGAAGCGGGAGAGGGCGTATTCAGCGGAAAGACGGTGGTATTCACGGGTGCTCTCACGCGCTATAAGCGCGCGGAGGCGCAGAAAATAGTACAGTCGCTCGGCGGGCAGATAGCGGATACCGTGTCGAAAAGAGTAAACCTTGTCGTAGCGGGAAGCGACGCGGGTAGCAAGCTCGAGAAAGCAAAAAAACTGGGTATCGAAATAATAGACGAAAAAAAATTCGCGGAAATTGTGGATAACTCCGATTAATTTTTAAAAAATGCTTTACAGAATGCGCGCGTGCGGTATAATACTCGTATGCGCGCAGGAAAACTTACCGGAAAAGAACTCAAAGATAACGTATTGTCGGTTATATCGCACCGCAGAGAGGAGATATTGAATTCTGCTCGACTCGGCGGCGATTGCGCGCGCATAGCGCTGGGCGCGGATATGCTCGTACATACCGACCCGGTCACCGGAGAAGCCGTAAATATCGGCTCGCTCGCCGTAGAGGTGAGCGCTAACGACGTTATTGCGGCGGGCGGCGAGCCCGTGGCGTTTCTGCTTACGCTGATACTTCCCGAAAGCTGCGACGCGTGCGACGTCAAAAGGATAATGACCGACGCGGAGCGTGAAGCCGTTGCGTGGAATGCGGAGATAGTGGGCGGGCATACCGAATTTTCGAGCGCCGTCACGCGTCCCGTAGTCAATGCGGTGGCGATAGGAAAAGCGGTAGACGGGTGGTTGCCGCATACGCCCGAGGCGGGCGACGCGGTGGTGGTCACCAAAACCCTCGGCATAGAAGGAACGGTTATCCTTGCGGATATGTATCCCAAAAAACTCGCTCTCAACGAAAGCGAACGCGCGGAGCTCGAGGAATACCGTAAAAGCACGGGGATTCTTCCCGAAGGAAGGGCGCTTCGCGCGGCAAAAATACCCTGCAATATGCACGACGTGACGGAGGGCGGAATTTTCGGAGCGGCGTGCGAACTCGCTTCGGGCGCAGACGTGGGCGTTACGCTGTACGCAGACAAGGTGCCTTTCGGAGAGCTTACGTTGAAAATATGCGATAGGCTCGGCGCCGATCCCTATCGTCTGATATCGAGCGGAAGTATGCTGATAGTAGCCCGCGACGGCAAAGCCGTCGTAAGAGCGCTCGCGGCGGAGAATATAGCCGCCGCCGTTATCGGGCGCGTTACCGAGGGAGAAGGGCTCACGGTCGTTTATCCGGACGGGCGCGAAATACATACCGAAATTCAGGCGGACGAACTGTACCGCTTCAAAGGAGAGAACTGATATGGCTTGCACAATTTACAGTATGACAGGTTACGGCAAAGGCGTTGCGGAGAAGGACCTTCGCAAAATTACCGTCGAAATCAAGACGGTCAACCACCGTTTTCTCGATCTGCTGTTCAAATTTCCGAGGAACTTCCAATTCGCGGAAACTTCGGCGCGAGCCATGATAGGAGGTGTGTTGAAGCGCGGGCACGCCGACGTATATCTTAATTACGAGGACAACAGAGTTTCCGAGGGAGTGAATCTCAACGAGGAACTCGCCGCGGGATACAAAAAGCTCGGCGAAAGATTCGCCGCTTTGGGAATAACCGACGACCTTACCGCTTCGGCGCTCATTAAGGTGCCTGAGATGGTGAAGCAGACGGAGCTCGACGACGACGAGGAAACGCTTCTTAAACTAATATCCGAAGCGGCTGCGGAAGCGCTCAATAACCTGCTCGCGATGCGTAAAGCGGAGGGCGAACGTCTCGCAAACGACATTCGTTTAAAGCTCGACGGGATAGCCGAAGCTGTTGCGGAAATCAAAAAGCGCGCGCCCGAAGTAGCCAAAGAATATTCGGAGAAGCTGTCGGCGCGCATATCGGAAGCGCTTTCGACTCCGGAGATAGACGATTCGCGGCTTGCTACGGAAGTGGCGTTTTTCGTGGACAGGGCGAATATCGACGAGGAGCTCACGCGGCTTACGAGCCATATCGCCAATTACCGCGAAATACTCGACGAAGGTGGCGCGGTGGGTAAAAAACTCGATTTTCTTACTCAGGAAGCCAATCGCGAGGTCAACACCATCGGCAGCAAATGCAACGATTTGCAGATAACACGTCTCGTCCTTCAGCTGAAAAACGAAATAGAGATGGTGCGCGAGCAGATACAGAATCTCGAATAAAACGGAGACGGCGGGGCGCTCTTACGCACCGCGCGGAGGGATTAAAGGCTTTGCGAACAAAACTGAATACAAAACGATAATAAACAAAATAAAATTCATAAATCTAAACCAAAATCTGAAAATATAGGAGAACACAATTATGATGATCGATCCGCCCATTGACAAACTTATCGAGAAGGCGCCTTGCCGTTACGCTCTCGTCGTCGGCATCACCAAGCGTGCAAAAGACCTTTTGGACATGCAGTCCGACGAACTCGAAAAGTCGGGGCTCAAAGCCGTGTCTTACGCCGCGAAGGAAATTTACGACGAGAAGATCAAAGTCGTCGTAAACAAGTAAAATGAAAAAAACGGTAATATTGGGAGTTACCGGCGGTATAGCCGCCTATAAGTCCTGCGAAATAGTATCGCGTTTCGTTAAACTCGGCTACGACGTCAGAGTGATAATGACGCGCAACGCGACGGAATTCGTAACGCCGCTCACCTTCGAAACGCTTTCGTCCAACAAAGTCGTGACGGAGACCTTCGATAAGGAGCGCGAATTCGAAGTGGAGCACATTAGCTACGCGAAACTCGCATCGGCGTTCGTTATCGCGCCCGCTACAGCCAACGTGATCGGCAAGATAGCGGACGGTATCGCCGACGACATGCTCACCACGACCGTTTCCGCGACGAAAGCGCCCGTGTATATCTGCCCCGCGATGAATACCAATATGTATCTCAATCCGGTAGTGCAGGCAAATATCGCTAAGCTCAAGGCGCTCGGATACAGATTCGTGGATCCCGTAGAGGGGAGACTTGCGTGCGGAGACGTGGGCACCGGGAAAATGGCTGAACCCGCGGATATAGTGGCTGCGGTGGACGCGGCGCTCACGCCGCGAGCCGATTACAGAGGCAAAACGGTACTCGTGACCGCGGGCGCTACCCGCGAGCCTATAGACGGGGTAAGATTCATTTCCAACCGTTCGTCCGGTAAAATGGGCGTCCGTATCGCGGAGACGGCGGCGGAGCGCGGAGCGGAAGTGATACTCGTTGCGGGCACCATGAGCGTGGAAGCGCCGAAGGGTATGCGCGTAATCAAAGTCGCGACTACTGAAGACATGCGCAAAGCGGTCGTGGAGCTTTTGCCCGAAGCGGACGTCGTGATAATGGCGGCGGCTCCTGGGGATTATAAGGTGAAAAACTATTCTCCCGAGAAAATCAAATCTCAAACGCTAACTTTGGAGCTCGAGAAAAATCCCGATATCGCCGCGGAAGTGGGAAAACTCAAAGGCGATAAAAAGCTGGTTGTTTTCGCCGCAGAAACGAGCGATCTCATCGGTAACGCAATGAAGAAGCTGGAATCGAAGAACGCAGATCTTATGGTCGCGAACGACGTGACGCTCGAGGGAGCGGGTTTCGACGTGGACACCAATATCGCTACGCTTATTACTTCGGGCGGCGCGGTGATAGCGCTCGAGAAAATGAGTAAAGCCGAACTCGCCGGACTCATACTCGATTACGTATATTGAAATGGTATACGAAGTCATCGTCGACATCTCCAATTCCGAGACCGATAAAGTATTCGATTACTTAGCGCCCTTCCCTCTCGAGAAAGGCGCGCGCGTTCTCGTACCTTTCGGAAGGAGACAGGTAGAGGGCTTCGTGGTGGGAGTCAAGGAGAAGTCGGACTGCCGATACGACCTCAAGGACGTGATAATGCGGCTGGACGATTATCCCGTGATATTGCCGGAGATGCTCGAGCTTGCCGAATATATGCGCTTGACGGATCTCAGGCTCATAGATTGTCTGAGGCTTTTCGTGCCCGCTAAGCTGCGCGGCGGCAGAGTGAAGGCGCTGACGAGAAATTACCTTTACAGGAATACCTCTTTGACTTTGGAGGAAGCGCTCGCTAAGCTGAAGCCTTCCGCGAAAGCGCAACGCGCGATACTCATCGAATTATACGACGTAAACGCGGCGCCCGAAGCGCGAATAAACGAAAAGTATTCGCCTTCCGCGGTGAAAGCGCTCGTGGAAAAGGGACTAATTTTCCGCGAAAGCACCGAATTGAACCGCACACCCGAAGGAATGCCTTCCGAACGCAAACGGGTGGAACTCACTGCGGAGCAGACCGCTGCCGTAGATACCGTTGCGAAAGGCGCTCCGGGCACATACCTTATTCACGGAGTTACCGGAAGCGGAAAAACGGAAATATATCTTAACCTTATAGAAAGGACTCTCGCCGAGGGCAGAAACGCGATAATGCTCGTTCCGGAGATATCGCTCACGCCGCAGATGCTCGGAATATTCAGGGCGCGTTTCGGGGATATGGTTTCGGTGCTGCACAGCGGACTTTCGGACGGCGAAAGATACGACGAATGGCGCAAACTTCTCACGGGCGGAGCACGCGTGGCTCTCGGAGCGAGATCCGCAGTGTTCGCTCCTCTTACGAACGTCGGCGTCATTATCATCGACGAGGAACACGATTCGAGCTACGTTTCGGAGAATAACCCGAGGTATTTTACGTCGGAGATAGCGGAGTTCAGGCGCGCGTATAACGGCGCCAAACTGGTGTTGGGGAGCGCAACGCCGTCTATAGAAACCTATTATAAAGCCGTAAAAGGCGAATACACGCTTATAACCCTCGACAAACGCATAAACAAAATGCGGCTTCCGGAACTCGAAACCGTGGATATGCGCGACGAAATACGCTCGGGTAACGCGGGAATATTTTCGGCGCGGCTTTTGAGCGCGCTCGAGGAAACGCTTAAAGAGGGCAATCAGGCGATGCTTTTCCTCAATCGCAGAGGTTACGCTTCCTTCCTGCGTTGCAGGAGCTGCGGATTCGTGCCTAAATGTCCTTCGTGCGAGGTAAGTCTTACATATCATAAAGAGGACAACACTTTGCGTTGTCACTATTGCGGAGCGCGTTACCGCGCGATAGAGAAATGCCCGATATGCGGCTACGAGGATCTCAAGGAAGGCAAAACGGGAACCGAAAAAGTAGAATCGGAGATAAAGAGAATATTCCCCGAAGCGCGCGTTCTGCGTATGGACAACGATACCACGCGCGGGCGGGATTCATATAGAGAAATACTCACTGCGTTCGGCGCGGGGGAAGCGGACGTCTTGGTAGGCACGCAGATGATAGCCAAAGGACACGACTTCAAGAACGTGACGCTGGTGGGAATAATAGACGCGGACGTCGCGTTGTATTATTCCGATTACCGCTCCGCGGAGCGCACCTTCCAGCTCATCACGCAGATGGCGGGACGCGCGGGCAGAGAGAGCAAACCCGGCAGGGTGATAATGCAGACTTACAGCCCCAACCATTACGTGTATAAGTTTGCCAAGCAGTACGATTATAAAGGCTTTTTCGAGAAGGAAATAAACACGCGGGAGCTGACGAAGTATCCGCCGTACAGTAAGATAGTGAGGTTATTGGTACTTGCTGCCGACGTCGCCCCCGCGAGGGACGCGGCGCGCGCGCTGTGCGCCGAAATAGTCACGCTCAAAGCCAAACTCCCCGGTATAATGCGCGTTCAGGTTATGCCGGCGGCGATGAAGAAATTAAGGGATTATTACCGTTACCAGGTGGTGGCGTGGATAGATTCGGACGCGGCGAAAGAGATTATGCCTTACGTATACGCGAAAGCGAACGCCGCGAATAACAGTAAAGTTACCGTCTTTACGGAAGTAAATCCGCAACAGATGCTTTAAAAAGCTATAAAAATACGAAAGCGCTAATGCGCAAGAGGTGAAAAGGAATGGCACTACGAAATATTTTTCAGGAAGGCGAACCGATATTGAGGAGAACCGCGCGCGAGGTAACTTCGTTCGACGAGCGGTTGCACATACTTCTCGACGATATGGCGGAGACTATGCGCAAAGCTAACGGCGTAGGACTTGCGGGGCCGCAGGTGGGCATATCCCGCAGAGTCATAGTCATAGAGCCTGAGGAGGGCGCGCTCACGGAGATGATAAATCCCGTCATAAGCGACGCCGAAGGCGAGCAGATAGGCGCGGAGGGATGCCTTTCCGTCGATTCCTCGAAAAATTGTCAGGTCAAACGTCCCATGTCTCTCACGGTGAGCTATTTCGACAGAAACGGAGGCAAACACACCGAGCGCGCCGAAGGCTGGAAAGCGCGCGTGATATGCCACGAATGCGATCATCTCGACGGCATACTGTTCATAGACAAGGCTTACAGGGGTAAGAAAAAATGAAAGTGATTTTTCTCGGAAGCGGCGAATTTTCTCTGACGGTGCTGAAAGCCGTGCGCGCGAGCGCGCACGAAGTGGTCGCCGTCGTCGCGCAACCGGACAAGGTGAACGCGCGTAACGGCAAAACGGTGTTTTCGCCCGTGAAAAGCTATGCGCTTGCCGAGGGACTTACGCTTTTCCAATTCGAAAAGATAAATAACGAGCTCGACGCGTTGCGCCCGCTGAACGCGGACATAATGATTACTTCCGCTTACGGGCAACTGCTTTCGGGCGAAGTGCTCGCGCTGTGCCCGCACGGCGTGATAAACACGCACGCGTCGCTTTTGCCCGCTTACCGCGGAGCGGCGCCGATACAGAGCGCCATATTGAACGGCGACGAAATTATCGGAACTACCGTCATGCGCACCGAATTGGCTATGGATACCGGCGACATCATTCTTCAGAAAAGCGTTCGGCTGAAGGGAACGGAAAATTCCGAGGAGTGTTTCGGAATACTCGCCGAATTGTCGGCAGCGGCTGCGGTGGAAGCGCTCGACTCCATAGAGCAAGGCACCGCGATCTATATGCCGCAGGACAATTCGCGCGCGAGCTATTGCAGAAAATTCGTTAAAGAGGACGGCAAGATGGATTTCACGCTTACCGCCGAAGAACTTACGCGCAGGGTGCGCGCGTTTTACGGTTTCCCGGGGACGTATTGCTTCACTCCGCACGGACGTCTCAAGGTGCTCGAAGCAGCCGTTTCGGATAAGGAATTTCCCTTAGGCGAATGCGGAGAGGTGCTCGAAGCGGACAAGAGCGGCATAACGGTGCGTTGCGGCGGCGATACCGCCATCGTATTCCGTAGAGTGCAGGGCGAAGGCGGCAAGGCTATGAGCGCAAGAGACTATCTGCTCGGGAAAAAACTTCCTTCCGGCACGGTGCTCGGCTGATGGACGCCGCAACTTTAAGGAAAAGCTATAACATACTTGACAGGGTATTGCGCGCGGGCGCGTACCTTAACATAGAATTGAATTCGTTGAAGGACGACGGCGACAAGAACACGGTGGTGAAACTCGTGTACGGCACGCTCGAAAACTATTACGAATGCGTATACGTGCTGAAAAGTCTTGTCGGGCGGATGCCCAAGCCGAAATTCCGCGCGCTGTTTCTGCAGGCGATATACGCTCTGCGTCACTTGAGCGCGGCGCCGTACGCAGTGGTCAACTCGAGCGTGGAGCTCGCCGCGCAGATAGGCGGCGGCGATATAAAAGGCTTCGTCAACGCGGTGCTGAAGAAGGTTGCTGCGGGGGATCCCGAAAAAATGCCTTCCGCATTAAGCGACGAAGGGCTCGAGATAGCCGCAAACGCGCCGATATGGCTCGTGAAAAAGCTGACCGACGAAGGCTACGACGCGGTGCGGGTATTGAGACCGCGCGCCGAAAAGCGAAAGCACATACGCCTCACTTCCAAATGCGGAAAGGGCGAATTCGACGAAAAGGAGTGTAACGCCGAGCGTAGCGAAACGGGCGGATATTACGTCGACGTCACGCCTGCGGTAAGCGCGCTCGCGGCGCAAGGCAAAGCGACTTTTCAGTCGCCTTCGTCGATGGTTGCCGTCGAAGCGTTCGGCGAGCTTAAAGGCAAGCGTTTTCTTGACCTGTGCGCGGCGCCCGGAGGGAAGGCGGTATTAGGCGCGGAGCGCGGAGCGGAAGTTACCGCTTGCGACGTACACCTGCACAGAACGGAGCTTATCAGGGCTTACGCGAAGCGCGTGGGCGTGAACGTAAAGACTCTTACGAACGACGGAACGGTATACAGGGAAGAATTCGATTCCGCTTTCGACTGCGTTCTCACCGACGTTCCCTGTTCGGGGCTCGGCGTGATCTCATTGAGACCGGATATCGTGCTTAACCGCAGAAGCGAGGATATCGACGCGCTCGTCGAAATACAACGTAAGCTGCTTTTAACCGCCTCGCGTTACGTTAAGCCGGGCGGATTGCTCGTGTATTCCACCTGTACTCTCACTGCGTGCGAGAACGGGGAACAGATTGAAAGATTTCTAAAAGAAAATGGCAAATTCTGTATCGAAGGATACGGAATTGTTCCTGAAGGCGTGCGTATGATATTGCCGGACGACAAAATGGACGGATTCTTTATCGCGCGAATGAGGAGGAAGGGATGAAACTTCTGCAAGACTTGAGCTTCAACGAGATGAAAGAACTCGTCGTAAGGTACGGGGAGCCTGCTTTCCGCGCCGAGCAACTGTATTCGCTCGCGATGAGACACAAGGAGTACGAGGAAGCCACCAACTTACCCAAGAAATTAACGGAAGCGCTCCGTAAGGAGTATTTCGCGACGGCGCTCGATATAGCGGAAACCTACCGCGGTAAAGACGGCGCCGAAAAATATCTTTTCGCTCTCCGCGACGGTAACGTGGTGGAAGGCGTATATATGCCGCACAATTACGGCGATACTCTTTGCGTATCCACGCAGGTTGGGTGCCGTATGGGTTGCGTGTTCTGCGCTAGCGGGCTGAACGGACTGGTACGGAATCTTACGGCGGGCGAGATACTTGCGGAAGTGCTTGCCGTCAACCGCCTGCACGGCGGCACGCCCGAGAAGCGGGTGATAACCAACGTGGTATTGATGGGCTCCGGCGAGCCGCTCGACAACTACGACAACGTCACGAAGTTTCTTAAACTCGTTTCCTGCGAGCGCGGGATAAACATTAGTTTAAGGAACATATCGCTGTCCACCTGCGGGCTCGCGGACAAGATAAAGGAGCTTGCCGACAGCGGGCTGCACGTAACGCTTACGATATCGCTTCACGCGGCGACCGACGAAAAGCGTTCCGCGCTTCTTCCCGTGAACCGCAAATACAACATTGCCAAAGTTCTCGAGGCGGCGAAGTATTATTTTGCCGCAACGGGGCGCAGGATCATATTCGAATACGCGTTGGCGGAGGGCAAAAACGCGGACGCGGCGAGCGCGGAGGAGCTTGCGGCGCTCGTTAAAGGAATAAACTGCCACGTCAACCTTATCAATCTCAATTACGTCAAGGAGCGCGGTATGCGCGGCATAGCTTCGGGCGAGATAGGTGAATTTATGAAGATACTCGAAAAGCGCGGCGTATCCGTAACTTTGAGGCGCAGTATGGGCAACGATATCGGAGGGGCGTGCGGACAGTTGAGAGTGAAATATCTTAAAGAAAAAGACGAGCGGTTGAAGCGCGGCGAAGGTTGCGGGGAGGAGAGCGAATGAGAGGGGTAGACGGCACGGTTACTTCGGTGGTAGCCGGAAGGTATACCGTCAAATGCGGTAACAAAGCGTACGTGGCTTACGCGCGCGGCAAGTTACGCCGCGACGGCGACATATACGTCGGCGACAAAGTCGCCGTAATATTCGAGCGCGGAGAGGCGGTGATAGACGCCGTAAAGCCGCGCAGGAATTCGCTCGTACGTCCTTACGTGGCTAACGTGGACGCGGCGCTCATAGTGATAGCGAAGGAGCCCGAGCCGGATATGCTTCTCGTGGACAAGATAATAGTGAACTGCTACGCGGAAGGCATAAAACCGGTGATTTTATATAACAAATGCGAACTCGCCGAGGAAGGCGAGATCGACAGGGTGCTTGAGCCTTACCGCGCGTTTATGGATTGCGTAGAGGTTTCCGCCGAAGAAAAACGCGGCTTCGAAAAACTTAAAGAATTCGTCGAAGGCAAGACCGTATGCCTTGCCGGGCAGAGCGCGGTCGGCAAGACTTCGCTTCTCAACGCGCTGCTCGATCTTAATTTAAAGACGGACGGGCTTTCGAGAAAAGTAAAGCGCGGCAAAAACACCACCCGCCACGTGGAAATTTACGAAGCGCTCGGCGGCGACATAATGGATACTTGCGGCTTCAGTATGCTCACGCCCGTAAATCTTAAACCGGAAGAATTGACCTATTATTACGAGGATTTCATCGGATATCAGGACGAATGCAGATACCGCGGATGCACGCACACCGAGGAACCGGACTGCGCGGTGAAGCGCGCCGTTGCGGAAGGGGCTCTTGACAAAGGGCGTTATATGAGGTATCTTGAAATTTACGGGGAACTCAAAGAAAACAGGAGGAAGCTCTATGAATAATATCATCGTTTCGCCGTCGATACTCGCGGGCGATTTCGCCAATATGGAAAAGAGCGTTCGCGCGCTCGGAGACTGGGGCGCGGACTACGTGCATTGCGACGTAATGGACGGAGTTTACGTTAAGAACCTCACTTTCGGGATGCCCATGATCGCGGCAATCAAGAAGATATCTCCTTTGCCGCTCGACGTGCATCTGATGATAACCGAGCCCGAAAGGTACGTCGCCGAATTCGTTAAGTGCGGCGCGGACATAGTGACCTTCCATCCCGACGCGAGCAAGCGTCCCGCGGAAACCCTCGACGAAATCCGTTCTTTGGGCGCGAAAGCGGGCATAGTCATCAATCCGAACGTATCTTTCGAAGAGTATAAGCATCTTCTCAAGAAGTGCGACGTGCTTCTCGTGATGAGCGTTTACGCGGGACTGGGCGGACAAAAATTCATACCCGAAACGCTCGAGACAGTGCGCGCAGCCGTGAAATACATTGAGGAGAACGCTTTGGACGTCATTATCGAGATAGACGGCGGCGTGGGCGAAAGCAACGCCGCGACCGTAAGAGAAGCCGGCGTTCGGATGATAGTTGCGGGCTCCGCCGTTTATAAATCGGACGATCCCGCGCGCACGGTACGCGTACTGCGCGGAGACAGGTAACCTTTTCGGGGGCGCGGACATATACTGGTGTAACGGAGAAAAAATGAGAATAATCTGTATCAGTTGCCCCGCCGTCCTTAAACCCATAGTCCGTCTTATCAAAAAACTTTGTCCCGGAGATAAATAACCGGCGACGCCGCAAAAAAAGCGTTCCCGATAGGGAACGCTTCGTTTGCGTACGTTATATAAGAAAACTGCCGCTTACGCGACAGCCGATTCGCGCCCGTAAGGCGCAAGCGTAAAGTCGGGGATAATTATTCCTTATCCGCTTTCTTCATCGTGCGCAGGCAACGGGTGCACACGTAAGCGTTACGGACTTTGCCGTCGATCTCTATATCCACTTTCTGGACGTTGGGAGTCCAGCTTCTTTTCGTTTTGATATTACTGTGGCTCACTTTGTTGCCGCTCATACTGCCTTTGCCGCATATACTGCATACTTTAGACATAGTTGTAACCTCCTGCGTTATTTCGCGCTTACGTATTATACAAAATATTTATAAGTTTGGCAACAGTTTTTAGGTACCTTTTCGAATTTACTTGCAAAATATCGGGTATTGCTATATTATATATAATATCGATAAGTACGCGCACGCGTGGAGCGGGAGCTTTTGCGGCAATGCGCGCTTACCGCGACGGAGTAATATGGCGCTCACGACTACCAACATTTACGGCAATATCAATATCAGCGACCAGGCTGTAGCAATTATCGTAAGCAGGATAACCCTCGATTGCTACGGCGTCGTCGAGCTTGCGAGCCGCCGTCTGAGCGACAGCATTATGATACTTTTCAACAAGGAGCCTCTCGGCAAAGGCGTCAAAATCGTCACGATGGATAACCGTATCTTCGTGGAGCTTTACGTCATACTGAAGGACGGCGTCAATCGCGAAGCCGTGATAGAGAGTCTCCGTTCGAGCGTGCAGTATAACGTCGAGCACCTCACCGGTATGCGGGTGAAAAGCGTCATCATCCACGTCGTGGGAGTAAAGTTATAGAAATGGCGAAGCAATTCGGTTAAGGATATAGATGAACATATTACAGACAGCGGATATTCGCGAACTCTTCAAGGGCGGTGCGATTAATCTTAAAAACAACAGCGCATATATCGACAGTCTGAACGTCTTTCCGGTTCCCGACGGAGACACGGGAACGAATATGAATCTTACCGTAACGTCTTCGATCAAGGAGATGGACGCGGTCGCGGAAGACCGTATGGACCTTGTGTGCGAAGCGTTCGCACGCGGCGCCCTTAAAGGCGCGCGCGGTAACAGCGGCGTAATATTGAGTCAGATTTTCAAGGGTATGAGCCTCGTTATGGGCGAATGTACCGAAGTCACAACGAAAATCTTCGCTCGCGCGCTGAAAAACGGCTCCAACGCAGCCTACGACGTGGTAACTCACCCCAAGGAAGGCACGATACTTACCGTCATAAGGCTCGTAAGCGATTATGCGCTTAAAATTTCCACTAAAAGGAAAGATTTTATTGAATTTTTCGACCTTTTACTCGTTAAAGGCGAAGAAGTGGTTAAGAGTACGCCCGAAATGCTGCCCGTATTGAAGAAAGCGGGCGTAGTGGACGCGGGCGGAAAAGGGCTTCTCACGATACTCTACGGTATGTCCAACGTGCTCAAAGGCGTGCCAATGCAGGAGATTTCGCCTGCGGAAGGCGGACAGGAGAGAAGCGAGGACTTTTTCGACGCGCCCGACGTACACGATCTCGACGATATCAAATTCGCGTATTGCACCGAATTTTTCATTATTAACATGAAAAAGAAGACCACGTTGTCGGATATCGATAAGCTGCGCGACAAGCTCAACAATATCGGCGACTGCGTGATAGTGGTGGGCGATCTTACCCTCGTCAAGGTGCACGTTCATACAAATAACCCCGACAAAGCGCTCGGATACGCGCTTATGCTGGGCGAGCTCGACAAACCTAAGATAGAAAACATGCTCGAGCAAAACCGCGCGCTCAAGAAGTCGCGCGAGGAGCGTAAGGAAGAAGTCAAACCCGTTTCGCTCGTGTCTATATGCAACGGCGAAGGCATCAAACGCATTTTCACCGAATTGCGCGTGGACAAGATACTCGAAGGCGGTCAGACGATGAACCCGAGCGTCGCGGATATAGTGGGACTTGTGGATTCCACCGGCTCCGACACCGTCTACATACTTCCCAACAATTCCAACATCGTTCTCGCTGCGGAGCAGGCGAGAGAGCTGACCAAGGCGAAATTGGTAGTTATAGCTACCAAAAATATTCCGCAGGGCATTACCGCCGCTATCAACTTCAATCCCGAAGCGAGCGAGGAAGAAAACGTGGAGATGATGCGCCGCGCGATACAGTCGGTGCGCAGCGCTCAGGTTACCCGCGCGGTACGCGATACGGAAATGGATGGCTTCGATCTGCATAACGGCGACGTCATCGGTATTTACGACAGGATCGTAGCGAAGGGCGATTCCGTCAACGAGGTTGCGCGCGAAGTGGTCGCGCAGATGGTTTCCGACGAGACCGCTGCCATCAGCCTGTATTACGGGGCCGGACTCGAGGCATCCGTCGTCGAGGAATTGCAAACCGTGCTGCAGGACGAATATCCCTTCCACGACGTTATGGTCTACGAAGGCGGTCAGCAACATTATTTCTATTACATTTCCGTCGAATAGTCACGGAGCGTACTTTAAATTCCGATGGAGCGGAGCGAACTTCTCGGCGTAAAGGGAGTAGGTCCCGTAACGCTCGAAAAACTCAATTATTTAGGTATTTATTCGCGGCGGGGGATCGTCGAAAAGACCCCCGTCGATTATATTGATTTAGACGCGGTGAGCAATCTCGACGAAGCGGACGACGGGCAATTTGTGGTGCTCGTCACGGAGATTACTTCCGCAAGCAAACCCTTCAGAAAAGGCAAACTTCAGATGTACCGCGTGACCGGCGCCACCGACGACGGCAAAAAGGTCAAGCTCGTATGGTACAACGCCAATTACGTCGCTTCCGTAGTATGCGCGGGGGCGAGAGTACGCGTCTACGGCAAATTGCGAAAAGAGGGGAGAACTTTCGAACTCATCAATCCCGCTTACGAGAAAGCGGATTCGCTCGGCGAAGGCGAGTTGCGCGGCATTAAACCTGTTTACGCGACGCGCGGCGTCATACCGCAGAAGACGTTTTCGGCAATGGTGGCCGATGTCGTCACCAAAGGCTTCGACGCGAGAGGACTTGCCGACGGCGAAAAGGATTTGATGAGCCTCAGGGAAGCCTTCGTCAAAGCGCATTTTCCGTCGAGTATCCCCGAAGCGGAAGCGGCGAGGGAAAGAATAGAGCTCGAAAAACTTCTCAAAGACATTCTCGCTTACCGCGTCGTGCGCAAGGAATCGAGACGGTCGGTATATTACGAAGCTCATCCCGCAGTCATAGATAAACTGACCGACGCCCTTCCTTACAGACTGACACAGTCGCAGAAAGCGGCGGTGAACGACATACTCGAGCGTATGCAGTCCGACAAACCGCTCAACGCGATGCTCGTGGGCGACGTCGGCAGCGGTAAAACGGTAGTGGCGATGATAGCGGCGTATTACGTCGCGGCTTCCGGTTACCAAGCGGCGGTGATGGCTCCCACCGAGATACTCGCGGTACAGCATTATCGTAATTTCGAGAAATTTCTCGCGCCGCTCGGAGTTAAGACCGTATTACTTACCGGCGGTTGCGGCGCCGCCGAGAAGCGCGTGGCGCGCTCTGCCGTGTCTTCGGGCTACGCCGACGTGATCATAGGAACGCACGCCGTCATATCCAAAGGAGTGGATTTCCGTTCGCTCGCGCTCGTCGTCATAGACGAGCAGCACCGTTTCGGCGTTGCTCAACGCACGGCGCTCGTGGATAAGGGCGGCGCCGTGGATACGCTCACGCTTTCAGCAACTCCCATTCCGCGTTCGTTAAGGCTTACGGTATTCGGCGATATCGACGTTATGAGTATCGACAGAAGATATTCCGCAGACAACGTGTCCACCGCGGTGGTCACCCCCGCCAAGCGTAAAGCGATGACCGATTACATCGTGGACGAATGTCTCAAAGGAAGACAGGCTTACGTCGTCGCTCCCAAGATATTCGACGCGGAGGGCATAGAAGGCTTCGCCGCCGAAAAACTTTATAAAGAGCTTTGCTCGCAGTACGGGGACAAAGTTACGATAGGGCTTCTGCACGGCAGAATGAAGGCGCAGGAAAAACAAAAGGTGTTGAACGGGTTTGCCGACGGAACGGTGTCAATCCTCGTGTCCACCACCGTCATAGAAGTGGGTATCGACGTCCCCAACGCGTCTATGATGGCTATATTCGACGCGGAGCGGTTCGGATTAAGCACTTTGCACCAGCTTAGGGGCAGAATAGGTAGGGACGGCTCCAAAGCGTACTGTTTCCTTTATACCTCTAAGTCCGGCGACGATATAATCAGGCTCGAAACTCTCGTCAGGGAACGCGACGGGCTCGAGATTGCGGAAAAGGATCTCGAAATGCGCGGCGCGGGCGAATGGCTCGGAGAGGAGCAGAGCGGCAAGGGCGGCGCGCGGCTTTCCGTCGCGCTCATGCGTAAAGCAAAGGATATCGCCGACCGCACCGATTTGGCTCCGTATAAAAACGAACTGACCGCTTACGCGCTTGCGCGCGGCTTCTTCAAAATCAGTTTGAACTGAATAGGTTTGAACTGACTTTTTTCCGCATAATAAGGCTTATATCAACCTTTTCCGCCCCTTGCGGGCGCACGACTTATATATATTTTTCGCTTATTTTGTCTTATCCGTCGCACCCGTCGGAGCTATGGTTTATAATCCGTTCAAAAGGACGGATCAATGAAAAAAAATGCTCCTAAAATTTTAGCGATATTTCTTCTCACGGTGATAGCCGTGCTCATGGTGATAGCGGGAAGCGGCACCGTTACCGACCTGTTAAAAGGTAACAAAACGGACGTGCCGGAAAGCTCGGCAAACGTCGAAGACGGCGAAAAACCGCCGCAGGAAAATCCTGATACGGATATCGGAGATTCGATAGAGGACGAGACCACCAACGTGTATTTCCCCGTTCCTCCCGAAGCGAGCGCGATATACGCTTACACGCAGAGCCTTTGGAGCGAAAGCGGTATGGAACTCAACAACGCGATTTCGACCTCCGAAGGGCTGTTCGTGATAGTGACACACGCTTCGGATTCGGGCGTGCTTGCGACGGAAGGCAAACGCATAAGCGTGGTGCGCGCGGATAACGACGGAACTCTTACGTCTGCCGTACACCTCGCTTCGCGCGGCGACGACGTCAGATATCTCGGCTCACGTCTTACCTCGGCGGGACTCGTGGTGGTAGCCACCGACGGCGAGCGCAGCTACGTGCATACGATATCTTCGGATCTCAAAACGACCGACCTCATAGAATTGCCCGCGTTCAACGCCGCCACGGTATTCGCGCTCAACGAAGGATATCTGCTGCTCGGCTCCGGCGCCGGCAATACCGTTTACAAGATAATAGACAACACCGTATCCGCTTCTACGGCGTTGCAGTCGGGAGAGATCTGGGAGGTATACGATTTCGGCATATACTATATGCTCGTCATCAACGGGATATCGGGATTTTCGGCAGTGAAAATCGGCGCCGACCTCAAACATATTTCAACCGCCACGGTGGCGGAAAAACAACTGCTCGCCATTAAACCGGTCACGGTAGACGGAACGCAGAAATTCCTTGTCGCCGAAAAAACTTCGACGGGGGTGTATATAGCGCGATACGCATCTGATTTCACCTGCGCCGAAAACGAAAGGGTAAGTGTGGGACTTGCGGACGATGCCGACGTATTCATGAACGAATCGAGCGCGTTCGTGTTGTTGCACGCGACTACCGACAGACTTTATATAGTCGATTCCGCGCTCGGGTTCACCGCGTCGAATACGACCGTTATGCAGGGTATCAGCGTTTTCCACGATTGCGAAACCTATCCCGGAGGCTTCCTCACCCTCTATTCCGCAGGCGACGCACTTATGCTCGCCGACGTGCGTAACGACGGAACTTCGGTTACCAGAAGTATTGCGATAGGCACCCAAAAAGCATTTATCACGAGAATGTCCGACGGCACTTCCGCAATCGTGTGTTCGGTGGAAAACGGAGTCAAAATAATAGGGCTTTGACGCTTCCGTTCCTTTCAGCCGCGGGCTCCGTCGCTACGGCGAGACTCGAGAATTCGGAGCATACGGTTGACTATTTCTTTCGCGGCGTTCGCCCCTACGGGTTCGGGAGGGGGGAGCGCCGCTATTTTTTCTATGCGCTTTTCAAGCTCGCCCGGCGTCAGTTCTTCCTGCGGCAGCAGGTCTATTGCGCCCCTTCGGAAATAGCTTTTCGCGTTCAGTACCTGATCGCCGCGGCTCACGTCGCTTTTCGGCAGAGGTATCGCTATCACGCGCTTGCCGATCGCCGCGGCTTCCGCAAGACTGTTCGCTCCTGCGCGCATCACGACAACGTCCGCCGCCGCGTATAAATCCGCTATGTCTTCGGCATAGGGTACGGCTTTGTAGTGCTCGAGATATAGGCGTTCCTTTTCCGCTTTCCCCGTCACGTGCACGACGTCGTAGACCGTCGTGAGAGAACGAAGACAGCCGAAAAGCGCTTCGTTTATTTTCAGCGAACCGCTGCTTCCGCCGAATACGAGCAGCACAGGTCTCGAAGCGTGGAGCCCGTAACGCTTCCGCGCCCGAGAGGCGTCGCCTTCGAAGATCTCGCGCCTTATCGGATTCCCGACATATTCGCCGCCTTTCGTTTCGGGAAAGGAAGTGAACGCCGCTGCGGCGAATGAGGATATGAATCTGTTCGCCATTCCCATAGTATAGTCACTTTCGTGTATTACTACGGGTATTCCGAGCGAGCGCGCCCCGAGAGCGGACGGCAGGGTGGCGTAGCCGCCCTTTGCAAAAAGCAATTGCACGTTTTCGCGCCGCAGTATGTCTTTGGCTTCTTTTGCCGCCCCGGCAAGTATAAAGGGTATTTTGAGATTGTCAAGTATATCCCTCCTCGAAAATTTCGCCGCCGCCGTGGTGTACAGCGGCAGTCCGTAAGAGGGGACGATTTCTTTTTCCATGCCGTCGCCCCCGAAATAAATTATACGGTCGAAGTGCTTCGCGAGCTCCTCCGCTACAGCGATACACGGCATTATATGCCCTGCGGTACCTCCGCCCGTAAGCGCTACGGTTGCCATAAATTCCTCCTTTTCGCACTCTCACGCGCGAAGCGCGCGCCTTTTTCCGTCGCGCACGCCGTGCGTATATGCAAATAATTTAAATTAACAGTTGAATTATATTCGTATTGGTGTTAAGATATACTACACGGGTATAGCGCACGCGCGAAGGCGACGACCGTTTGCCCGCGAATAGCTTTACGGAGGTATTTATGAAACTCGTTAAAATCGACACTTTCGACGGCAAAGTCAATACCGTTTGCGTATGGGACGAAGTCGACAACAAGATCGGCGCGGTAGTTATTGTCCACGGTATGGCGGAGCACGCGGAGAGATACGACGCGTTTGCCAAGTACCTCAACAACGAAGGATACGTCGTTCTCGCCGACAACCACAGGGGACATAAGTACAACCCGGACGGCGCTAAAGGCATCGTCTGCGGCGATTCCTTCTCAAATTCCGTTAAGGATATCAAATCGGTGGTCGATTACGCCAAATCCGTTTACGGACTCGAAACGGTATTGCTCGGACACAGCTACGGAAGTTTCCTTTCGCAGAGGTACATAGAGCTTTATGCGTCGAGCGTGAAAGGCGTTATTCTGAGCGGAACGGCTTACATGAAAGGCGCTCTGGTGGGCATGGCGAAAGTCATCGCGGGGGTGCAGAAGGCGTTCTGCGGCGGCGAAAAAACGGCATATCTCATCGACAAGCTCAGCTTCGGCAATTACAATAAGCCTTTCGAATCGCAGGGACAGAAATTCGCGTGGCTTTCCCGCGACAAAGCCGAAGTCGCCAAATACGAAGCGGACGAATATTGCGGATATCCGCTCAGCATCGATTATTATTACAGCTTTTTCAAAGGCGTGATGGCTATGTATTCGGACGACGCATACGCGGAGGCGAAAGATCTTCCCGTGATGATAGCGGTGGGCTCGGACGATCCCGTTTCGAACAAAGCGGTACTCGCCGAGAAACTTTATAAATTCTACAGTCAGAAGGGTATCGACGTCTCGTACAAGGTTTATCCGGGCGCCCGTCACGAGATTCTCAACGAGATAAACAGGAAAGAAGTTTACGCGGATATGCTCGCCTTCATAGAAGCGAGGTTCGCGCGCTGATACACTTAAAGGACGGATGGTAATGAGAAAGAAAGTTACTGCGATATTTGCATTGATACTTGTCCTGGCTGTTGCCGCGGCGCTCGTTGCCTGCGTGGACGACAAGGACACCAACGTCGGTCCTTTCACGTACGAGATAAACTCCGTAGATGACTTCGAAGGGTTGCGCGGTAAGCTGGGTGCCGATTACGATCAGGGCGTGTACGAACTGAATGCGGATCTCGACCTTACCGGTACTTCCTGGACGCCGATAGGCGACTCCGTAGCCAATGCCTTTACCGGCAAACTCAACGGAAACGGACATACGATAAGGTATTCTATAGAGAAAGAAACTCCCGAGCACACCGACGTCAATACCGTTGCGGAAGAAGTGTTTACGGGCCTTTTCGGAGCTGTTTCGGGAGCCGAAATAAGTAATATCAATATAGTAGTCGATATCGACGTACCCGTAGAAGGGCAGTGCGTATACGTCGGAGGACTTGCCGGATACGCCTACGGCGACGTGAAATTTACCGACGTCAGCGTAAGCGGCTCGGTACGCGCCGACATAGCGGACATAAGAGTCACTACCGTGGGTGAGGACGGCGGCAGCAATACCGAAACGTACGGTATGTATATGACCGCGCACGTAGGCGGCGTGGCAGGTTACGTTATAGGTAACGCGTCGCTCACGAGGGTTTCCTCCGCGGTTGACCTCGACGTGGGCAAGATAGAAAGCTATTTGCTCAGCAACGACTACTGTCTTATCAACGAAGTCACCGCCGGAGGTATCGCGGGCACGTTGAGGACGGTGGACCTTTCTTCGGGCGCAAACGATACCACTTCCGTGAAAGCGGATTCTCTGAGCTATTCGGGAGACATCAGCGTTTACGGCGCGACCGTCAACGCGGGCGGACTCATAGGGCTCGGCTACCGTATCGACGGTAACTTGCTAAAAGCGGAACTTGCGGACGGCGACGGCATTTTCGTGAGCGGCGCCAACCGTATGAACGCCGGAGTGGTTGCGGGAATGCTCGACCGCGCCGACCTGTCCGGAGTAGTCGCGAGCGCTTCTCTTTTCGAGGTACGCATAGCGAGAGGCAGAGGAGACCAGAGCTCGTACAATATCGGCGGAGCGATAGGTTACCTTTCCAATTACAGCGAAATAGAGAACGTGATCAGCGACGTCGAAGTTATAGACGTAGGCAATTTCATCAATAACTACACCGGCGGTCTGATAGGAATGCTCCATTTCTCCACGGTGAGGAACGCCGTTACTTCGGGCGAGATAAAGTTCGAGGGCGCGGCGCTGGATTCGACGACGATACCCATTTCTTTCGCTTACGACGGCAAGCACGGCAGAGACAATTATTATTACATTTATTCCGGAGGAGTCGTCGGTAAGATTTACGGCGGCAGCCGTCTCGACAACGTGGCGAGCAACTTCAAAGCGTATCAAGGCGTGACGGGCGAAGCGATGAACGGCGTCGAGATAGTGGTTATCAAAGAAAACGACGGCGAAACCATAGACGCGTGGCTTGCCGGTTCCGGTTACGAAAGCGGTATGTACGTGTGCGTGAAGTCGGGCGCGAAAGATCCCGAGAGCGGTGAGCAGAAATACAAGCTCACGCATAAATACAGCGTGAGCGCAAACGTGTGGTTCGCTACCGATCGCGCTAAGTCCGATACCGAAAAGGTCAACGTGTCGGGAGTGGATTACGTCAACGGAATAGGAGTAAGGGACGGCGCTCACTACGACGATTTGCGCGCCGCCATAGAGCAGGCGATAGGCTGAAAGGGCGCCTAACTTACCCTTACGTCCGCGCTCGCATAGCGAGCGTGAGCGAACCTCGTCCGCTTCAAGCGTACGTACGTTATGGGGCTCCGTATTCCGCGAAGCGGAAGCATAAAAATAAATTTCATATAATCAACCTTATAAAGAGGATAACGTAAATTATGATAGTCACATTAGCTGAAGGCAAGAAAGAATTTCCTGCGGGTTCTACTCCCGCAGACGTCGCCCGATCGATTTCCGACGGGCTTTTCCGTTCCTCGTACGTAGCGAGAGTCAACGGCGAAGTCGTGGGTATGTACACGCCCATTAACGAGGACGCCACTGTCGAATTTCTCGGATTCGACACGGAGGAGGGAAGGAAGGCGTACAGGCACAGCTGTTCGCACATACTCGCGCAGGCGGTCAAAAGGATATATCCCACCGCGCGCGTGGCGATCGGTCCCGCTATAGCCAACGGATATTACTACGATTTCGATTTCAAGACGCCCATCAATATGGAGTCGCTCAAAGAGATCGAAGCGGAAATGAAAAAGATAATAAAAGAAAATCTGCCCATCGTGCGCGAAGAAGTAAGCCGCGACAAAGCGCTCGCCTACTTCACCGAGCAGAACGAACCTTATAAAGTGGAGCTCATCACCGACCTTCCCGAGGACGCGAAAATAACCATGTATCGTCAGGGCGATTTCGTGGATCTGTGCGCGGGTCCGCACCTACCCAATACCGGTTACGTCAAGGCGTTCAAACTTACTTCTATAGCGGGCGCGTACTGGCGCGGAGACGAGCACAACAAAGTGCTTACCCGCATTTACGGCACCGCATTCAATTCGAAAGCCGCGCTCGAGGAATACCTCGCCGCCGTCGAAGAAGCCAAGTCCCGCGACCACAACAAGATAGGCAGGGAAATGGGCATATTCATGACCGACGAAAACATCGGACAGGGGCTTCCGCTTCTTATGCCGAAAGGCGCCAAACTTTTCCAGATACTGACGCGTTTCGTCGAGGACGAGGAGGAGCGCCGCGGTTACGTGCGCACCAAGACTCCTTATATGGCGAAAAGCGCTTTATATAAGATAAGCGGACACTGGGATCATTACCGTGACGGCATGTTCGTTATCGACAACGAAAACGAGAACGAAGTAATGGCGTTGAGACCGATGACCTGTCCTTTCCAATATACTATATATAATAACGGTCTGAAATCGTACAGAGATTTGCCGATACGCTACGGCGAAACCTCCACGCTTTTCCGCAACGAGGACTCCGGCGAAATGCACGGGCTTATCAGGGTAAGGCAGTTCACGATAAGCGAAGGTCACATCATCTGCACTCCTTCGCAGCTCGAAGGCGAATTCAAGGCGGCGCTCGATCTCGCGCGCTATATGCTCAAATGCGTAGGCATCGAGGAAGACGTATCTTACCGTTTCTCGAAGTGGGATCCCAAGGACGTGGACAAATATATCAACGACCCCGAGAAATGGGAAAAAGCGGAAGCGGAAATGCAACGCATACTCGACCATCTCGGCATCAAATATTCGGTGGGAATCGGCGAAGCGGCGTTCTACGGACCGAAGCTCGACATTCAGATCAAGAACGTCTACGGCAAGGAAGACACGCTCATCACGTTGCAAGTCGATATGTTCCTTGCCGAGAATTTCGACATGACTTACGTGGACGAGAACGGCGACAAGGTCAGACCGTATATTATTCACCGTACTTCGATAGGCTGTTACGAGCGCACGATGGCGCTCGCCATAGAGAAGTTCAAAGGCGCGTTCCCCGTATGGATGGCGCCCGAGCAGGTACGCGTACTGAGCCTTACCGACAGAACCGCCGAGGACGCCAAGGCGCTCGCGGAGAAGATGCGCTACGACGGACTCAGAGCGGAAGCGGACGTGCGTAACGAAAAGATAGGCTACAAAATCCGCGAAGCGCAGATGGATAAAATTCCGTATATGATTATTCTCGGAGACAAGGAGAAGGAATCGGGAGTGCTCGCCGTGCGTTCGAGGAAGTCCGGAGACCTCGGTACGATGAGCTACGAGGACTTCACCGCCAAAGTTCTCAAAGAGGACAAAGACAAGGTCATCGACTGAATAAAACGAATTAAATAAGAATAATGCGCCGCGCCGTCGAATATTCCTATAAAATGTGGCGAAAATATTTGACAACGCGGCGCAATTATATTAGAATATCCGAGTAAAGAAGAAGCGATTCTCACCGTAAGCCTCAGGCAAAACGGTTAAACCGAGTTTATGATCCGTATGCCTGCTTATGTACGGTGTGCGGCTTGTGGTGAGATGTGTTTCTTAGGAAACACATTCTTTTTTGCCTCTAATCACGCATAAACTGCCGCCTTGCAAGGCGTAAAATAAGGAGGATACTTTTATTTTCAGAGAATTACTCACCAATTCGAGCATCCGGGTTCCGGAAGTAAGATTGATCGACGCAGACGGTTCGATGGTAGGTATCGTACCCACCCAGCAAGCCCAGCGTATGGCGGACGAGAGAAATCTCGATCTCGTGCTTTTTTCGCCTAACGCCGTGCCGCCGGTGTGCAAGATACTTAATTACAGCAAATATCGTTTCGACCAGATCAAGAAGGACAAAGAGGACAAGAAGAAGAGCAACGTTCTCAAGATCAAAGAAGTGCAGCTTTCCCATACGATCGACATCGGCGATTTGAAGATCAAAGCCAAACGCACGATCGAGTTTATCGGAGAAGGTTGCAAAGTGAAAGTCGTGATAAGAATGAAAGGGCGCCAGAACGCGCACCCCGACATTTCGATGGGCGTAATGGCGCGTTTCTTCGAGATGGTGTCGGACGTGGCGGTCAAGGAAAAGGAGCCCGTTCTCGACGGTAAAAGCATTACCATGGTGCTTGCGCCGATAAGCAAAAAATAATTACTCACAAGGAGAGGAACTATGCCTAAACAGAAAACTCATAGTGCAAGTAAGAAACGCTTCAGATTCACCGCGAGCGGACTTCTGAAGAGAAACAAACAGAACAAGAACCACATTCTCAACAAAAAGACCCGCAAGAGAAAGAGAAATCTCCGCCAGGGCGCTTACATCAACGAGACGCAGGCGAAAACCATCGGCAACATGATTTACGGTCAAAAGTAGGAGGTAGAGGTCATGAGAATCAAGAGAGCAGTAAACGCACAGAAAAAGAAAAGAAAGATAATGAGGCAGGCGAAGGGATACTTCGGCGCCAAGAGCAAACTTTACAGAGTAGCGCGTCAGGCGGTCATGAAGTCCGGTCAATACGCTTACGTCGGCAGACGTCTCAAGAAGAGAGACTTCCGCAGACTGTGGATAGCGCGTATCAACGCCGCGGCGAGAATGAACGATCTCTCCTATTCGAGACTTATGCACGGCTTGAAAGTCGCGGGTATCGACCTTAACCGCAAGGTGCTTGCCGATATCGCGGTTAACGACAGCGCCGCTTTCGCCGCGCTTTGCGAGAAAGCCAAAGCCGCCGCCCGCGCTTAACGCTTGAGCCTTCAACCACGTTGAAGGCTTTTATGAATATGTACCCGATAACTTCCCCCGCGAACGGCAAGATCAAACTATTGCGTAGCTTGAGCAACAAAAAAGCGTTACTCGAGAACTCGCTGTTCGTTATCGAGGGCGCCAATATTCTCAAAGACGCGCCTAAGGGGTATATAGAGGAAGTTTTCGTCAGGGAGTCCGACGCGGGTAAGTATGCGGAATTGTGCGCGCGGCTTACCGACAGAGCGTATTCGGTGTCGGACGAAGTGTTCGACAGGGTGAGCACCACCGTGTCGAGCGCGGGCATAATAGCCACCGCGCGCATACCCGAACCGCGTCCCGTAACGGGCAGGCTCGTAGCCGTATTGGACGGCGTAGGCGATCCCGGCAACCTCGGTACGATAATTCGTACCGGGACGGCTATGGGGATATACGATTATATCTCGATAGGCTCCGCTTTCGCTTACGCGCCCAAAGTCGTAAGGGCGACTATGGGCGGCGTGTATTACGCCAACGTAGTCGATTTTTCTTACGCGGGCGCACGCGACTTTCTTAAAAAAGAAGGTTACGCGGTTGCGGCGCTCGACATGGGCGGAAGCAACGTTCACGCTTACGTACCCTCGGAGGGTAAGCTCGCTTTGGTTATAGGCAGCGAAGCGCACGGCATATCGGAGGAGATGCGTTCCGTTGCGTCCGTAACGCTCGCGATTCCCATGCGGGGCGGGCGCATAGAAAGTCTCAACGCCGCGGTAAGCGCGTCTATAGCGTTCTCCGTACTGACGGAAAAACTCAATTCAACCGACAACTGATTCTGGAGGTAAACAAATGTCCGGTCATTCCAAATGGGCAAACATCAAAATAAAGAAGGGCAAGACCGACGCCGCGAGAGGCTCGATCTTCACTAAAATAGGCAGAGAAATAGCCGTCGCCGTGAAAGCGGGCGGCGCCGATCCCAACAGCAATTCCAAGCTCCGCGACGTCATAGCGAAAGCGAAGCAGAACAACATGCCCAACGACACTATAACCCGTTCCATCAAGAAGGCGAGCGGCGAACTCAACGCCGTCAACTACGAAGCCATCACTTACGAAGGATACGGCGCGGGCGGAGTCGCGGTCATAGTGGAAACGCTTACCGATAACCGCAACCGTACCGCAGGCGACGTAAGGCATTTATTCGACAAGTACGGCGGCGCGCTCGGACAGAACGGCTGCGTTTCGTTTATGTTCAACAAAAAGGGCGTCATCATAGCGGACAAGACGATGGACGAGGACGAAATCATGATGACGGCGCTCGACGCGGGAGCGGAGGATATCGTTTCCGACGACGACGTATACGAGATATACACTCAGCCGTCCGATCTTTACGCGGTAGCGGACAAGCTGCGCGAAGCGGGCGTGAACGTGATCAGCGCGGAGACGGACATGCTTCCCGACAACGAAGTGGATCCGAAAGAGCATTTGCAGAGCGTTATTAAGCTCATCGATATGCTCGAGGAGCTCGACGACGTTCAGAACGTATATCACAACGCCATTCTTCCCGTAGAAGAAGAGGAGGACTGAGCAATGAGTTTCGTAACGGATATTTGCGAAAAGACCAAACTTGCCGCCAATAAATTTGCGGGAGCGGATACCGCTACGAAAAACGCCGCGTTGTTGAGAGCAAAGGAACTGCTTCTCGAGGAAGAAAGCGCCATACTCGCGGCTAACGCGGAAGACATCAAAAAGGCGGAAGAAGGAGGCAGGAACGCGGCGTTCATCGACAGATTGAAGCTGACGCCCGCCCGTATCCGTCAGATGTGCGACGGTATAGACGCCATAGTGGCGCTGCCCGATCCGGTGGGCGAGGTGACTGAGAGTTACACGCTTCCCAACGGGCTCGACGTCAAGAAAGTGCGCGCGCCTTTAGGCGTGATAGGGATAATATTCGAAGCGCGTCCCAACGTCGCGCTCGACGCAGGCGCGTTATGCGTTAAGAGCGGTAACGGCGTTATACTTCGCGGCAGCCGCGACAGCGTTAAGAGCGTGGCGGCGATAACCGCGTGCATGAAGCGCGCCCTCGAAGAAAACGGCATAGATCCCTGCGTGGTGGGACTTATAGAGAGTATGGACAGAGAAGCCACCGCCGAGATGCTTCGTCAGGACAAATACATAGACGTGGTGATACCGCGCGGCGGCGAGGCGCTCAAGAAGGTGGTTCTCGAGAACGCCGCCATGCCGGTGATTGCCTCCGCGGGCGGTAACTGTCACACTTACGTTGCGCCGAGCGCGGATTTCGACATGGCGATGACGGTCATTCTGAACGCTAAGACCAACCGTCCTTCCACCTGCAACGCGCTGGAAACGATACTTGCGGACAGGAAGATAGCGCGCGAATTCTTACCCGGCATGCTCGAGCTTCTCAAGAAGAACGGAGTGGAAATACGCGGCACGCGCGAGGTAAAAGAGATTTATCCCGACTGCATCGAAGTGGGCGAGGAGGAATTCACCCGCGAATACGACAATATGATTATCAAGGTTGCCGTAGTGGACGGACTTACCGAAGCCATAGACCACATCAATAAATACGGTACCAATCACAGCGACGCAATAATCACCGAGGACAAAGATGAAGCCGCGAGATTCGCGCGCGAAGTGGATTCGAGCGCGATTTACGTAAACGCTTCCACCCGTTTCACCGACGGATTCGAACTCGGTCTCGGCGCAGAGATGGGTATCAGCACACAGAAACTGCACGTCCGCGGACCGGTGGGGCTCAAGGAGCTCACGAGCGTCAAGTACGTCGTGACCGGCAACGGGCAGATACGCAAATAGGAGTCAGACAATATGAGAAAAATAGCAGTTTTAACGAGCGGCGGCGACGCGCCCGGAATGAATGCGGCGATAAGGGGCGTGGTACGTTGCGCCAACAGCCGCGGAATGGACGTTTACGGAATAGAGAGAGGATACGACGGACTTATCAAAGGCAATATTTTCCGCATGGATTCCCGCTCGGTATCCGACACCATACAGAAAGGCGGCACTATCCTTAAGACGGCGCGCTGCCCCGAATTCGCTACCGAAGAAGGTATCCGTAAAGGCGGCGACGTGCTCAACGCGTACGGTATCGAAGGGCTTATCGTCATAGGCGGCGACGGTTCTTTCAGAGGAATGAAGGATCTCACCGATCTGTGCGGCATACGTTGCATGGGTATTCCCGGAACCATCGACAACGACCTCGGATACACCGATTTCACTTTGGGTTTCGACACTGCGGTCAACACGGTGCTCGACGCGCTCAACAAGATCCGCGACACGATGACTTCTCACGACCGCGCCTGCATAATCGAAGTTATGGGCAGGCACTGCGGCGACATAGCGCTTTACGCGGGTATCGCGGGCGGCGCCGAAAGCATCATAGTTCCCGAGCTTCCTTTCAAAATAGAAGAAATATGCGACAAAATGAGACGCAACGTCATCAAAGGTAAGGTTTCCGACATAATTGTGCTTGCCGAAGGCGTATGCAGCTGCGACGCGCTCAAAGCGCAGATTCACGACCGCACCGGAGTAACCATCCGCACGGTCAAGCTCGGTTACATACAGCGCGGCGGCACCCCTTCGATGGCGGACAGAGTGCTCGCGGCGCGTTGCGCAGACAGAGCTGTGGAATTACTCTACAACGATTGCAAGGAGTCGAGAGTGATAGGCACCAAGGACAACAAAATCATCGATATGAATATCGACGAAGCCCTCGCCATAAAGAAAGTATTCAACACGCAAATGATGGACATAGCCATGCGGCTTTCCTTCTGAGCGTGCAACTCACCAATTAAAAGAAAACACAATAAAGGAGAAACGATTTATGAAAGATTTAGTCGGCGCATGTATTTTCGGACAGTCCGGCGGACCTACCTCGGTCATCAACGCGTCTGCCGCGGGCGTATTCATCGAAGCCCTCAAGCAGAAGAACATAACCGCGGTTTACGGTGCCGCACACGGCATCAAAGGTATCCTGGAAGAAGACTTTTACGATATCGGACAGGAAGATATGGACGAACTTCTGCTGCTCAAGAATACTCCTTCTTCGAGCCTCGGTTCGGTGAGATACAAACTCAAGGACGCTTCCGTGGACGAGACCGATTACAAGAGAATACTCGAGGTTTTCAAGAAGTACAATATCCGTTATTTCTTCTATAACGGCGGCAACGATTCCATGGACACCTGCAACAAGGTCAGCAAATATCTGATGAAAGCGGGTTACGCCTGCAACGTCATCGGCGTGCCGAAGACCATCGACAACGACCTTTACGGCACCGATCACTGCCCCGGATACGGCAGCGCCGCGAAGTACGTGGCTACCACGCTTATGGAGCTTAACCTCGACGCCAAAGTTTACGACAAGGGACAGGTTGCGGTAGTCGAGATCATGGGAAGAAACGCCGGTTGGCTTACCGCGGCGGCGGCTCTCGCCAATTATAAAGGATTGGGCGCCGACCTTATTTACCTTCCCGAAATTCCTTTCTCCGTGGATAAATTCCTTGCCGACGTCAAGAGAGTCATGGACGCTAACGGCGGCAAATGCATAGCCTGTGTATCCGAAGGTATCCGCGACAAGGACGGCGTATTCATCGTCGAATCCCTTTCGAGCGCGAAAGCGAAGGACAATTTCGGTCACACCCAGCTCGGCGGACTGGCGATACAGCTTGCCGACCTCATCAACCGCACCTACGGCGTGAAGGTAAGAGGCATCGAATTCAGCCTTATGCAGCGTTGCGGCGCTCATCTTGCGTCCGGCACCGACATCGAGGAAGCCTTCAACGCGGGAAGAAAAGCCGTTCAGGCGGCTTGCGCGGGCAAGACCGACAAAATGGTGGTATTCGAGCGCGATATGTCGAGCGGCAAATATAAATGCAAGTATAAACTCATTTCGGTAGAGCTTGCGGCAAACACCGAGAAGAAAGTTCCTCTCGAATGGATTACCCCCGACGGAACGGGACTCACTCAGGATTATATCGATTACGCGCTCCCGCTTATTCAGGGCTCCAGCAAATCTCCTCTCGAGGACGGGCTGCCCAAGTTCGCTAGCCTCAAGAAGGTTAAGGTCGAGAAGAAATAAGCGCGGAAACGCTATAGCAAATCATAATTAAACAGGAAGGAATAACCTGACCACAAGGAAATGGCGAAAAAACTCACCCGTAAATCGATAGCTTTGATATTGATAATCGTCGCGTTGCTTCTCGCGGGCGGCGGAACGGGCGCGTGGTATTTCCTTTCCCACCGCAAACTGTCTCCGCCCGTACCTCGGGTGGAGGCGACGTTTGCGGAACCGCAGTATACCGTAATGATCGCGTGGGACGAAGTCGAAGGGGCTGAGTCCTACGCCGTCGAATACAGATATTCGCTTTTCGAGCAGGACGCGACGCACAGGATAGACAACGTGTCCGACACCTACGTGATGGTGGCTCGCAAGAGGGGAGTATTGCAATTCAGGGTGCGCGCTTTCGGCAAGTACGCCGAAAACATGAGCGATTACGGCGAATGGCAAACTTATTACGTCGAGCCGCTCACGTTCAACAGCCTGCAAACTTTCAATACTGCTTACGTCAGCGAAAGGTCTTTCAAGATAGACGCCGACACGTTCGTACCGGTGACGTACAATTACAAAGGCGAAACCTATACCGTCAACTGGTACGAAGTAAGGATTCTCGCGCCCGGTGAAACGGAAGCGCCGAGCGATCCGATATCTCTTACGGACATACGTTCGGGCTTTGCGTTCAACGTAGCCGAAAGGGGCGAATACGTACTCGAGATACGTCCGGTGCTTTACGTTTACGTTAACGGCGTGAAGGACTACGAGACGCTCGGACTTTACGAAATATACGAACCGAATACCGCATATACGCGGATAACCGTAACCGTATGATACGAAACGATTTAAGAAACATAGCGATAATAGCGCACGTCGACCACGGCAAGACCACGCTCGTTGACGCGATGCTGAAGCAAGGCGGCGTATTCCGCGACAACCAAGTCGTGGAAGACTGCGTCATGGACTCCAACCCGCTGGAAAGAGAACGCGGGATAACGATACTTGCGAAAAACACTTCCTGCACATACAAGGGAGTCAAGATAAATATAGTGGACACGCCCGGGCACGCGGACTTTTCGGGAGAAGTAGAAAGGGTGCTGAAGATGATCAACGGCGTGGTGCTTTTGGTGGACGCTTACGAAGGGCCGATGCCGCAGACGAGGTTCGTTTTGCAGAAAGCGCTCGAAATGAACCACAAAATCGTCATTTGCATCAACAAGATAGACAAACCGGACGCGCGCGTAGCGGAAGTGGTGGACGAGATATACGAATTGCTCATCGACCTTAACGCGAGCGACGAGCAGCTGGACAGCCCTATAGTTTACTGCTCGGGAAGGGCGGGGACGGCGAGCCTTACGGAAACGGAGCCCGGCAAAGATCTCGCGCCGTTGTTCGATACGATTTTGAGTCATATCGACCCTCCGGAAGGGAACGAAACGGAGCCGTTACAGGTGCTTGTTTCCTGCATAGACTATAACGATTACGTCGGAAGAATAGCGATAGGGAGAATTGAGCGCGGCGTAATGAAAGCCAATAGCGAAGTTACCGTGTGCAACTACCACACCCCCGAAATTTACAAATCCAAAATAACCAATATATATCAGTTTGCGGGGCTCAACAAGAGATCGGTGGAAACGGCGATGGTGGGCGACATAGTCAGCTTCAGCGGTATCGAAAACGTCACGATAGGCGAGACGATATGCGCGCCGGAGAAGGTGGAGCCGATACCTTTCGTGAAGATATCGGAGCCGACGTTGCAGATGCTTTTCTCCGTCAACGACAGCCCCTTCGCCGGTAAGGAAGGCAAGTTCGTCACCTCGAGACATTTGCGCGCGAGACTGTATAAAGAGCTTTTGCGCGACGTCTCGCTGCGAGTTGAGGACGGCGCCCGCGCAGATACTTTCGTGGTATCGGGAAGGGGAGAAATCCACCTTTCGATACTTATCGAGAATATGCGCCGCGAAGGATACGAATTCCAAGTGTCCACCCCCAAGGTCATCAACAAAGTGATAGACGGCGTTTTGCAGGAGCCTGTCGAAAGGCTTTTCGTGGACGTGCCCGACACGGCTGTCGGTACCGTAATGGAGAATATGGGTAAGCGGCAGGGAGAACTCGTCACGATGACGCCCTTCAATTCCCGCATAAAAATGGAATTCCTTATCCCCGAACGCGGACTTTTGGGATACAGAAGCGACTTTTTGACGGAAACCCGCGGCGAAGGTATAATGAACAGCATTTTCGAAGGTTACCAACCGATGAAGGGCGTTATGCCGAGAAGGCAGTACGGCGCGCTCGTTGCGTTCGAGACCGGCGAGGCATGCACCTACGGGCTGTATAACGCGCAGGGCAGAGGAGTGCTTTTCATTACGCCCGGCACCGAAGTTTATTCGGGAATGGTGGTCGGATATTCGCCCAAGCAGGAGGACATAGCGGTCAACGTGTGCAAGAAAAAGCACGTCACCAATATGCGCGCCGCGGGCTCCGACGAAGCGCTCAGACTCGAGACGCCGCGCGTCTTCTCTCTCGAGGAATGCATAGAATTCCTCGAGCCCGACGAAATGCTCGAAGTCACCCCCAAGTCGCTGAGAATCCGCAAAACGATTCTCGACCACGAATTGCGTATGCGCGCCGTCATGAAGGAACGCAGAGGATAATATTCCGTATTCCATTATTCGATTTTCGCAGAAATCGTCGAAGGAGGCAGATATGAACAATTTTAACGAAGAGCTGAAGGCGTTTTTCTCTACGGGGAACAACCTTTACTACGTTATCGCCGCGGCTGTGGTGCTCGTAGCGCTGATAGTCGTAGCGGTAGTGCTCGCGGTAAGAGCGAAACGCAAGAAAGCGGAGCAGGAGAAGCCCGAAGTAAGTTCGTTCTACGAAGCTGAACCGGAGGAGCCCGATTTCGCGTCCGAAGGCATCGACGTGGACAAACTCGTCGTGGACAACGAAGCCTGCAACGCCGCTGCGAGCGAGAGCTTCATATTGAAGCCGCCGGAAAAATACGTTTCCGAGGACGTAGATTCGATAGTAATGACTCCTGTCAAAGAGGAGCCCCGTCCGCCGAAAAAAGAGGTTTTGCCTCCGCCCGAACCGCAGGAAAAGGAAAGTTCTTTCAAAGATCATATTTATTCCAAGGAAGCGGCTAAGCGCCCCGGCACCATTCAGATATATCTCGATAACGGCGGTAAATTCCGTTTCAGGCTGAAGTCGAGCAATCTCGAGACGGTGGGCCATTCGCAGGGCTACACGACCAAAGCCGCCTGCAAGAACGGCATAAACGCCGTTATCAACGCCTGTAAGACGGCTGAAGTGGTGGATACCACGAAAAGCGAAGAATACGTTGTGTCGATAGGCAGAACGGTATTTGAGATATACCGCGACAACGAGCGCAAATTCCGTTTCAGACTGACGGCGGCGAACGCGAGCAACATACTCGCTTCGCAGGGGTATACCAGCAAAGTGAATTGCATTAACGGCACCGAATCGGTGAGAAACATAGCCGCATTCCACAATCTCGTGGACGACACGAAGGCGAAACGCAACGTAGCGGACGCCGCGAATAAAGAGGAGGGCGACAACGAAAACGGCGCCAAGAGCAAGGCGCGCGACCGTCGCAAATAACCTCCGGTAAATTCTTTCTGTAGCGTATATAGCGAGTTCGGGCGTTCTGCCCGAACGCCGACAGTTCGCCGCAAAAGCCGTGCCCAAGCAAAAAGAGCGGGTACATAGTGCGTTTTCGGCGAATTTTCGGTATTGACTTTAGCGCGGTTTTGCTTTATCATTATATACGGGTAAAGCTACGCCGCGTTTTAGTCGTACGCCCGAGGAGGTATGGATTGAAACTCGTAATACTCGACGGATATTGTCTTAATCACGGCGATCTCAGTTGGGAGCCTCTCACTTCGCAAGGCGAAGCGACCGTTTACGATCGTACGCCTTACGAACTGATAGTTCAGCGTATGGGCGACGCGAGTATTATGATAACCAATAAATGCCGTATCGACAGAAGCGTCATCGACGCTTTGCCCGCGCTTAAATATATCGGGGTGCTCGCCACGGGTTACGACAATATCGACGTGGCGTATTGCAAGGAGCGCGGCATTGCGGTAAGCAATATTCCCGCTTACAGCACCGAATCCGTCGTACAGGCGTTTTTCGGGTTACTCATAGAATTGTATACCGGCATAGGTATGCACGCCGATACCGTAAGGGAGGGCGAATGGTCGAGAGTCAGCGATTATTGCTATTACAAGCGTCAGACTCACGAACTGTTCGGCAAGACTCTCGGCATAATCGGTTTCGGCAGAATAGGAAGAAGAATAGGCGAAGTGGCGACGGCTTTCGGAATGAAAGTTCTCGCTTATGCGAGACGTCGCCGCTTCGAGGAGAAGGGATTCCGCTACGCAGAGCTTGACGAGCTTTACGCGGAGTCCGATATAATTTCGCTCAATTGCCCGCTGACTGCGGAGAACGCGGGTATGATAAACGCAGACAGCATCGCGAAAATGAAGCCGTCCGCCGTAATTGTCAATACCGCGCGCGGAGGGCTTATCGACGAAGCCGCGCTCGCGGAAGCATTGAATTCGGGGAGAATTCGGGGAGCCGCGCTCGACGTCCTTTCGAAGGAGCCCGCGCGGGAGAACAATCCTTTGCTTCAAGCAAAGAATACCGTGATCACGCCGCATATCGCGTGGGCTACGGTGGAAGCTCGGTCGCGGCTTATGCTTATAGCCGCCGACAATTTAGCGGCTTATCTTGAGGGGCGCGAGCTCAACAGGGTATGATCCCCGCTTACTGAAGGAATAAGAGGATAGGTAATACTTATGGTAAAAATCGCAATAATCGATTTGGGAAGCAACTCGGCAAGGCTTGTCATTGCCAATATAATGCCGGGCGGATATTTTATGGTCATCGACGAGCTCAAAGAGCCCGTAAGACTTGCGCAGGATATGGAGATAGACGGCTTTTTAAGACCTCTGCGCATTCAGCAGACCATTAAAACGCTCAAAACTTTCCGCACGCTTTACGAATCTCACGGCGTAAGCAAAGTTTTCGCATACGCCACCGCGGCGGTACGCCGTGCGAAGAATCAGAAATCCTTTATAGACGAGGTTCAGAGCTCCTGCGGCATCAAATTACAGGTATTGAGTCAAGAGGAGGAAGCCACTTTCGTTTATCAGGGCGTCATCAACTCGATGGAAGTGCCCAAGGGACTTATCGTGGATATCGGCGGCGGCTCCGTCAAAATGATTTATTATAACCGCAGGGTGATGATAGCGCAGGACACGCTTCCTTTCGGCGCGGTGACGTTGAGCGAGAAATTCGCCCGTCACGGCACTCCCGAGGAATGCCAGAGCGCGATAACCGCATACGTTACCGAGCATCTCGAGAGGCTGGAGTGGCTCAAGAATCTCGATCCGGAAACGCAGCTCATAGGCGTGGGCGGCTCGCTGCGCAATCTCGGCAAGATAAGCCGCAAACTTAAGAAATATCCTCTCGATATGGCGCACAATTATCATATTCCGTTCACCGAATTCGAGACGATATACGATACCATTAAGCCGCTCGCTCCCGAGAAACTCATGCGTATCAAAGGGCTTTCGAGCGCGAGAGCGGATATATTCCCCGCGGCGCTTTCAGTAGTGGAAGCCATCAAAAATTATACCGATTTCAACGAAATAATTATCGGCGGCGCGGGACTCAGGGAAGGCGCGATGTTCCGTTACGCCTGCCCCACCGTGGCGGAAAAACCGATAAGCGATATTCTCGGGCACAGTATTTATACGTTACTGCACCATTTCGATATGAATATCCAGCATGCGGAGCACGTATTCGATTTGTCGATGCAGCTTTTCCGTCAGCTCAAGGTGATACATAAACTTCCGAGACCTTACGTCAAGGTGTTGCGCGTGGCGAGCATGATGCACGACATAGGCACCAGCCTCAAGTTCTACGACCACCATAAACACTCGATGTATATCATTCTCAATTCCAACCTCTACGGCATACCGCAGAAAGATTTGATAATGGCGTCCATGGTGGCGGCGCTTCATTACCGCGACGGGCTCGAACAGCTCGATTGCCAGAAGTACCTCGACCTTCTTAACGAGGAGGAAATTTCCGCGGTGCGTAAGTTAGGCGTAATAGTACGTATAGCGGAGTGCTTCGACCGCAGTTGCGGCGGTGCGATAGTGGGACTTTCGTGCGACGTGCTCGGCGATTCGGTGATACTCAAGACGAAGACGCAGGGCGACTGCACTCTCGAGATAAAAGACGCGCTCGGCGCGCTCAACGAATTCAAACGCGCGTTCAAGAAGAATCTCGAGATACTCTGACGTATTACGATGAAGGTATTGCTTGCGTCCGCGTCTCCGAGAAGACGCGAACTCTTGAAAAAACTTTTCGAAGAATTCGACGTGGCGGCGTATCCCGCCGACGAAAACTATAAAGGCGAAACGCCCGAAGACACCGTGAAGACGATAGCTTTGCGCAAGCTCGCCGCCGTTACCGCGTCCGAAGCCTACGACCTTGTCGTCGCTTCGGATACTTTGGTATATATGGACGGTAAGTATTACGGTAAGCCGGCGGACGAGGCGGAAGCCGTGAAAATGCTCGGCGAACTCAGCGGGCGCACGCACACGGTGTATTCTTCGGTTGCGGTGAGATACAAAGGCGAAACTTATACCGCTACGGACGCCACGCGAGTCACTTTCCGCGTGCTCGGGCGCGAGGAAATAGCGCGTTACGTCGCAGCGTACGACTGTCTCGACAAGGCGGGAGCGTACGCCGTACAGGACGGAGTTACCGTTGCGTCATACGAAGGAAGCTACGACAACGTCGTGGGACTTCCCACCGAAAAACTCCGTTCGTTGATAAAAGGATTGATTTCGGAGCGTTAAAATGCAAAAGACGAAATACATTCTCGATCTCGGTTCCTCATACGTCTCGATATACGGGACGAGCCTTTTGTTGCGCCAGCCTAACGTGGCTGTCGTTCGTCGCGGCAACGGTATCGAGCTTATAAGCTGCGGAAGCGAAGCGCTCGCCATGCGCGAGATACCGGATCACTGCTCGGTGGTGCGCCCCGTCGCGGAAGGCGCCGTGGCTCACGTGGAAGTCATGAGTCTTATACTTAAAGAGTTTTTCGCCGCAGTCATACCGTTCAGCCTTTTCCGCGCGGTGGAGATGTACGTGCTCATTCCCGCAGGGCTTTCCATAGCGGAGCGCGAGAACGTGGAAGCGGCGGTAAGCAAAGCGGGCTACAAGGACGTAACTTTGATTGAATCGGTGCTTGCGCTGTCGGCGCTTTTCGACGGCGGCAACCGCGCCGTGGCGATAATGGGTAGCGGCACTACGGAAATAGGCGTTGTCGACAAGGACGGTATCGTTTCGGCGTGCTCGGTGAACATCGCGGGCAACACCGTGACCGAGAAAATAATAGAACAGGTTTACGAGATCTACAACCTTACCATAAGCTGGTCGGCTGCGGAAAAATTGAAGACCACTATCGGCAGCCTTTACGACAACGACACCTCCGTGACGGAAGTGGTAGGGCAGGATTTGCTGGACGGAAGAATGAAATCCGTGGAAATATCCGCTTCCTCTATCCGCGCGCCGATACTTTATTGCTACCGTAAAATAGCCGAAATAATAGAATCGGTGCTTACCACCATTCCTTATTCGCGGCTTGCGGAAGTCACAGCCAACGGGTTGTATATCGCGGGCGGCGGCGCCGAGCTCAGGGGACTCGACGATTTCCTTACGCGCTACCTTAAACTTAAAGTTTTCCGCGACGACGATCCGGAGACCGTAGTCGTACGCTCCGCGGCTAAGCTCGTGGAAGACGGAAGGCTTTTCAAACGGTAGAGCGGATACGCGAAAAGTAACTCGACGCGCCGCTCCGGTAAGGAGCGGTTTTTTCTTCGCTACTCGCTGCGCTCGCTATTTATCTTCAAAATGTTGCGGTCTTAACTATAATATGATATACTTTATAAGTATATCAACGCTTTTGAGCGGAGGTCAGGATGAAAGAATTACTCAAACAACTCTGGACGATCCCGAATATGCTTACCATATTGCGTATTATTGCGGTGCCGTTCATAATGTGGTGCACGCTCGATCCTTCGACGTATATCGAATGCGGCGAATATACCTTCCCGATCATAGGTCTCGTGATAATGATCGTCGCGGCTTCCACCGATCTCGTGGACGGCTATATCGCGAGAAGATTCAATCAGGGCTCGCAGCTCGGAGAAATGATAGACCCGCTTGCCGACAAACTAATGCATTGCGCGGCGGTGCTTTCGCTGGTGATAATCGGTTACGTGCACTGGGCTTTCATCGTGATACTGCTCGCGAAAGAAGGCACGATGGTGCTCGGCGGCATTTATATGGCGGGAGACAGCAAGAATATCAAAGCCAACTATATGGGCAAAGTGGCGTCCGCGACGCTGTCGCTTGCGATAGTGATGAGCTATTTCCACGCGTTCTGGGCGGATAAAGTTTTCTATCTCGACTGGATTGTGCTCGGGATAGGGCTGGTGCTCACCTATATGGCGTTCTTCAATTATCTCAAGCAGGCTATAGGCATCATCAAAGGCATACTCGCCCGTAAGAAAGCGGCAAAAGAAGGGACCGACGTTTCCGAAGCGGGTGTTTCCTGCGCGAATGCGGATACCGCAACCGAAGAAAGCGCGGATACAACCGACGGCGCAGAAAACGGAAGCGAAAGCGACGAGGACAAAAGCGCCGACGAAGAAAACTAATTTTCTAATTTAAACAAACAGAATACAAATAATCGGAACAACGATAATCGAAAGGTTATCCTTGTCCAAGAGGTTAAGAAATGGAACTACCTAAAAATTACGAGCCGCAAAGTTTCGAGACAGAGATTTACTCGAATTGGGAGAGCTCCGGCTATTTCCGTCCCGAAGTGGACCGCAACAAAACGCCTTTCTCCATAGTGATACCGCCTCCGAACATAACGGGGCAGTTACACATGGGGCACGCCCTGAACAATACCATTCAGGACATAATCATACGTCATAAACGTATGCAGGGATATTCCACGCTGTGGCTTCCCGGGACCGACCACGCGAGCATCGCTACCGAAGTCAAGATCGTCGATCAGCTCCGCACGGAAGGACTGGAGAAGGAGGATATCGGCAGGGAAGAATTCCTCAAGCGCGCATATCAATGGAAAGAGACGTACGGCGGTAAAATAGTCAGGCAGTTGCGCAGGCTCGGGTGCTCCTGCGACTGGTCGCGCGAAGCGTTCACTATGGACGAGCGTTGCTCGCGTGCGGTCAGAGAGGTATTCGTCAACCTCTACCGTAAAGGTCTGATATACCAAGGCAGCAGGATCATCAACTGGTGTCCGCATTGCCATACCGCGCTTTCCGACGCGGAAGTGGAATACGAGGCGCAGGACAGTCATCTTTGGCATATCCGCTATCCTTACGCGGACGGTTCGGGTTATATGGTCATTGCCACCACCCGTCCCGAAACGCTGCTCGGAGACACCGCCGTGGCGGTCAATCCTAAGGACGAGCGTTATAAAGACAAAGTCGGCAAGATGCTTAAATTGCCGCTTACCGACAGGCTCATACCCGTTATCGCGGACGATTACGTGGAACTCGATTTCGGTACCGGCTGCGTAAAAATCACGCCCGCGCACGATCCTAACGACTTCGAAGTGGGTTTAAGACACAATCTCGAAGTCATACGCATAATGGACGACGGCGGCGTCATCAACGAGAACGGCTACGCCTATGCGGGAATGGACAGGAACGAAGCCCGCAAGAAGATGGTAGAGGATCTCGAGGCGCAGGGGCTTATGGAGAAGATCGAGCCTTATTCGCACAACGTGGGTTGTTGTTACCGTTGCAAGAGTACCGTCGAGCCCATCGTAAGCAAACAGTGGTTCGTCCGTATGGAAAAACTTGCGGAGCCCGCCATCAAGGTGGTGCGTAACCGCAAAATAACCTTCATACCCGAGAGGTTTGCAAAAACCTATTTCAACTGGATGGAGAATATCAAGGACTGGTGTATTTCCCGTCAGCTTTGGTGGGGACACCGTATTCCCGCGTGGTACTGCGAAGATTGCGGCGAAATAATAGTGGAGAAGGAAGACCCCACCCGTTGCCCGCATTGCGGCAGCACGAAGCTCAGACAGGACGAAGACGTGCTCGACACCTGGTTCAGCTCGGCGCTCTGGCCTTTTTCGACGCTCGGTTATCCCGAAGCCACGGAGGACCTCAAATACTTCTATCCCACCAACGTGCTCGTTACCGCATACGACATCATCTTCTTCTGGGTGGCGCGTATGATATTCAGCGGACTCGAGCACATGGGCGAAATACCCTTCCCCGAAGTGCTTATCCACGGCATCGTGCGCGACGCCGAGGGACGTAAGATGTCCAAGTCTTTGGGCAACGGCATCGACCCCCTGATGCTCATCGACAAGTACGGCGCGGACGCGTTGCGCTTCAGCCTTACCACCGGCGTCGCTCCCGGCTCCGATATCCGTTTCAGCGAGGAGAAGATGGAGCCGAGCCGCAACTTCCTCAATAAACTGTGGAATGCTGCGCGTTACGTGCTTATGAACAGCGAAGGTAAGACTTTACCGCCTATCGGTAGCTTTAGCTACACTTCCGCCGACAAGTGGATATTGTATAAACTTAATCAGACCGTGCGCGAAGTGGGCGTGTATCTGAAGAAGTACGAGCTCGGTATGGCGAACGCCAAGCTGTACGACTTTATCTGGAGCGATTTCTGCGACTGGTACGTCGAGCTCACCAAGCCCGCGCTTTACGGCAATTCCGAGAAAGCCGCGCTCGAAGCGCTGTCCGTGCTCACGTACGTGCTGAAGCAGATACTCAAACTCATGCATCCCTTTACTCCGTTCATCACCGAGCGCATCTGGCGCGAGTGCGGCGAGAAGGGAACGATAATGCTCGAAAGCTACCCCGTCTACACGAAGAAATTCGTATTTACCGCCGAGTATCGCAAATTCGAGAAGATCAAAGACCTTATCCGCGCGGTGCGTAATCTGAGAGCGGAGATGAACGTTCCCGTTTCGAAGAAGCTCAATCTCTATATCGTGTCCGACATAGCGAAGTACATAGAGAAGAATTCGAGCTACATTCTCAAGCTCGCCAACGTGGAAGCTATACATTTCGTTTCCGCCAAGGAAGAAGCGGGCGAGAAGATAGCGTCCGTGGTCGTACCCGACGCGCAGGTATTCATACCGCTCGGGGAGCTGGTGGATACCGAGAAAGAGCTCATGCGTCTCGACAAGGAATTGCGCAACGTCGAAGCGGAGATCAAGCGCGGCGAGGGAATGCTCGCGAACGCCGGATTCGTTTCGAAAGCGCCCAAGGCGCTCGTGGAAGCGGAGCAAAGCAAGCTCGAAGCGAACCGCGAGAAACGCAGGAAGATACTTGCGAATATCGAGAGCCTGAAATAGCCTTACAGCTATATTCGCCCGAATAGGACTTAAATCGACATAATCGCCTCTCTTTTAAGGTTTAGAATAAGGAGAGGTGATTTTTTATGGCAAGAACCGTGGTGATAGCGTCCGGAAAGGGCGGCGTGGGCAAGACTACCGTGACCGCCAATCTCGGTATATTGCTCGCGATGACCGGCAAGCGGGTGATACTTGCGGACGCGGACATAGGACTGAATAACCTGGACGTGGCGTTGTGTATCGAGAACAGGGTGGTATACGACGTCGTGGACGTCGCGGAGGGAAGGGCGGGGCTCAGAGACGCGCTCGTCAAAGACAAATTCGTACCCACGCTTTCGGTGCTGCCGTCCGCCAAAGCCAACAGCTCCGACAGGGTACGCGCGGCGGCGTTCGCGGGCATAATAGCGGAAGCAGCGGGAATGGCGGATTACGTTATCATAGACGCGCCGGCAGGCGTTGACGCCGGCTTTCACAGAGCGGTGTCGGCGGCGCGCGAAGCAATAGTCGTTACCACGCCCCACGTCAGCGCGATACGCGACGCGGACAGAACGGTTTCGCTTCTTTCGACCTACAACGTCGCGCGCATAGGTCTCGTCGTGAACAGGGTAAGGGGGGATCTCGTCACCAAAGGCGAAACGGTGCCTCCCGAGAAAATAGCGGAGCTTTTGCGTTTACCCCTTTACGGCGTGATACCGGAGTCCGACGCGGTGGGCGTTTATACGGTGCTTAATTCTTACGGGCGCGAAGGCGCCGCGGAAGCGTACCGAATGCTTGCGGAATACGTCGAAGGAAGCGGTAAAGAAGTTTACGACTACACGAGGCGGTACCGCGGCTTTTTAGGAAGACTGAGAAGATTTTGAGGGGATTCGGGAATATTCAGGAGGCGACGATGCATAGGGAAGCGGGAGAAGCCGCATACGAACGGCTCAAACAAAGTATGGCGCGCGATAAGGCGTTGCCCGAAGGATTCATGAACTTGCTGCGCGCCGATCTCGATACGGTGTTGAAAGCCTATTTCGAGTACGGCGAAAGCGATCTCAGAGCGGAGCTTACTCCGTGGGCGGGAGAGGGGTACACGCTTACCGTTACGCTTTCCGCTCCGCGAGCCAAGCAGGTAAAACTTCTTTGAGCGTCGACTGAAGCGGATACTTTACGAGCAGCTTGCCCACCTCTTTTTCGTCGAGCTCCGCAATTTTTCCGAAGGCGTCGTCCACCACCTCGAACGTGGTGTAAGAGTCTGCGTCGATATGCTTAGTAAGGCGAATGAGCTTCAGCCCGTCGTGCACCATCACCGTGCGGCGTACAATCGGAGAATTCAGGTGTTTGGTATACGGAATCGCTTCGGTAAGATGCCTGTACATCTCTTTTTCGGTACCTCCGGTTGCCGACACGTACAGCAGTACCGCCATTACCCCGAGCGAATAATTCAGCCCGTAGAAGTAGGAAGCCAGGTATAACCCGAAGACGGCGAACGCAAGCGTAATTCCGGTAACGCGCAGTATCCTCAGCACTTTTACGGGGTTACGGCTTAACGCTACGATGATGCGCGCGCCGTCGAGCGGGTATGCGGGCAGAAGATTGAACGCGCCTATTGCGAGACTTACCTCGAACACCGTTTTCGTATAGACGTACGCCGACGGGAAAGCCCACCACAGCGCGTAAAGGGAAACGCATATAGCGAAATTTGCAAGCGGGCCCGCAACTGCTATCGGAAGGGAGTCCTTACGGGAGATGTTTTCTCCGCCCGCGAGCATGGCGCCGTACGGCATCAGAGTTACGCAATTCAGCACGTATCCGCGCGAATACGCCGCGCGAGAGTGGGCGAGCTCGTGCACGAGCACCACGGCTATCGTGGCGAGCAGGTAGGCGTAGCCGCCCTGTATGACGACGGCGACGGCGAAAAGCCAGAACGCCGGATGGAATTTAATGCGTATCATACTTGTATAATATTCGCGCGCGCCGCCCTTATTCGAAGAAATCTCACGCTTTCTATTGAAATCGATATCGTTTATGTAGTATAATTAACAGAGTTCGGAAAATTCGGACGTCCGATAATTCAACGGATTCAACGGAGGCGTTTCAAATGAAGGAAAGTAAAATCTACATAAAATATAAGATCGGCAACAAAGTTTACGAAGACGATTTGTATCAGAACCAGCATTACACGATCGAGGCGACCGCCGACGGCGAAAACGGAGTGCGTTTCGTATTCGTCCCGCGCGAAAAAATCGAGCTCGTTTCGTTCGAACTGAAATATCTGCGTAAGACTGCACCCGGCGAAAAGTTTTTCGTGAACGGTTATCAGGCATGGACGACTTCCCGCGAAATGGGAGCGGGCGACGTACAGAAAGGGCTGACGCCGCTTGCTAAGATAATACCTTTCGCGAAGATAATTCTCGAACTTACGGGAGACTACGCGTTCACCGAATACAGCGGAAAACCCGGCAAATTCCATTCCTTCACCTATACTTATTTCCGCAAGGAAAACGCCGTCGAGCTGTACGGCTCGCTCAACGAGCGTACGGGATTTACGATTTTCTCCGTCGACATGGACGCGGGCGAGATGCGCATTGCCAAAGACGTGGCGGGCGCGGTGGTGACCGAGCCGTACGAAATACTCAACGTGGTGAAAATTTCGGGCGAATACGACGAGGTATTCGATAAGTATTTCGCGCTTATGAATATTCCCAAGCCCCGTCTTACGCACATGGCGGGATATACGAGCTGGTACAATTATTTCGGCAATATCGACGAAAGCATAATCAACAGGGACATAGACAATTTCGCAAGGGTGGGGGAGAACGCGGACATATTCCAGATAGACGACGGGTATCAGACCTTTGTGGGCGACTGGATAGATCCAAATCCCGCGAAGTTCCCTTCGGGAATGAAAGCGGTAGCCGACCGCATACACGACAAAGGCTATATGGCGGGGCTGTGGCTGGCGCCGTTTAACGCTTCCAAGAAATCCCGCGTAGCCCGCGAGCATCCCGACTGGTTCCTTAAAAAGCCCAACGGCAAACCCGCCACCACGATATTCAACTGGGGCGGCGCGCATACGCTCGACATATATAACGAAGAAGCCCGCGAATACATAGCGCACTGCTTCGACGTCGTGCTCAACGAGTGGGGCTTCGATATGGTCAAACTCGACTTCCTTTATTCCCACTGCATCAAGCCTCGTAACGGCAAATGCCGCGGTATGCTCATGGCGGAAGGAATGGACTTTTTGCGCGAATGCGTGGGCGACAAACTGATACTCGGTTGCGGCGTGCCGCTCGGCTCCGCTTTCGGCATTGTGGACGCGTGTCGAATCGGTTGCGACGTGGTTACGCGTTATAAAGGCAGATATTATACCAATATAAACCTTTGCGCCGAAATACCTTCCGCGCATAACGCGATAAACAACGCCGTTTTCCGCAGGCACCTCGACGGCAGAGCGTTCTGCAACGACCCCGACGTATTCTTCCTGCGCGACTACAACCTCAAATACACCGATATGCAGAAAAAGCTCCTCGCCCGGATAAATCATCTGTTCGGCAACGTGCTTTTCGTCAGCGACGACGTAGGCACGTACAACGAGGAACAGCTCGAATTGCTGTATAAAACCTTCGCTCCGAGCAACGCGATAATAATCTCCGCCGAATATACCGACAAAGATTACTTTACGATCAAATACCTCGAGGACGGCGAGCGTAAGACGTTGGCGTTCGACCTTAAAGCGGGCGAAACCTCTTCTGAGCTTTAAATAATTAAATAAAACCCGTTCAATTCCGTAATATGTGATATCATTCATAATTCGGCAAACGGCTCGCGCCGCGGCGCGAGCCGTTTTTAACGGTCTCAAACAAATCATAAAACGCTAAACGAAAACTCCGGGGCTTACGGGGCGCAGCGTTCTTTCCTAAAGCGCCGCGAACGCTTGCGGATATACCTTGTGCGGCGTAGCCTTTTTTTGCCTTTTACCTGTGGCATTATAACCTTGCGGTTACATATAATAAGTTGTATGGCGGTCACAGGAATCATTCTTCCCTCCTCGCGAGGAGCGGAAAGAGAGTTCGTCATAAGGCTTGCCCGTAAAGAGGGTATGGCCGTTGACGAGAATATCCATAAGGCTCACGCGGTGTTGAAACTTACTTCCGATTTGAAGGAGCACAACCGTTTGACTTCGTTTTTCGTAGCGGAAACGCTTACGATGTTTTATAAATTCAGGGCTCTCGAAAGCGTAATAAAGGGATACGAAAGCGACGGTTATGAATCCGCTGCTTATCTCGGCGCGTTGCTTTCGGTGGAACTCGAGGAGGAGCGGAAACGCATTTACGCGGCGACGGAAGGCCTCGAATGCATAGCCGTCGAGAGTCTTCTCGAGCTGAGACTCGAGGAACTTAAAGAGGGTTGGGCGGGACTCAACGAACTGGGCAGAATGCTGTTGCAGCAATGCTCGGAAGGAGAGGAGGTCTATTCTCTCGTGCCGTACTTCATAACGGGCGAACCGCTTTCGCCGCGGCTTACCGTCTCGGGCGGAGACCGCTTGCGGCTTACGGGCGGGGGCGCCGAAAAGATTGTGCCCGAGCTTACGGGGGACGCGGAGCGTGATCTCGTCGTCGCGCTTATGCGAGAGCGCCCCACTCATATAGTGATCAGAAACAGAGAGGAGATAAGCGAAAAGCTTCTTAAGACGTTGCGCGCCCTCGGCGAATAATCGATAGGAGAAGGGGTAAGCGGCGCGTCGTTATCGCTTTCCGCGCGACGGCGAGCAGGCGCTCTTTGCAATCGAGCCGTTCCCTTGCGGTACGGCTTTTCCTTTTGCGCGCCGCGTTTCGGCTGCGGATATTCCTTTTTTTGACGTTTTCCGCACTTACTTGCGCGCGCCGCGGCACGCGCTCGCCTAGCGCGCTTATTTAATTATATTAAATTTAATATATTTACATAGAATATACTTTTTACTAAATATTGACATCTTCGCTGTCTTATGGTACTATATCTTGTGTGTCTATGCACATTAAGGAGGAAAAATTTAGGAGGCAATATGGCGAAAGATACAAAAACCACTGCGGCGCATTATAATGCCGACGACATTCAGGCGCTTGAAGGTATCGACGCGGTCCGCGCGCGGCCGGGTATGTATATCGGCTCGACGGGGCCGAAAGGTCTGCACCAACTCATCTGGGAGATAGTGGACAACTCCGTCGACGAGGCGCTGAACGGCTATGCCGATTCTATTTCGATGGTTATTTATCCTGACGGCTCGTTTTCTGTCGAAGACAACGGCAGAGGTATGCCCGTCGATATCAACGCGAAACATAAGAAATCGGGCGTCGAAATGATTTTCACTATGCTGCACGCGGGCGGCAAATTCAATAACGACCAATATAAATTCAGCGGCGGTCTGCACGGCGTGGGCGCTTCCACAGTCAACGCGTTGTCCGTTTGGCTCGAAGTGGAGGTTTACCGCGGCGGTAAAATTTATTTTCAGCGTTTCAGAAGGGTGAATCAGGGCAAGACCGTCAAGTCGGGCATTCCCGAGGAACCCATCAAACAGGTCGGCGTTACGAAAAAACGCGGTTCGAAGGTCACTTTCCTTCCCGATCCCGACGTGTTCGAGACGACGGAATTCGATTACAAGGTCATCAAACAACACATAAAAGAGCTTTCATATCTCACCAAAGGCGTCAGGTTTTCGCTCGAGGACAGGCGTTCGACAGACGAGGAAGGCAATTACAGATCCTGCGAATACTGTGCGCGCGGCGGGCTCGTCGATTTCGTGAAAAACCTTAACGAGAACAAGACGCGCCAGCTCGAAAAGGTCATTTATATCGAAGCGGAGGACCCCGTTCTCAACAGGCAGTTACAGGTCGCGATACAATATACCGAAACTTTCGTGGAGAACATATTTTCTTTCGTGAACAACATTTCGACGACGGAAGGCGGCACTCACGAAACGGGCTTCAAACTGGCGTTTACACGTGCGATGTCGGAGTATATCAAGCGCAACAAGCTCACCAAAGACAAGGATCCCGCGCTGATAGGAGACGATTACCGCGAAGGTATGACGGCGGTCATCAATCTGAAAATGCAGGAACCGCAGTTCGAAGGGCAGACCAAGACCAAGCTCGGCAACCCCGATATAAAAAGCTGGGTGGAAAACGTGCTTTACGAGAAACTCAGCGCATATTTCGCGGAGAACAAGAATAAGGACATCGCCACTCTTATAGCGAAAATTGGTATCAACGCGAGTAAGGTCCGTACCGAAGAAAAACGCGTAAAGGACGCGATGCGTTCTTCGCGCAACAATATGACGGGGCAACTCGCGATAGGCAAACTTTCGAGCTGTTCGGGGAAGAATTACTCGCAAAACGAGCTGTTCATCGTGGAGGGCGATTCGGCGGGCGGCTCGGCGAAGAAGGGCAGGAATCGCACTTTCCAAGCGGTGCTCGCGTTGCGCGGCAAGCCGCTCAACACCGAGAAGGCGAGCAAGGTGGATATTCTCAAAAACGCAGAAATAAACACCATAATATACGCTTTGGGTACCGATTTCGACAAAGACTTCAATATCAAGAACCTCAAGTACGATAAGATAATTATTCTCGCGGACGCCGACCACGACGGCGAACACATTAGATGTCTGTTGCTTACTTTCTTTTACAGGTTTATGCGTCCGCTTATTACGGAGGGACACGTTTATCTCGGTATGCCTCCTCTTTACAGGATAACGCAGAAGGGCGAAACGCGTTACGCTTACAACGACGCGGAGCTCGAGACCATGCTCAAGACCGTTAAAGGTAGTTACAACCTACAGCGCTATAAAGGTCTCGGCGAAATGAATTACGATCAGCTGTGGGACACCACGCTCAATCCCAAGACGCGCTGCCTTACCCGCGTGACCATCGACGACGCTGCGGAAGCGGACGAAATGGTTTCGCTGCTTATGGGCGACAACGCGGAGAAGCGTAAGGAATTCATTAACGAGAACGCCAACTTCAATAAAGTGGACGCGTTGGGCAATAAAATAGGGGTGTGAGTATGAAAGCCAAACAAATGAGTTTCGACCTGGAACAGACGGTCGTCGAAAAACCGATAGAAAACATAATGCCCGAATCGATGATGATTTATTCGGAGCATATCATACTCGACCGTACGTTGCCGCGCGTGGAGGACGGACTTAAACCCGTTCAGCGCAGGATATTGTACACGATGTACAACCTCAATATGAAGCCGAAAGGCGGTTTCAAGAAATCGGCGCGTATCGTAGGCGATTGCATGGGTAAATATCATCCGCACGGCGATTCGTCGATTTACGACGCCATGGCGAGGCTTACTCAGGACTTCAGTATGCGCATGCCGCTCATTAACGGACAGGGCAACTTCGGAACGCTTTCCGATCCGCCGGCCGCAATGCGTTATACGGAAGTGGAAATGGGTTCGCTCGCGATGGAACTTCTTCGCGATATCGACAAAAACACCGTTCAATGGAATAAAAACTTCGACGATACGCTCGAGGAGCCCGATCTTCTTCCGGGCAGATTCCCCAACATTCTCGTGAACGGCACCGTAGGCATAGCGATAGGTATAGCTACCAATATCCCGCCGCATAATCTTACCGAAGTGATAGACGGATGCGTGGCGATGCTCGACAATCCGCACATTAAACTCGAGGAGCTCGTGCGTTATATCAAGGGACCGGATTTCCCGTCGGGCGGATTTATGGTAGGCGGCGAGGACATACTCAACGTATACCGTACCGGCAAAGGCAAACTTACTTTGCGCGGCAGAGTGGACATAGAGAACGACGGCGACAGGCAGAACATAGTCATCACCGAAGTCCCGTGGGGGGTGAACCCGCATAAGATAGTCGAGAAGCTGTACGTTCTGCGCGAAAAGAAAAAGGAAATATTCGGCAACATTATCGACGTTGCGGACGAAACGGCGCGTAATTTACGCATAGTCGTCAAGCTCAAGAAGGGCGAGGACGCCGTTAAATTGCTCGATCAGATATACAGGCAAACGGAGCTTCAGAGCGCTTGCAGCGTGAATATGGTGGCGATAGCGGACGGCAAGCCCAAGCAATTAGGGCTGATACCGCTTCTGAAATACTACCTCGATTATCAAAAAGAGGTCGTGCGCAAGAGAAGCGTATACGAACTCGGAGTCGCCAAGAAGCGCGCGGAGATACTGGAAGGATATCTCAAGATAATTCCCGATATCGACGAAGTGATAGCGATAATCAGAGCGGCGGCGAACAGAGCGGCGGCGAAAGCCGAACTTAAAGAGCGTTTCGAATTAAGCGAAGCGCAGGCGGAAGCGATACTGACGTTACAGCTCGGCAATATCAATAAGCTCGACGTCGGCAAATATAAGGAGGAGCTTACCGGGCTTAACAAAGACATAATACGTTTAAGCAACGTGATAGGCTCGGTAAAAGAGCAATGCGCCGTAGTACGTTCGGAGCTTCTCGAAATTCGCGATCGCTACAAATCGGAGCCCAACAGCAAGCGTTTGACTACCATAATAGGCGATCTCGAGGATATCGACGTTAAGCCGTTCGATCCTACCAAGAGGACTTCGAAGCGTTCTATAGTGGCGCTCGACTCGGAAGGCAGGGTGAAGGTACTGTCGAGCAAGAATTATCTTTCCGCCAACCGCGAAGCGGGTTCGGGCGGTATCAACGGCGTGGCGCGTTCGCTCACGCAGGTGGAGCCGGGGTACTACGCGCTCATATTCGGCAGTCAGGGCAACTGTTATCGTCTGGACACTTCGGCGGTGCTCGAGAAGCACTGGCTCGATAAGGGCGACGCGCTCATCGACCTTTACCCCGAGTTCGCGTCGAAATCGGAAAAGGCGGTGGCGGTGATACCCGTAGATCCCGATAATCCCGGCGACGACGAAGTTTATATCTATACCAAACAAGGCATGGTGAAGAAGTCCCGGCTCGCGGCGTACGTGGTCAGCAAGGACGCATATCAGGTCGTGGGACTCAAGAGCGACGACGAAGTGATAGGCGTCGAGAAGGTGGTGCCCGACGCGACGATATTATTCGTTACGAGCGACGGTCAGTGCGTAAATTCGATGACTGACGATTATCCGCTGCAGGGACGCATAGCCGGCGGCGTCATCGGGGTGAACCTCAACGAAGGCGCCGAAGTGGTTTATGCCGGGCAGGCGGACGTAGAGCCCGGGATAGACGACGAGGGCAAGGAAGTATTCATGCCGCTCGGAGAGATAGTGATCGTCACCGACAAGGGTACCGGCAAACGCGTGGTGGCTTCGGAATTCTCGCCGATGCGCCGCAACCGCAAGGGACTCAGAATAATAGATATTTACGGCGAAAAAACCAAGGTTATTTTCGCTTGTAAGGTGCTCGAGCCTTATAAACTCGTGTTGATAGGCGAAGGCGGAGAAGAATTGAACGTGATAGACACCGAGGATATCCGCATCGAGAAGAAGGATACGAAGGGCAAACCGATAATGCGGGGCGTTACTTTCGACAGGGTGATACGTCACACGGAGGAAATATAATGGCGAAACCTCTCGTCGCGGTGGTAGGCAGACCTAACGTCGGCAAATCCACCTTTTTCAACAAAATGGCAGGAAGGCGCGTCAGCATAGTGGACGATATGCCGGGCGTTACCCGCGATCGGATATATACCGACGTGGAGTGGTGCGGCTATTCGTTCACGCTCGTCGATACCGGGGGTATCGAGCTTAAGAGCGAAGACGCAATGTGGTCTCATATCCGTCGTCAGGCAGAGCTTGCGATAGACATAGCGGACGTAATACTCTTTTTCGTGGACGGCAAGAGCGGGCTTACGTCCGGGGACTACGACGTGGCGGATTTTCTGCGCAGAACCCGTAAGCCCGTCGTGCTTGCGGTAAACAAAGTGGACGGCAGCGACAATTCCGCCATATACGACTTTTACGCGCTCGATTTAGGCGAGCCCGTTCCGATATCGGCGGAGCAAAGTCTCGGGCTCGGCGATCTTCTCGACGAGGTCGTCAAGCATTTCGACGGGAAAACCGCAGCAGACGAGGAAGCCGAAAGCATAAAAATAGCCGTGGTCGGCAAGCCAAATTCCGGCAAATCCTCTCTCGTTAACCGTATACTCGGTTTCGAAAGAGTGATAGTCAGTAACGTCGCGGGCACCACTCGCGACGCGATAGACACGCCTTTCGAGTACGAAGGCAGGCGTTACGTTATCATCGACACCGCCGGTATCCGTAAAAAGAGCAAAGTGGGCGAGGACGTGGAATACTACAGCGTGGTGCGCAGCATCAACGCGATACGCCGCGCCGACGTGGTGCTCGAGGTGGTGGATGCCGAGGAAACGCTTTCGGAGCAGGACGTCAAAATCGCGGGGCTGATTCACGAAGCGGGCAAGCCGAGCATTATCGTCATCAACAAGTGGGATCTCGTGGAGAAGGACTCCAACACGGTCAACCGCTTCAACGACAAGCTCAAAACGGAGCTCAAGTTTATGGACTATTTCCGTTCCGTATTCGTTTCCGCGCTGACTGGTCAGCGCGTGAACACCTTACTCGGACATATAGACTCCGTATACGAGAACGCGTCCAGAAGAATATCGACCGGGCTCCTGAACGACGTTATCGGGGACGCCGTTTCCGTCAACGAGCCGCCCACGCACAACGGCAAAAAACTGAAGATTTTCTATGCGACGCAGGTCTCGGCGAATCCGCCGGCGTTCGTTATATTCTGTAACGATCCCAAACTGATGCACTTTTCTTACAGACGGTATCTGGAGAACAGACTCCGTAAGGCGTTCGACTTCAGCGGAACTCCTATCAAATTAATTACACGCGCCCGCGATGACGTGAAATGAGGTTATAAATATGAATTACAACGAACTTACCAACGAACGTAAACAAGAACTCCTTAAAGAAGAACTCGCGCGTTACGAGAAATTCAAAGCGATGAATCTCAAGCTGGATATGAGCCGCGGCAAGCCCTGTAAAGAGCAACTCGATCTTTCCATGGGAATGTTCGACTTACTGAATTCGTCGTCTTCGCTTCAGGGCAAGCAGGATTACCGCAATTACGGTATCAACGACGGCATACCCGAAATAAAAGCGATATTCACCGAATTGCTCGGCGTGACCGAGGACGAAATAATCGTATCCGGCAACGCGAGTCTGATACTTATGTACGACACGATACAACGTGCGATGCAGTTCGGCGTGCTCGGCGGGGAGCCGTGGAACAAACAGGGCAAGATCAAATGGCTTTGCCCCGTACCCGGATACGACAGGCATTTTGCGGTGACGGAGCTTTTCGGCATGGAGATGATCAACGTGCCGATGAACGACGACGGACCCGACATGGATATGGTGGAGGAACTCGTCAAAGATCCTTCCGTCAAGGGTATATGGTGCGTTCCCAAGTATTCCAATCCGATGGGTATAATTTACTCCGACGAGGTGGTGAAGCGTTTTGCCGCGCTCAAGCCTGCGGCGAAGGATTTCCGCATCATGTGGGATAACGCGTATATGGTGCATGCGCTTTACGGTCAGGACAAGATGCTCGACATTTTTGCCGAAGCGAAAAAATGCGATAACGAAGATATAGTTTATATGTTCGGGTCCACTTCGAAAATAACTTTTGCGGGCGCGGGTATCGCGTTTATCGCGGGAAGCAAGCGCAATATGGACGCACTGCGCAAGCTCATCAACATACAGTCGATAGGACCGGACAAGGTATCGCAGTACGCGCACGCGCTGTTCTTCAAGAATGCGGCGGGCATATACGCCCAGATGGAGAAACACGCCGAAATTCTGCGTCCCAAATTCGACGCGGTGCTCGAAATACTCGAAGAAGAACTGGGCGATACCGGCATTGCGAAGTGGAATAAACCGCGCGGCGGGTATTTCATTTCCTGTTTCCTCAAGAAAGGAACGGCGAAGCGTACGGTACAGCTTGCCAAAGAAGCGGGCGTGGTATTTACCGGAGCGGGCGCCACTTATCCTTACAAGAACGATCCCGACGACAGCAACCTGCGTATCGCGCCCACGCTTCCGCCGATAGACGAGCTGCGCACGGCGATGAAGATATTCTGCTGTTCGGCAAAGATCGCCGCTCTCGAAAAATAATCCGCGCAAACGCTTTAAGGCGATTCCCGCGAGAAGGGGATACGCTTTAAAAAGTCAATCTCCGTATAATCCTAATAAATAGGCGCGCGTATGCGCGTGAGAGGAGCCCCGCTTTAGGCGGGGCTTCGATTTATCGGAAGGCTGACTGCATAACGCGCACAATTCCGGCATAGAATTTAACAAAAAATATGGAGGACGAATATGTCGGAATACAATATATATAAAGATATAGCCTCGCGCACAGGCGGGGATATCTATATCGGCGTGGTCGGACCCGTCAGGACGGGGAAGTCCACGTTTATCAAGCGTTTTATGGAAACGCTTGTGCTCGACAATATCGCGGACGACGCCAAGCGCGAGCGTGCGCGCGATGAACTGCCTCAGTCTGCCGACGGCAGGACGGTGATGACTACGGAGCCCAAGTTCGTACCCAACGAAGCCGTGAGGGTATCGGCTGACGACGCCGAAGCCAATATCCGTCTCATAGACTGCGTGGGATATCTCGTGGACGGCGCGATAGGGCACGAAGAAGGCGACAAACCGAGAATGGTCAACACACCATGGAGCGCCAAGCAGATACCGTTCAAGGAAGCGGCGGAGCTCGGCACGGATAAAGTCATCAGGGAGCATTCGACTATAGGCGTGGTGGTTACCACGGACGGCAGTATCACGGACATAGCGCGTACCAAATACGTAGACGCCGAGGAGCGCGTGATCAAGGAGCTCAACGCTATAGGTAAACCCTTCGTCGTGGTCCTCAATACGGTGACGCCCGATTCCGCGGACACTTTGAAGCTCGCGGACAGTATCGCGGAGAGATACGACGTCAGAGTAGTGGCTATGAATGTAGCCGAGGCTACCGCAGACGACTTTGCGGCGCTCCTTAACGACGTGCTTATGGAGTTCCCCGTCAAGAGGATATCGGTCGATCTTCCCAAGTGGATGCGCGCGCTCGGCAGAGAGCATCCTGCCATAGCCTGGCTTACCGCGCGCCTTATGAGCGCCGACAACGACGCGAGAAGGATGAAGGACTTCAAGGATATGAGCGCGTTATTTGCGGATTCCGAATATACCGAAGACGAGCCCGACACTATAGCGGATCCCGCAACCGGCATAATCACTCTTAAATTCCGCGCCAAGGAAGGACTTTTCTATAAAGTGGTTTCGGAGATGTGTAACGCGGACGTGGACGACGATTACAAGCTGATGAGCTATCTTCTCAAAGCGGGCAAGGCGTATAAGGAGTACGAGAAACTGCGCGTGGCGATGGAGGAAATGCAGGAGACCGGATACGGTATCGTAATGCCGTCAATGGAAGAAATGACTTTGCGCGAGCCCGAACTTATGAAACGCGGCTCGCAGTTCGGAGTCAAGCTGAAGGCTTCCGCGCCGTCCATACATTTGATGCGCGTAGACGTGGAGACCGAGGTGAATCCCATTATCGGAAGCGAGCAGCAGAGCGAAGATCTCGTCAACTATCTTATGGGCGAATTCGAGAACAACAAGCAGGGAATATGGGAAACGAATATGTTCGGCAAGTCCTTAAGCAGTCTCGTGAAAGAGGATCTGAACGGCAAAATTTCCAATATGCCCCCGGACGCGCAACGTAAGCTGAGACGTACCGTCACCCGCATAGTCAACGAAGGCAAGGGCGGCGTGCTGTGTATATTGCTGTGACCGAATACAGCGGCACTTGTAACGAAAAAGCGTTCCGTAAATTTTGCGGAACGCTTTTTTATATCAAGTGATCGACGACGAAAATTCAAATTCAGTTTTTCGGCGAATAGTTGGGGGATTCCTTCGTTATCGAAATATCGTGCGGGTGGCTTTCGATGAGCGACGCGCTCGTTATCTTGATGAATTCGGAAGTGGTGCGGAGTTCCTCGATATTCGCTTTTCCGCAGTATCCCATTCCCGAGCGGATACCGCCCACCATCTGGTATATGACGTCGGAGAGAACGCCTTTGTAGGGGACTCTGCCTTCCACGCCTTCGGGAACGAGTTTTTTCGCGTCCTCCTGGAAATAACGGTCTTTGCTTCCCGCTTCCATGGCTGCGAGCGAGCCCATTCCGCGATAAACTTTGAAGCTCCTGCCCTGATAAATTTCGAGCGCTCCGGGAGATTCCTTCGTGCCGGCGAGCAGGCTGCCCATCATTATCGCGCTCGCGCCCGCGGCGATACCTTTGATAATGTCGCCGGAATACTTAATTCCGCCGTCTCCGATAACGCGTTTGCCGTATTTGTCAGCCATTTCCGCGCAGTCCATTATCGCGGTGATCTGCGGCACGCCGATACCGGCAACTATTCTCGTTGTGCAGATGGAGCCGGGTCCGATACCCACTTTCACGACGTCGGCGCCCGCTTCGATGAGCGCTCTCGTAGCCGCTGCGGTCGCCACGTTTCCCGCTATAAGCTGGAGATCGGGGAATTTTTGCTTTATCTTCTTGACTGCGTCGAGCACGCCCTGATTGTGACCGTGCGCGGTGTCCACCGCAACTATGTCTACCTTCGTGTCCACGAGCGCCTGCACTCTGTCAAGGAAATTCGCGCCCACGCCGACTGCCGCGCCCACCAAAAGTCTGCCGTTTTTGTCTTTTGCGGCGTTGGGGTATTGAATGGATTTCTCTATGTCTTTAATGGTGATGAGACCTTTGAGATTGCCGTCTTTGTCGACGAGAGGGAGCTTTTCGATACGGTGCTTGCCGAGTATCGCCTGCGCTTCCTCGAGCGTGGTGCCCACCGGCGCGGTCACGAGATGGTCTTTCGTCATCACGTTGCCTATGGGTTGCTCGAAATTGGTTTCGAAACGGAGATCGCGGTTGGTGATGATGCCTACGAGTTTACCGTTTACGCATATCGGCACGCCGCTTATGCGGTACTTGCTCATCAGCTCGTTGGCGTCGGAAATAAGATGCTCCGGCGAAAGGAAGAAAGGATCGGTTATGACGCCGTGCTCGCTTCTTTTAACGCGATCCACCTGCGCCGCCTGTTCGTCGATGGTGAGGTTTTTGTGTATTATGCCCAGTCCGCCTTCGCGCGCCATCGCTATGGCGAGTCCGTATTCGGTCACGGTGTCCATCGCTGCGGACATCAGCGGTATGTTCAACGTCAGCTTATCGGTAAGTTTGGTCGATAAGTCCACGTCTTTGGGTAGTACCTCGGAATGTTGAGGAACCAACAAAACGTCATCGAAGGTAAGTCCTTCCGCAACAATTTTCGCCATACTGTTCTCCTGTATAAATAAAAATAAATTTAATCTATTATATAACGCGGGTGTCTGCTTGTCAACGCATTGACCGCAAAAGTCGAGCGACTTCGAGACGGGAGCACGTCTTCCGTTTCCGGCCGGCGAAAGAGGGGAGAAAGAGAAAAAATGTTGCATTGCGGCGCGCAATATGATATACTGCTATAAATATAAGTACGCGCGTATGCGCTTCGCATTAAAGCGCGCATGCGCAGGAGGAATATGCTGAAAGATATTGCCGCACTCGTTGCGGAGCTTACTTTGGAAGAAAAAGCGGCGCTTTGCTCGGGTATCAGCAGTTGGGAAACTACGCCTATTAAAAGAAAAGATATACCCTCGGTATTTATGGCGGACGGACCGCACGGGGTGAGGCGCGAACAGAAACAGACTTCGTTCGGCAACGTATTCATGCCCGCGATGCCCGCGACCTGTTTTCCGCCGGCGGTGACGCTTGCGTCGTCGTGGGACACCGAGCTCGTGAAAGAAGTGGGCGTTGCGCTCGGAGAGGAAGCTCTCGATCACGACGTGCAGATTTTGTTGGGGCCCGGCGTAAATATTAAAAGAAGCCCGCTTTGCGGAAGGAATTTCGAATATTTTTCGGAGGACCCGTATCTTGCGGGAGAGCTTGCCGTAGCGTACATAGAAGGGGTGCAATCCACGGGCGTGGGCACTTCTCTGAAGCATTTTGCGGTTAACTCGCAGGAATTCAGGCGTATGACTTCGTCGAGCGAGCTGGACGAAAGGGCGATGCGCGAAATATATTTACCCGCATTCGAGGCGGCGGTCAAACGCGCCCGTCCGTACACGGTGATGTGCTCGTACAACCGCGTGAACGGCACGCACGCAGCAGAGAACAAATATCTTCTCGACGACATTCTCCGTAAGGAATGGGGTTTCGACGGGATAGTGGTGTCCGACTGGGGCGCGGTAGCCGACCGCGTGGAAGGCATACGCGCCGGCATGAATCTTCAGATGCCTACGGCGGACGGTATCACCGACAAGTGGATAGTGGAAGCGGTCAAGAAGGGCGAACTCGACGAAAAACGTCTTGACGAAATAGTTTCGGAAATACTGACCGTAGTATTCAAATGCGCCGAGAACGCGAAGGCGAAAGAAGGATACAAAGCGGATTTTGCGGCGCACAGGAAACTGGCGCGCACAGCGGCGGCGCACGGCGCCGTGCTTTTGAAGAACGCGGACGGCATACTTCCGCTCGATAAGAACGCGGATATAGCCGTCGTGGGCGCGCTTGCGAAGAATTTGCGCACGCAGGGTAGCGGCAGCAGCCGTTTAAATCCCATCAAGGAGACCTCGTTTACCGATTATCTCGACGAAATCGGCAAAAAATACGTATATGCCGACGGTTACGATTGCCTGACCGACGACACCGACGACGAGATGATCTGCGCTGCGGGCGAAGCGGCGAAAGGAAAGGACGCGGTGCTTCTTTTCATAGGGCTCACGGACGCTTTCGAGTCAGAAGCCTTCGACAGGAAACACCTTTCCGTTCCCGAGTCTCATCTCAAGGTTTTGGAGGAAGTAGCGCGTTACAATTCCAACGTGATAGTGGTGCTCACCGGCGGTTCGCCGAGCACAATGCCTTATCTCGACAAAGTCAAAGCCGTTCTCAACGTGTACCTTACGGGCGAAGCGGGCGGCGAAGCCACTTACGACGTGCTGTTCGGCGACGTCAATCCTTCGGGTAAACTTGCAGAGACCTTCCCGCTCGCGCTTAAAGACAATCCCATGCACGAGTTTTACGAGAAGGAAAACGCCGAGTACCGCGAGAGCATATTCGTCGGATACCGCTATTACGATTCCGCCCGTAAGGAAGTTTTATTCCCGTTCGGCTACGGACTGTCGTATACGCAATTCGAATATTCCGACCTTAAACTGAGCGCCGACAAGATAGACGAAAACGACGTGCTGAAGGTTTCCTTCAGAATAACCAACGTCGGCAAGGTTAAAGGCGCGGAAGTGGCGCAACTTTATGTTAAGGATACCGAAAGTACGCTTTTCGTTGCCGATAAAGCGCTTAAAGGCTTCGTTAAAGTGGAGCTCGAACCGGGCGAAAGCGCCGTTAAGGAACTCACGCTTTCGCGTAGAAGTTTCGCCTATTACAACGTGCTCGCGAAGGACTGGCGCGTGGAAGCGGGCGAATTCGAAATACTCGTGGGAGCTTCCTCGAGAGACATAAGGCTCGAGGGAAAGGTAAGCGTTACCGCTAAGGCGTGCGATATTCCTAACTACCGCGCAAGCGCTCCCGCTTATTACGATATAGCTTCTTTGACGAGGTATCCGGAAGCCGATTACGAAGCGTTGCTAGGTAGGAAAGCGGAGAAATACGTTCAGCCCAAGCGCGGCGAATATACCATGCTTACCTGTATGGGACAGCTCAATCACGGCGTGATAGCGCGGCTCGTCAAGTACCTCGGACATAAGTATTCCGTGTCGTTGCTCCCCAAAGACACTCCGTATTCGCAGATCAAGATGGTTCGCGCGGGCGCTTTGGATATGCCGATACGCAACACTTACGCGATGAGTAGCGGAGCCGTCGATTATCTTATGACCTGCGGCTTGCTCGACCTCGTCAACGGCAGATTTTTCCGCGGGCTGTTCCGCCTTATAAAAGGATATTTCAAGAAGAACGTCCATAAAAAGGATATATACGGAGGCTGAAATGCAAGAACTTGTCGCGGCGACGAATAATCCTCACAAGCTCACCGAATTCAGAAGCATACTCGGTGATAAATTCGTTATCCGTTCTTTGAAAGACGAGGGCGTAGCCGTCGAAATAGATGAGGACGCCGACACATTTTACGGCAACGCTTATAAGAAAGCGAAGACGGTTTCGGAGCTTACGGGCAAGCCCGCGCTCGCTGACGATTCGGGACTTATGGTAGACGCGCTGGGCGGCGCTCCCGGGGTGTATTCCGCAAGATACGGCGGCGAGGACGGCAATTCCGAACTCAACCGCGCCAAACTTCTCAAAGAAATGTCTTCCGCCGAGAACAGAAAGGCGAGGTTTATTTCCTGCATCGTGCTGTACTATCCCGACGGAAAGTCGGTATCCGCCGAAGGCATTACCGAAGGCAGTATCCTTACCGAGGAGAGGGGCGAGAACGGCTTCGGCTACGACAGTCTTTTCTATTCCGACGATCTCGGTATGAGCTTCGGAGAAGCGGAACCCGACAGGAAGAACGAAGTCAGCCACCGCGGCAGAGCGCTCGGCGCGTTGCTCGCAAAGCTGTGAAGCACGATACCTTGAAAATCGGCTCGCTTAACGAATAAATTAAATAAGTATAACATTTTAACCGTGCCCGCGTTCGTATACGCGGGCATTTTTACGTATACGGGGCGGAAGCGTTATTATATCGTCTTATATCGGAACGTACCGATACGGGAACTCTCGTAACGGAAACCGTTTATATCATAGCTTTCAACGTATTCTCATATCCGCATACGCGCATACGGGAATTCCTTATTGCATTTTGTTTTGTCATAGTTTATAATGAATCCGTTACCGAAACCGAAGTAACTTTATTATGTAGCTACGGACGCACGGGGGAAAATCAATGGATTTAAGCGTTTTTGACAAAGAACAACTCGCATTGCTTGAGGATGTAAGTAAATTTTATACGGACAGGGGACTGCCGACCGACGAAAAAAATGCTATCATCGGTTTCGGAAAAGTTCATGATTTTTATCAGTCGTATATTTCGGTAAAGCACGGGAAAGTGATGTTTACCGCGCGTAAGGCGTATTATAAGAGTTACGGCGAGAACCGCATATCGACGGAATTTAAAGAGGAAAACAGAGAAGTCATATTCGAAGCCTTAAATAATATTTATTCGCAATTTATTATGTGCGGCGACATTTACGCCGAAGTTTGCGGATTACTGAAGATAATGAAGGAAAATCGCCGTTCGGCAAAATCGCTTTACGAGGAGAACGAGACGACGATCGTCGCGCACGGCTATATGACGGCGGACGAAATCCTCGAACTGTGCAGGTCGGGAGTTTTAACCGAAAACGACGAGGAGGAAAAGACTTACGGCGAGCTCGCCGCGCGCGTCACGGAAGCGTTTGCGGAAACGGTAAACAGAGTGGAGAACGTATGCGGTTACAACGGTTGCAGTAATTGGAACGGAATGCTGGCGAGGTATTACGGATTGGACGGCAGCGGCGGAGAAGGGTATCGCGAAGTAGGAGCCGCATTTGGGGTAAGTCACGAATTAGCTCGCAAAGAATGCGCGCGCAGACAACAGGCTACAGAGGCGTATTATCGGTTGTACCCCGAGAAATTTACGGAGCTCCACCGAATTATGAACGCCGTCGAACGTGAAAAAACGCTCGCGTTCGTTAAATTCGGTTTGTTAAGCCGTTACGGCAAGAAGGCGGCGACGTTCCTTCTGAAAACCATGTACGGCAGCGACGCCGCCGAAGCCGTCGTGAAGGCGGCGCATAGCGCGAAAATCGCGAAATCCGGATCGGCTGTCGGCGCCGTAGGAAATTATCCGCGTATTACCGAGCTCGCCCGTTTTCCCGCAGAGGCGGTTATGTACGAAGTAAGCGAATCGGAATGTGAGATTTACGATCCCGCCTCACTGCCCTCGCAACTCAGAGTAACATATTTAAGATTGGTAAAAGACGTCGACGTCTACAGCGCCGAGTACAGACCGCAGAGGGAAGCCATTACTTTGTTTTCGAAAGAGAAGCACCCGGATTTTCTCGTAACGCTGCGTTCCGGCAAACGTATATTTGTTTCCGTTACGGATACTATACAGCTTGCTTCGGAATACCGTAGCCTGTATATCAAAGAGCTTGAGCGCTATTGCGCGGAGAGGGGATACGGATATGTGGTATGCGACGGCTACGGAAGAACGCGCGAGGATTTGGCGCGCATACCCGTTCATGCGGAAGCGGCGAAGGAGCTCGACTCGATACTCGAATCGCCGCCGTATCTTATAGACTGGCGGGAGTTAAAGAGCGTGCGCGAAAAATACGGCTTAAAGAACGTGGATATAGCGGCGTATATATTGCAAAAGGGACTTGAGATGAGGATAAAGCCTTTTTATGTGTATAAGCCGCGTGGTTGATAACTTTTTCGCGCGGCGAAAAAGCCCGCGAAAACAAAGCGGAAAATCTCCGAAAATTTTTATCGCAAAACAGTTTACAAGCATAAAATAATATTGTATAATAACACAGCAATCGAAAGTTTGCGGGAGTGACTCAGTGGTAGAGTGTCACCTTGCCAAGGTGAAAGTCGCGGGTCCGAATCCCGTCTCCCGCTCCACAAAAAGTAACGGCAGCAGAAAAGCTGCCGTTACTTTTTGTGGAGCGGACGGGATAGCGCACCCGT
>CALVOD010000002.1 GCA_944350065.1 uncultured Clostridia bacterium
CCCTCTATATTCATGCATTGCTTATCCGCGAAATGGTCGAGCGCGGCAACTATCTGCGGAGCGCAGTTGACGGTATTGGTGCAATAGTAGAAAGCGCCTTCTTTCCTGACAGGGGCTCCGCAGGCGGGGCACTTGTCGGGCGGAAGGATATCCGCGGATTCGGAAGTGTGTTCGTAAACGCCCATTATTTCGGGGATGACGTCGTTACTGCGCCTTATAAGCACGCGGCTGCCTATTTTAACGCCTTTCTTCAGTATGTCGGCGTAATTGTTGAGCGTGGCGTGCTTGACAGTCACTCCCATAAGGTCCACCGGTTCCAGTACGGCGAGCGGATTGAGCTTCGAAGTACGCGAGACCTGCCATATCACCTCTTTGAGTATAGTCGTCGTTTCCGTAGCCGCGAATTTATACGCGAGCGCCCAGCGCGGGAACTTCTCCGTGTAGCCGAGCTCTTCCCTCAACGCCACTTTATCGACTTTGATGACCGCGCCGTCGATAAGATAATCGAGCGTTTCGCGTTCCGCGTCTATCTCTGCAAGCTTGCTTTCGGCGTCATCTATACCTTTGATCATATCGAAACGCTTACCCACGAGGAAGCCGTTGTCTATGATAAATTCTCTCATTTCGCGTTGTGAGTCGAAGCGTATCCCCTCGTGATAGCCGATGTTGTACGCGAAAAAGTCGAGCTTGCGGCGCGCCGTTTCGCGCGGGTCGAGGTTGCGTATCGCGCCCGCCGCCGCGTTGCGCGGATTTTTAAGCGGCACGTCCGCCGTCTTATTGTATTCGCGGAAGGCGGACCACTTCATTATCCCCTCGCCCTGCACTTCCACTACGCCTTTGAATTTGATTTTCAACGGTACGGTGCGTATCGTGCGAATCTGCTCGGTAACGTCCTCTCCCGTCTCTCCGTCACCGCGCGTGGCGCCTTTTACGAGTTCGCCGTTATCGTATGTGAGCGACAGCGTAAGCCCGTCGAATTTATGCTCGAGCGTCATTTCCGGCAACGCACCGAGTTGCTTGACGAGCCGCGCAAAAAAGGTTTCGAGTTCCTCCCTGTTCTTCGCTTTGTCGAGAGAATACAGCCTTTCGCGGTGCGTATAAGAAGCGAATTCCTTGAGCGTTTCGCCGCCCACCCTAAGCGTGGGCGAATCGGGCAACACGAAACAAAGCTCTTTTTCAAGCGCTACGAGCTCGTCGTACAGGCGGTCGTATTCCGCGTCCGAGACGGTGGGCGCGTCCAGAACATAGTATTCGTATGCGTATCTGTTGAGCATCTCGACGAGTTCGAGCATTCTTTCCATAATCGGTTTCTCCCTGAAAGAAGCGTTATTCGCGTTTACGATAAAGTGGCTCGCGCAAACGCGTATCGATATCTTTTATTCCTTTTAAGGAAAATATTTATTCTTTTTTCAACGTAAGCGGCGCGAGCGCGAGAATGAATTTCTTGACGCCGAGATTTGGGAAGGCGACCGTCGCGGTGGTATCGCTTCCGGAGCCGAGCACGACGAGAATCGTGCCCTCGCCGTAACGCGGATGCACTACTTTGGCGCCGCCTACGAAGCCGCTTAAATCTTTAGCGGGAACGGGCGCCGCCTGTTTTTTTGGGGCGGGCGCAGTTGCGGCGGAATGTCTTATCCTGCTCGCTTCCGAAACGGGCGAGCCCATGAAAGAAGGTCTGTCGCCCAATCCGTTCAGGTACCTTGCGCGCGCGCCGAAGGCGCCGTAAGAGTCCCCCGCGGAGCCCTTCGACTCCTCTATGAAACGCGAAGGCATCGAATATTCCACCCTATTGAAGCGGAATCGGCGTTGCGCGTTGGTTATGTACAATCTTTCCTGCGCTCTGGTTATGGCGACGTACATAACGCGGCGTTCTTCCTCGACGTCGTTATTCTTGATAGCCTGCGCCGAAGGGAAAATTTCCTCCTCGCAAGCGACGATGAATACCACTTTGAATTCCAGTCCTTTGACCGCGTGCATGGTGGCGACGGTAATTTTGTCGTTATCGTCGAGCTCGTCGCTTCTTTCTCTTACGAGGCTCACGCTCTCGAGGAAATTATTCACGCTCGCGCCCTCGTTTTTCTCCTCGTATTCGCGCACGAAAGCAAGAAACTCCTTGATATTCTCCCAGCGCGAATAATCTTCTTCGTCACCGGAAGAAGTATAATATTGCTCGAATCCCACTCTGTCCACAAGATACTTGGTGAAAGCGTAAAGCGGCTCGGCGGAATGCGCGACGAGGTCGCTTACGAGCGCACGGAAATCCTCAACCTTTTTCACGACGCGCGGACCGAGTTCGCTCTCGTATTTGTTAATTTCGAGCATTACGTCGAAAAGCGACAACGCCTGTTGCCGCGCAAAAGCGCTTATGTTGTTGACGGTAACGTCGCCGATACCTCTTGCGGGGAAGTTGACGATACGTTCTACTGCCTCGTTGTCGCGGCTGTTGGCGATCATGCGCATGTACGCCAAAACGTCCTGAATTTCTTTGCGGTCGAAGAACTTGAAGCCGCCCAAAACCTTGTAAGCGAGGCGCGCTTCGCCGAGCTTCTGTTCAAAAAGTCTGGTAAGCGAATTGGCGCGCACGAGTATCGCGAAGTCGCTCGGACGGTATCCGTTATAGCGTATAAGGTATCCTATTTTGCTTACTACCCATTCGCTTTCGTCGTGGTCGCCGCTTGCGGACAAATACTCTACTCTGACTCCTCCGGTACGCTTGGTGAACAGTTCTTTGCCGTGTCTTTGACTGTTGTTGCGTATCACGTTGTTGGCGCATTCGAGTATCGTAGAAGTTGAGCGGTAGTTTTCGGTCAGCTTGTATACTTTGGCGTCGGGGAACTCTTTGTCGAAATTGAGAATATTGCCTATCTCCGCTCCGCGCCAGCCGTAAATGCTCTGGTCGTCGTCGCCCACGACGAAGATGTTCCCGGAGTCCGCGGCTATCATTTTGACGAGTTCGTATTGAACTTTGTTCGTGTCCTGAAATTCGTCGACGTGCACGTAACGGAAACGGTTGCGGCAGTAACCGATCGCCTCCGGGCTGTTCTCGAAAAGAAATTTCAATTTGTGCAGAAGGTCGTCGAAATCCATTGCGTTGGAGGTTACGAGCAATTCCTCGTATCTTTCGAAAACCCTTCTTATGTCCTCGGCGTGTTCGTTGTCGCCGTTGATTTCCGCATAATATTCGTCGGGATTAAACCCGAAATTTTTAGCTTTACTTATGTGTTCGCGGACGCTGTCTTTAATGGCGGAGCCGTCTAGATGCAATTCGCGCAGCGCTTTGGTTATGACGCGCTTGCTGTCCGCCTCGTCGTATATCGAAAAATTCGCGCCGTAACCTATGTCCGAAGCGAATTTACGTAAAATGCGCGCCGCGAGCGAGTGGAAGGTGGATACCCACACTCCGTTGTTCTCTCCGAGAAGGACGTTAAGACGCTCTTTCATTTCCGCGGTGGCTTTATTAGTAAAAGTTATCGCGAGAATATTGTAGCCCGGCACGTGCTTTTCGCTGACGAGATACGCTACTCTGCGCGTTAATACCCTCGTCTTGCCGGAGCCCGCTCCGGCAAGCACGAGCACCGCGCCTTCGGTGTCCGTGACTATTTCACGTTGTATTTCGTTAAGGTCGTCAAGTAAATTCATAATACGCTGTCCCATTTGTAGCCGAAATATTTTTCGAGCTGCTTTATCACGTAGGTGTCCGTCATCCCCGCCATATAATCGGTTATGTATACCTCGGGGCTCGAAGACAACGAACGGTAAAATTCGGGAACTTCCAAAGGATTCGCGCGGTAAAATTCGTATAATTTGCTTAGCCATTCGCGAGCGCGTTCCTCTTCCTGAGAGGCGTGCTCCGCAAAATACACGCGTTCGAACATAAATTGACGCAATTCGTCGGTGGCTTCCTTGAATTCTTTAGACTGCTCCACGACGTCGCGATCAAGCGACATTCTTACGACGTCGCCTACCATACTGTTTATTTTGGCGCGCTTGCCTTTGCCGAGCACCTTTTCCACCGATGGCGGAAGGTCGTCTTCTTTCAACAGTCCCGCGCGAATACCGTCGTCTATATCGTGATTGAGGTATGCTATCCTGTCGCTCAACGCGACGACTCTGCCTTCGAGCGTCTTGGGATTGCCGCTCTGCTTATGTTCGAGTATTCCGTCCAGCACTTCCGCGGTAAGATTGAGCCCTTTGCCCTCGTCTTCGAGCACCGTGACTACCCTCAGGCTCTGTTCGTTATGCTCGAAATGCCCCGTTTCAGCGGCGAGAATACGCTCGCCTATGTGCCCGAACGGAGTATGCCCGAGGTCGTGCCCGAAAGCTATGGCTTCTGTCAGATCCTCGTTGAGTTTCAGACACCTCGCGATCGTGCGCGCTATCTGCATGACCTCGATGGTGTGCGTCATGCGGGTACGGTAATGGTCGCCGGAAGGCGCGAGAAAAACTTGCGTCTTGTGCTTCAGCCTGCGAAAAGACTTGCTGTGGACTATGCGGTCGCGGTCCCGTTGAAATTCCGTCCTCAAAGGACACGGTTCCTCCCATACGGCTCGTCCCGCCGTCTCGGAAGACTTCACCGCGTAGGGTGAAAGGTATGCCGCTTCGAATTTAAGATAGTCCTCTTTCATATTCTTTCCTCCGCTTTCGCGCGGGCGCTACGCGCCGCGTAAGAGCACCCCCGATTATAATTTCGGGGCTGTCTCAGGTTTTACGCCGAAACAGCCCCGCGTTTTCAAAGGTAATTTACTTTAATGCTATCACCGGAATTATTTATTCTTGATAGCCGCGTGAGCCGCCGCGAGTATGGCGATCGGTACGCGGTAAGGCGAGCAGGATACGTAATTGAGTCCCACTTTGTGGCAGAATTCGATGGTCGAAGGATCTCCGCCGTGTTCGCCGCAGATACCGAGTTTGATATTGGGACGAACGCTCTTGCCCTTCTCGACGGCGATTCTGACGAGTTCGCCTACGCCGGTCTGGTCGAGTCTTGCGAAGGGATCGGATTCGAATATCTTCTTCGAATAATAATCTCCGAGGAACTTGCCCGCGTCGTCGCGGCTGAAGCCGAACGTCATCTGGGTAAGGTCGTTGGTACCGAAGCTGAAGAATTCCGCTTCTTTCGCAATCTGGTCGGCAGTGATCGCCGCGCGCGGAATCTCTATCATCGTTCCGACCATATATTCGACTTTGACGCCCTGCTCCGCCATAACGGCTTCGGCGGTATCGACGACAACCTTCTTGACGTAAGCAAGTTCTTTGACGTCGCCCACGAGCGGAATCATAATTTCGGCTTTGACGTTGCCGCCTTCTTTATTGACCGCGATGGCGGCTTCGATGACGGCACGGGTCTGCATCTCGGCGATCTCGGGATAAGTCACCGCGAGACGGCAGCCGCGATGTCCGAGCATCGGGTTCATCTCGTGCAGAGAATGTACGGTCTCGAGGAGCTGCTCGTAGGAAATGCCCATCTCTTTGGCAAGAGCGCGGATGTCCTCTTCCTTGCTGGGAAGGAACTCGTGGAGCGGCGGATCGAGGAAGCGGATGGTCACGGGATAGCCGTGAAGCGCTTTATAGATGCCGATGAAGTCCTGTCTCTGCATCGGGAGCAGTTTGGCGAGAGCGGCTTTGCGCTGTTCTACGGTGGAAGCGACGATCATCTCGCGCACTGCGGGAATTCTTTCCGCTTCGAAGAACATGTGCTCGGTACGGCAAAGACCTACGCCCTGCGCGCCGAAATCGTACGCCACGGAAGCGTCTCTCGGGTTGTCGGCGTTGGCGCGGACCTGCAGCTTGCGATACTTGTTGGCCCACTCCATAATGGTGGCGAAGTTGCCGGAGATCTCGGGCTTGACGGTGGGAATCGCGCCTACGTAAATGTTGCCGGTGGAGCCGTCGAGAGAAATAACGTCCTCTCTGGTGAATTTCTTACCGGCGATGATGCAGACTTCGTTCTCCTCGTCGATTTCGACTGCGGCGCAACCGCATACGCAGCAAGCGCCCATACCGCGGGCGACAACCGCCGCGTGAGAGGTCAGACCGCCGCGAGCGGTAAGTATGCCTTGCGCAGCCTGCATGCCTTCGATGTCCTCGGGCGAAGTCTCGACTCTGACGAGAACCACTTTTTCACCCGCCTTGGCGCGTTCTTTCGCCTCGTCGGCGCTGAACGCTATTTTACCGCAAGCCGCTCCGGGAGAAGCGGGAAGTCCTGCCGCGATAGGCTCGGATTTCTTAAGAGCGCTCTTGTCGAAAGTGGGGTGCAGGAGGTCGTCAAGCTGTTTGGGCTCGATCTTGAGAAGCGCTTCTTCCTCGGTGCACAGTCCCTCTTTCACGAGGTCGACGGCGATGTTGATGGCCGCAAGAGCGGTACGCTTGCCGTTACGGGTCTGGAGCATATAAAGTTTGCCGCGTTCGATGGTGAATTCCATGTCCTGCATATCGTGGAAATAATTTTCGAGACGACCGCAGATGTCGAGGAACTGTTCGTAAACGGCGGGATTGGTCTGTTTAAGATGATCGATGGGCGATGGGGTACGGATGCCGGCAACGACGTCTTCGCCCTGCGCGTTCATAAGGAACTCGCCGTAAAGGTGTTTATCGCCGTTCGTGGGGCTTCTCGTAAACGCGACGCCCGTACCGGAAGTGTCTCCCATATTGCCGAATACCATCGACTGTACGTTGACGGCGGTACCCCAGTCTCCGGGGATGTCGTTCATACGACGGTAAACGATGGCGCGGGGGTTATCCCAGCTGCGGAAAACGGCTTCGATAGCTCCGACGAGCTGCTTCTTGGGATCCTGCGGGAAATCCTCTCCCATTTCGTTGCGGTAGAACTCTTTATATCTCGCGATGAGTTCCTGAAGGTCCTCCGCGGTGAATTCGGTATCCTGAACGATGCCCTTTTCTTTCTTGAGCTCGTCGATGACTTTTTCGAAGAAGTTTTTGCCTACGCCGACAACGACGTCGGAATACATCTGAATAAATCTGCGATAGCAGTCGTACGCAAAACGGGGGTTTTCGGTGAGTTTGGCAAGTCCTACGACGCTGACGTCGTTAAGACCGAGGTTGAGAACGGTGTCCATCATACCGGGCATCGAAGCTCTTGCGCCGCTTCTTACGGAAACGAGGAAGGGATTTTCGACGTCGCCGAAAGTCTTACCGGTCTCTTTCTCGAGCACGGCGAGTTTTTCGAAGACCTGGGCGAGGATTTCGTCGTTGATCTTTTTGCCGTCCTTGTAATACTGGGTGCAAGCCTCGGTGGTAATGGTAAGTCCGGGGGGCACGGGCATACCGAGTTTGGTCATCTCGGCGAGGTTCGCGCCTTTGCCGCCGAATTTGGCTTTGTCTTTACCGTCGGCTTCTCTGAACAAGTAAACGAACTGTGTCATAAAGTAATCTCCTGTGAAACTTATTATTATATTGTTTAGCGCTAATATTATATCCGAAACGGAGCCGCTAATCAAGTAATTTGAATATTTATAATAAATTTTCACGCGCACGACCGCACGGGTGCGCGGCGGCGAAACATATTTATAGTGGATTGACGGTGAAAAACGCTTCGCCGAAGCGTAAAAAAATATTAAGTACGAAAAAACCGTCAAAAATCCGACGATCGGATTCAACGGTTTTCGTTGATGAGACGTATTGCGGCTTCGAGGGCGCGGAGGGTTTCTCCGGAGCGCACGCGATAAATAAGCCCGATATGAGTGAGCGCGCGGACAAGGTCCGTAAGAGTCAGCTCGACGGAATCGAGGTCCTCGAACGGCGCGTCTTCGAGCGCCGCGAAAGCGGAGCGCACGTCGTGCGGAAGCGAAACGAATTCGTCCGCGTCGATACCCACGCAGGGCATTAGGCGCAGAAGAAAGGCGGCGGCGTACACGTAGGGATACCCCTCTCCGCCGTCGATACAGTACAGCGCGCGGAGCGCAAGCGCGAGCTCGTCGGAAGCGCTTACTCCGTTCTCGGTAAATTTGTCGAGGGCTTCAGTCACCGTCTGCGCGGCGCAATTTTTATCCACGTCGGACCAGCAACCGAAAAAATTACTCTCGGGCGAAGCGCCTATCACGGTATAATGTCCCGCCTTCGCGTTGAGTATGTATTCTCCGAAACAAAGCGGCGAAGCACAGACCTTTAATTTTGACTTTGGGGTCCTTACCGACTTTATTCGGGCGACGATCTTGCCGTATTCCGGAGTTACGAGAACGAGCAATCTGTCCTTCTCGCCGTAGTCCGTCGCCGTAAGGCAAAGCGCTTTAGTCTTTATCTCCATCGGTGGTTTTTCCTCCCCTCTTACGCTTCAGCGCGGAGTAGAGCATATAGTATCCTATGTCGCCGCTCGAGCGGAAAGCGGCATGAAGAAGTTTGTCTATCGGTTCACCCGTTTCGATACGTTCGTCCATACCCGAAGTATGTCCCCGCGCCCAAGGTTTATGCGCAAATCGCCCGCATTGTTTTCGCGTTGCGTAACTTTTCGCGCGTCGCAGAAAAGGCGCGCTTCAGGAATCCTTCTTCACGTCGTAGCCGAGGTTGTTGAGCAATACCGTATCGTCGCGCCAATCCTCTTTCACGCGCACCCACAACGTAAGGAATATCTTCGAGCCAGTCATTTTCTCGAGATCCTCTCTCGCATATTCCGCTATCCGCTTGATCATGGAGCCGCCTTTCCCGAGCACTATAGGCTTATGCGCCGCCTTCTGCACTATCACGTCGGCGTCTATGTCCAGTATCCCGTTGGCGCGGTATTCGTATTTGTTGACGGATACGGCGATACCGTAAGGTATCTCCTGATCGAGCAACCTCAACGCCTTCTCGCGCACTATTTCGGAAGTCATGAAACGCATATTCCTGTCCGTGTACTGATCGTCCGGATACAGTTTGGGTCCGTACGGCATGAATTTCGCCGTTTCCTCTATGAGTACGTCAATGTTCTTTTCTTTCAGCGCGGATACCGGTACGACGGCTTTTATTCCTTCTATGGCGTTGAGTTTAACGAGTATCTCCGCCACCTTTTCCTTGCTTACCCTGTCCACCTTGTTGACAGCCACTACGGTATTGTTGCCTGCGCGCGTCAGCGCGGAAATTCTCGCGTCGTCCTCCTCGTCGAACCCTTTCTCCGCGTCTACCACGTATATCGCCGCGTCTACGCCTTCCATCGCGTTTTTCACCGATTTCATCATGAAATCGCCCAATTTGTTCTTAGGTTTATGGATACCGGGCGTATCCGCGAACGCAATCTGCAATGCGGGCGCGTTGTATACCCCTATTATGCGGTTGCGCGTGGTCTGCGGCTTCCAGCTCACTATAGCCACCTTTTCGCCCACTATGGCGTTGATGAGAGTAGATTTGCCGGCGTTTGGTCTGCCGAGTATCACGGCGACTCCGGAGCGCTCCGCAACGCTTGCGGAACCTCCCGTAACTTCTTCCGCTTCGCATTCGCTACCGTCGTCGTATTCTTCGTCCGCTTCGTCCGAAAAAGCGTCCTCCGCCGTCAGTCCGTCCTCGTAATCGCGGGTAATTCCCGCCGATTCGAGTATTTCGTCCTGTAATTTTTCCATTTCGAGCCGCTGCGCTTCTTCTTCGTGGTCGAAGCCGAGCAGATGAAGCATTCCGTGAACGCTCAAAAACGCCACTTCGCGGGAAAACGAATGTCCGTATTCCGCCGCTTGCGCGAAGGCGCGTTCCGGACAAACGTATATTTCTCCGAGCATTACCGCGCCCGTTTCGGGATTGCGGTCGTCGGGATAATTTTCGGGATCGAAGGGAAGTTTCGCTTCGAGTGCCGGGAAACTCAATACGTCGGTCACCGCGTCCACTCCGCGCGTTTCCGCATTGACCTCGCGCATGCGCTCCGCGTCGATGAAACCTATCTCCGCTTCCACGCTTTCCGCGTCTATACCGAAACGCCCGAGGGCGCCGTTTACAGATTTAACGATGATATTGCCGAATTTGCCGGCGTCATAAATATTTATCATATAAAATTGGTCCGAAAGTATTTTGATTTTATTTTATCCTAAACCTTCGAACGCGAGTCGAACTCGCGCTCTCCGGTGCGTTTCGCGCGCCTCTCGGCTTCGCTTTTAAGCCGCGCGGGAAGTCTTTATCCGTTTCGAATATTCTGTTTCGAATATTCTGTTATTTGTCTTTCCTGTTATTGTTGTACTCTATCCTGCCGTGATAAATGGACGGTATCGCGGTGGCGAGAGTGTCTTCGATTATCTGCAAGTCCTTGTACGTTATCGCACATTCGCTGAATTGGTCGGAATCGGCTTTCTGCTTGATAATGTTGCGCACGAAAGCGCGGTAACTTTCGGGAGTCTTGAGCCCGGAAACGGCTCGGCTCGCCGCTTCAGCGGTGTCCGCTATCATTATTATCGCCGCTATTTTCGTCTGCGGCTTGGGACCGGGATAACTGAATTCCGCTTTGTCGAGGTCGTCCTCGGTGAAATTCTGCGCTTTGTACAGGAAATAATTGACCGGCGTGGTGCCGTGATGCTGCAGAGCCACGTCCGCCACTATATCGGGCAATCTTTCTTTACGCAGCATCGCGCTTCCTTCGGTCACGTGGCTGACTATCATCGAAACGCTCACCTCGGGGATAACGTCGTCGTGGGGGTTGTAGCCCTTTTGATTTTCGATGAAATACTGGGGATTTTTGGTTTTACCCACGTCGTGGTAATAGGCGCAGACTTTGGCGAGCTGACTGTTTTCGCCGATGGCGTCCGCGCACAGCTCGGCGAGGTTGCCGACCACCATGCTGTGATTGAAAGTCCCGGGCGCTTCCTGCGCAAGCCTCTTGAGCAACGGGTTATCGAGCGAACAAAGCTCCGCGAGACGGAAGCCCGTGTCGAGCCTGAAAAGGAACTCCATAACGGGCAGGATAATCATAAACAGACCTATCGAAAGCACCACCGAGACGAAGCTCCAGAGTCCGCTCATCAATATCGCCGCGGCGTCGGAGGAATCGATGACGAGGTTAATGAGTATCGGAAGCACCGCAGTGCAAATACCGACGATGAAGCCCGTCAAAGTAAATTTAAGGCGGTTATTGGCTTTGTCGATGAAGACGATAAGGAAGATGGACGCCACCATGGAAGTTATGAGGGCGGCGGCGCTTTCCACCACTTTCGCGCTGCCGAAAACGAAAACGTAAGTAAGATAGAAAGCCTGCGAAATGAGTATATTGGTTACGACACCGACGCGTTTGTCGATGAGTGCCGCGACGAGCAGCGAGCAGAGCGTAAGCGGAGCGGCGTACAACGAAATAAGTCTTCCGAAGACGAGCGCGAGCGCGAAAGTGAGCGTCACCGAAGTGGCGAGCACGGGCAAGAGCTTATGCTTGGAATCGTCCGCGTCTTTTCTGACGTAATATGCGTAGAGCAGAAGCGTGGACATAATGATAGTCATTATGACGGTGAGAATGAGTATCTGAAGCCATACCCTGCCGTTGAAAACGTCCTCTGCGCCGCTCACGTTATCGAGAGAAACGAGGCGCACGAGCATGGCGAGTATAAGCGAAACTCCTATCATAAACAGCACCTGTACGGCTACCAGTCTTATTTTGCCGTCCGTAAGTCTCATCGGCAGGGCGGGTCTGTTTTTACGGATTTTGTTGTCAGCCATATCATATCCCTTCGTAAGTAAATGGCGGGCGCGCCCGCACGGTCGCACATCAGGAAATGCGCGTTATTACTTCATAGTATATACTTATCGTTATACTTTTGTCCAGCTTTTTGACGCTAAATGACGAACCTGCGAATATTTCGTAATCGGCAAGAGATGCGCAAAATTCGTTTTTGCGCGCTTCGATATCCGTAGCGGCGCGCGCGGTAAAGCTCGCTTCGTCGGCATACTCGAGCTGCTCGGTACGTGTAACCCGCGCTTCCACTATGCCCATGGCGCGCACCGGCACAGGGGCGTTTTCGCCCGCCTCCACATACGGCGCTATGAGTACGTCGCCCGCTTTGACTTCGTCCCCGCAATCCACGGCGGCAGTCCCTCTAAGCGTCACTACTCGGGTTATTGTCCCGCTTTCGCGCGCAAGCAACGGTATTGGGCTTTGGGTATCCGTAATTTCCTGTTCGGGAAGCTCCTCGACGACTTCTATTATAATGCGTTTCCCCTCTCTGACGACTTTGGCGTACGCTACGCCGTCGCATCCGAGCACCGCTTTTTCGATGCTTTCGAGGTCGGGATAGGCAAACAGCCTAGGCGTTTCGACATACTCCGACACCGCCTCCGCGACGGTGCTTTCGCTGACGTTTTCGAGCCCGCGAATCTCCACTTCCGCAACGAGCGTGCTGTAAATATAGACGAGCGCGCAGGATATCAGCACCCCGGCTATAAGCGCGTACCGCCTGAAAAATTCCCTTATTCCGCGCTTCGGTCCGCGTACCCCGGTGACGGTATATTCCCTTCCGTTTTCGGTAAGAATTTTTTCGGCTTGCGGAAGCTCCGCTTCCGTAAGAGTAAAACGCGTCTTGTCGTTATCCGTCTTTACGTTGCGTACCTTTATCCCGCCTAAAGTGAGAAGATTCAACGTGTATGCGGGAGAGCCTTCGCAAATTATTTCCGCTTTACCTGAAAAAATTTCGAACGAGTCTCCTCTTTCGTCATTTCCTTTCACGCGCTCACTTCTCAGCTTTTTCACCCTTCTTTCTCCTTTCCACCGCGCGGATTTTGCCCGTTACGGACAGCTCGTCGCCGTTCATTTCGCTTATCTCGAGCGACTCCCCTTTAATGACGACGGTGCCGCCCGTTATGCGCACCACCATCTCCTCGGGAGTGTACGAAGATATGCCGCGGTGACCTTCGATAAATATCTTTTCGCCCGCGCTGAAGGTTATTTTATCCAGCATTATCTCTTTGACCGCAACAGAAAAGCCCATACCATATTATATCGGGTACGGGCTCCGTTATTCCTCTCGGCTTCTATCCTGACGAAATCACTCGTCGGAAGCGGACTTTTTCTTCGAAGTCGTTTTCGGGAAAGCGTATATCGCCTGGTCGGCGGACTCGGTGAAACGCACATGCCGCCCTTCCCACACGTATCTTATCTGCGCCAGCTCGCCGTTACGGTGCTTGGCTATGTCGAGAATGATATTGCAAGCCTCTTTGGTTTTCTCCTCCTCGTTCTCTCTCGAAAGGAACATTACCATATCGGCGTCCTGCTCTATCGCTCCCGATTCGCGCAGGTCCGAAAGCCTCGGTTGCTTGTCGTCGCGCCCTTCGATACTGCGCGACATCTGAGACAACGCTATTACCGGGCACTGCAATTCCATAGCCATCATCTTCATCATACGGCTGATGTCCGATACGTCGTTTTGTCGGCTTGAGGAAGCGCGGATCTTGTTCTGGTCGTTCGCCATTAGCTGCAAATAGTCCACTACCACGAGATCGAGTCTCTTGTCCGCGGTCATGGATTTAAGACGTCTGCATTTGCTCGCTATGTTTCCCGGAGTCTGCATGGATGTGGAATCGAAATATATTCTGCAATTCGAAGCCTCGACGTGAGCGCTCCAAAGCTCGGTCTGGTCGCTTTCGCTGAGGCGCGCGCTGCTCAATTTGCCCATATCCACGCCGGTATTGGTGGCGAGTATCCTTTGCACGAGTTGCTCGGCGGACATTTCGAGGGAGAACATAGCCACCACGGCGTCGTCCCGCTCTTTGATAATATTGGATATTATATTGAGCGCGAAAGAGGTTTTACCCACCGAAGGACGCGCCGCTAAAATAATAAGGCTCGCCGGCTGAAGTCCGTTGGTCAATTTATCCAATATGGGAAAGTGCGTTTTAAGTCCCTTACGCGCGGAAGGATTTATCGCCATTTGCTCGAGTCTTCTCAAGAAGCGGGAGCTCGGCGCTTCGATATGCTCGAGACCGCTCGAAGTAGCGGCAAGGTTGATGCCGTAGATGAGACGCTCGGCGTTGTTCACTGAGCTTTCCGCGTCCTGCGAGGTATATGCGTCCTCCGCTATGTCCTTACTTATGGAAATAAGCCTGCGCATTATCATGTCGCGGCGCAGAATATCGAGATGGTCGCGGTAATTGACGGCGCTCGGAGTTATCTGCGTGAGGTCGGTAAGGTAACCGAGCATATCGATATCGGTCTTATTGGTCTTGGTGAGTACGTCGTTTACGGTAATCACGTTGACGGAAACGCCCTTATTGAAAAGCGACTGCATCGCGTCGAAAATGGTTTTGTGTCTCGGATTATAGAAATAATCGGCGTTAATCGTAGGCGCGACGTCGGCGAGCACTTCGCCGTCGATAAGCATACAGCACAAAACGTACTGCTCCGCTTCGAAATTGTTGGGATACTGTCTGTACCCCTGTTTGGAATCGTTGATCTCTTTCTCACTCATATAGCTTTCTCCGTGGTACGGGCTCTTACAAGCCTGAAGGTGAAGTGTTTAATTAAAGCGCCGCGTTTTCCTTTCCCCTTTTCACGCCTACGGCGACGAACGTCGCTCCCGTGACGATTATCGCCGCGGTGATGACGATGAGATACCAGCTTACGGTATTGGGCGAATGTTGCACGAGCGTTATTTCTCTCGCGCGCTCGTCGACGGACATTCTGAATTCGTGCACGTAGCTTTCTCTGCCGTCGGGCGCTTTGAATTTATATACGTAATCGGCGTCGGACTCTATGAGTTCGGAAGAATACGCCGTGCCGTAATTGAATACGAAATCTATATCGGAAGGCGGGATTAAATTGTCTGCCGTCAGCTCGTCGTAAACGTAATTAAGATAATTATCTTCCTCCGCGTCCGCAAAAGCCGTCCGGTAGCTTACCACGTAATCGGAAAAGAAAAATCCTTTATACAAGGTGCCCGACGAAGAACTCACGTCGTAACCGGTTTCGCCGTTGGCTATCGAAAGAGCTTCCGCGTCGGCGTACTCCGCAAGCACGGCGTCTATGAAATACCCTTCTTCGTCATACTCCGCTTTCATGCCGGCAGAAGTAAATCTGTCGTAAACCGTTTTGAGCCTTGCGGAAACGGCTTCGGCTATCTGAGTAGCGCCGGTAACAGAGCTTACCCCCGCGGTAAGCGCTTCTATGTCTACGTAAACCTGAATACCGTACTTGTAGTTGCCGTTGGTGAACAGCAACGAGTTATATATTATCTCAACCGGTCTCACGTTCGGCTTACCGCTTTCGTATACTTTCACGTCCGCACGCGAAAACGTAGCTCCGGCTACCGAACCGTACACTATCACGATAATTGCGGCTATTGCGAGCATTATCACGCCCACTTTGAACACGGTAGCGGTTTTCTTCATAATTTCTTCATCTCTTTCAGCGCGTCTCTGAATTCGCGCATCGCGTAAGCGAAGGGCGCTTTTTTCGTAAGGTCCACCTCCGCAAGCGCAAGCGTCGGGAGCGGATACAGGGAGCCGCCCGCCGACAGGAAGGCTTTGTATTTCTCCACGTAGCCTTCTTCTGTAAGCAATTTTTTGACTATGTTTACCGCACTGATCATACCGGTAGCATATTTATAGACGTAGAACGCGTTATAAAAATGCGGTATGCGCGACCATTCTATCGCTATGTCGTCGTCGGATACGACTCCGTCGCCGTAATAGAATTTATTCAGTTTGAGGTACTCTGCGCTCATATTCTCGGCGGTGAGCGGCGCGCCCGACTCGTATCTTGCGTGCGCGAACTTTTCAAATTCCGCAAACATCGTCTGACGGAACACCGTCGTCCTGAACATATCGAGATAATACGAAAGTAGATATTTGCGAGCTTTGCCGCCCGTTTTCGCCATAAGGTGCTTGAGCAGAAGCACTTCGTTCACCGTGGAGGCTATCTCCGCGACGAAAATACTGTAATCGGCTTTTTCGTAGCATTGGCTCGTGCGGGAATAATGGCTGTGCATGGAATGTCCCAGCTCGTGCGCTATCGTGAACACATCGTGCGCCGTCTTACGGTAATTGAGCAACACGTAAGGATTGCTGTCGTACATTCCCCACGAATACGCGCCCGATCTCTTGTTGACCGTTTCTTCCACGTCTATCCAGCGCTCCGAGCGCGCTCTTTCGAGCAATTCGCGGTACTCCGCGCCGAGGGGCGCGAGCGCTTCTTCGACGAGCGCGTAAGCGTCGTCGTATTCCATCTCCAATCTGTAGTCGTCGGTTATCGGCACGTACAGATCGTACATGTGCAGTTCTTTAAGTCCGAGTGCTTTTTTGCGGTAGCGGACGTAATCGTGCACGTAAGGCGTGGCGTCGTGCACGGCTGAAATAAGGTTGTCGTAAACGGAATTTTTGATATCGTCCGCGTACAACGCTCTTGCGAGAGCGGACGGGAAACCGCGCAAAGCGGACATGGTGCAATCCTTCTTGACGGAGCCCGCGTAAGTCGCGGCAACCGTGTTGAGCGCCGCGCGGTAAGAAGCGTAATAAGTTTCGAAAGCCTCCTTGCGCACCTGTTGAGACGGATTTTGCAGAAGCACCGAATAGGCTCCGTGCGTGAGCTCGACGTCCTCTCCGTCAACGCATACCTTGCCGAATTTAATGTCGGCGTTGTCGAACATCATGAAAATATTGCGGAAATCTCCGGTAAACGCCGATATTTCCGACATGATTTTTTCTTCTTTAGCCGAAAGAATATGTTTTTTCTCGCGGATAACGTCGTTGAGCATCACGGAGAAAGGCTCGAATTCCTCTTTTGCCGCCATACGGCGCAGCGTTCCTACCGAAAATTTGGCAAGCTCCGCGCTGATGAAAGAGGTTGCCGAAGCGCATTTTGCGGCGAGTATGCCTATCTTTTCCGCTCTCGCCTGCGCTTCCGCGTCGGCGGTGTTTTCGTCCTTGCGTAAGTTTGCGTAAACGTAAAGCCTTTCGAGCGCCCTGCCGGTCTCAGACGACAAACGGAGACATTGAAGGACGTTGTTTTCGTCTAGTTTACCTTCGTACGCCGCTATTTCCTTGAGCTTCTCCGATACGGATACGCTCGTTTCCTCGTATTCCTTTTCGCTTGCGAAAAGGGACGAGAGATCCCATTTTCTGTTTTCTGCAACGTCTTCGCGCTTCAACGCCATATCTGCTCCTTACCGAAAAAACGGTATCTTCCGAAATTACGGAATAATAAAAATATACCTTAAATATTAAATTAAGTCAATACGATTCGCTATTTATTCCCCAGTTGCGTGAGCAGTATGTCGAGCTCCTCGTCGCTTAAACGGCGCTCCGAGGTATCCGCGCTCACGCCCAGTTCGTTCAGCCGCACGCACTCGCTGTAATACTGATCCCGCGGCGGATCGCTCGGCAACGGCTCGCCCTCTATGACCGCGGAAAGCTCCTTCACGCAATCCCCGAAAAAACGCTGACATTCGAGCACTTCTTCTCCGAGTTTTTCGGCGCTGCCGAGCGCGTTGAGGCGCGAACGCCATTTGTCGCGGTATGCGGCGAGCCGCTCCGCTTCGAGCGCGAAGCGGATACGGGCTTCTTTTTCGTATTCCTCCGATCTCGCCCGCGCGAAATTGAGCGCGTCGCGAATTTCGCGCTCCTCGCCGCGGTACTCGTTGAGTTCCGCGGTAAGTCTCTCCACTTCCGCTCGGAGCGCGGCGATGCGCTCCGCCTGCGCGCCCGCTTCCTCGGGAAGCGGCGCGTAGGCGTCCTTCGTTTTTCTCTCTTTAACGTACTTCTTTTTACGCGTAAATATTCCGGGCATAAGCGGATTATAACCGCACTGCCCCCGCGTAATACCTCGAAAAATATCTTATTTGCGCGGATTAGAGCGACGCGCGTTCAGCATAAGCGACTTTCTCAGATCGTACAGTCCGTCCGAAAGGTCGACTTTATAAATATGCGGGTTGGTGAGGCGCTTGTATTCTTCCCAGAATTCGCCTTTCGATTTGACTGCGAAAGCCACCGTCTCCGCAAGCGAAGGTATCTCGTAAATCTGTCTTCCCCCTTCGAAAACCTTGACGGGTATTTCGCGCATCGAATACTTTTCGAACGTCGTGCGCTTCCAGGTCTCTATCGGGTGGAATATCGTAAGCGGCTTACCCTCGTCGAACTTCTCTCCGCGTAGCGCTATCAGGTCGGCAGCCGCCTTTCCGCGGGAATCGTAGATCCTGTAGAAAGTTTTAAATCCGGGATTGGTAATCTTTTCGGGGGTATCCGAAATCTTCATTTTGGGATGCCAATCTCCCTTTTCGTCCTGTATCGCCGCGAGCTTGTAAACGCCGCCCAAAGCGGGGTTGGGAGAAGCCGTGATAAGTTTGGTGCCTATTCCCCACACGTCTATTTTTGCGCCCTGAGCGTTAAGGGAAGCGATTATGTGTTCGTCGATATCGCCCGAAGCGAAGATCTTCGCGTCCGCGTGTCCCGCTTTGTCGAGCATCTTGCGCGCCTGTTTGGAAAGGTAGGCGAGGTCGCCCGAATCGAGTCTTATGCCGAGCGGTTTATAACCTTTCGCCTTGAGCTCGTCAAAGACCTTGATCGCGTTGGGAACGCCGCTTCCCAGAGTGTCGTAAGTGTCCACGAGAAGCAGGCAGGCGTCCGGATAAAGCTCGGCGTATTTGCGGAATGCCGAAAGCTCGTCCGGGAAACTCATCACCCAGCTGTGAGCGTGGGTGCCGCTGACCTTTACGCCGAACATTTTCCCCGCGAGTACGTTGGAGGTGCTTACGCAGCCGCCTATCATGCTCGCCCTCGCGCCGTATATGCCCGCGTCCGGTCCCTGCGCCCTGCGCAGCCCGAATTCCGCGATACCGCCTTTGGTTTCGTTTGCCATTTTCATCGCTTTGGTGGCGATCAGCGTTTGGTGATTTATCATGTTGAGAAGCGCCGTTTCGATGAGCTGCGCCTCGAACAATGGCGCTTTCACCGTGACGAGCGGCTCGTACGGGAATACCATTTCACCTTCGCGCACCGCGTAAAGGTCGCCCGTAAAACGGAAATTCTTTATGCGCTCGAAAAACTTTTCGCCGAAACAATTCAGCGAGCGCAGATAGGCTATGTCGTCTTCCTCGAAATGCAGATTGTTGATATAATCCACCGCCTGCTCGAGTCCCGCCGCCACCGCGAAATCGAGATACGCCGCAGGTCTGAAAAAGACGTCGAATACCGCCTCTCTGTCCGCCATACCCGTTTCGGCGTAGCCGTTCATCATCGTGAATTGATACAAATCCGTCAATAACGTTAAATTTCTCATACCGATTCTTGCTTGTAATTTTGATTGATTTTTGTTTTGTATTTTATTTCCCCGCTTTTCACCGTTTATCCGCGTTTTACGAGTTCAACCGCGTTTCCGTTCCGTAAAATGAATATCGCGCGGAACGCAAACGAACGCTCCGCGCGAGTCAGAATATTATTTACCGGCGCCGGCGTCTTTTTTACTCGGTTTGTGATACGGGTGTATCTGCACCGTTTCTTCCGGCGGAATACCGCCCTTACCGTACCACACCGTTTTGCCTTTTTTCACGTCGCGTACAATTAGGTAAGCGAGCAGTCCCGCCGAAACAAACACGAGTATGCCGCAGATGACCTGCGTATAATTGAACACGTCGTAAATGTGCCCGTCGTCGCGGATGAATTCCATCACGAAACGGATAAGACAATACGAGAAAAGATACATCAGCGAGCCCGCGCCGCGCACTTTCAGATGCCTCAATATTATCATCATCGCCACGAAGAAGGCGATATCCATCACCATTTCGTAGAAGAAAAGCGCCTGATAAAAGCCGTCAAGTCTCGCGATATACACGGCTATCGGGAAAAACTGAAGATTGGGATTGGTTATTTCCGCGCCGAAAATTTCCTGATTGCAGAAATTTCCCCATCTGCCGAGCCCCTGCGAAAGCAGTACCACAGGTATGACGATATCCGCAACGTCGATGAGATTGACTTTGCGCCATTTACACCAGATAGCGCCGCCGAGCACGCCGAAAGGAACGCCCGTCATTATCGTGAGACCGCCGTCCCACACCGCTATCACGTTCACGAAATCGTCCCGGCCGAAATCCGAAGGGAAATATTCGGGACGAACCATCACGTATCCTATTCTCGCCCCGATTATGGCAAGCGGAATGGCTATTATGAATATTTCTACGAAATCGTCTATGGTGAGGTTATGTTTTTTACCTCTTATCACCGCGGCAACAAGGCCCGCGAGCATGGCGCAGGTGATGATTATTCCGTACCAGGCTATGTCCCTGCCGCCTATAGTGAAGGCGACGGAGCTCACTTTACCCGTCCAATGTATATCGCACAGCACGTCCAAACCCTCCGCGACTATTCGTCAAGGTCGAGCATCACCGCGCCGCTGTTGCGGATTTTGAGCATGTGGACGTTTTCCTCTCCGAATATTCCGCTCATATAAGCCCTGAATTCTTCTTTGGCGTCGTTATCGACGAATACGAGTATCGTTCCCGCAAAGCCGCCGCCGTGTACGCGGAACGCGCGGACGCCGTCGTAGCTTTCGCACAGCGCAAGCGCAAGCGGTATCGGCTCGGAATGATCGCCTTCGGCATAGCAATTCTGGAGCTTTTTATAAGAAGATTCGCCCGAAGCGACTATGAGCGCGTACGCTACGTCCTCGTCTCCGTCGCGAATGGCTTCGCGTAATGCTTCCACCCTGTCGTTTTCTTCGAAATAGTGCATCGCCCTGAGAAGCGCCCTGCCGCTTACCTTATCCTTGATAGCGGATATGGAAGTGTAAAATTCGCCCGCGTCCACGAAACGCAGCTTCTTTTGACCGAACAGAGAAGCCACTTCTTCCATTTCGGCGCGGATGGCGGCATACTGCGGCGTAAGCTCGCAGTGGTCTCCTCCGCAGTTGACCACGAACACGGCGGTATCGTTGAATTCCCAGTTGAGCTTCTCCACTTCGGGAGCGGCGGGATCGAGAAAATCGATATAGCTTATTCCGCCTATAGCGATCGCCGACTGGTCCATAAGTCCCGAAGGCTTGCCGAAAAACACGTTTTCGGCATATTGGCTGATTATGGCTTTCTCCACGGCGGAAACGACGCCGCCGTTATAAAGCGCGTTCTCGACTTCCGCCACGAAAACTTCAAAGGACGCCGAGCTACTCATTCCCGCGCCCTTGAACACGTCCGAAACGGTCGTCGCGTAAAAGCCGCCGAGAGCGTATCCGCGGTCTTTAAGCGCGCGGCAGACGCCGCGTACGAGCGCGAAAGAAGTTCCTTCCTCGTCCTTTTTCGGCTCGAGGTCGTCGATATCCACTTCCACCGCGGGGTAACCGAGACTCTTAACGACTATCTTGCGCTCCTTAAGCGGCGTGACAGCCGCGAGAAGATCCACCGATACCGCCGCCGCAAGCACTTTACCGTTATTGTGGTCGGTGTGGTTGCCGCATACCTCTATTCTGCCGGGCGAGCTGAAAAGTATCGTTTCGCCTTCAACGGATTTGGTATGTTCCGCAACGAGATTCGCCACTCTTTCAGCGGATTTTTCGACGTCGCAAGCGTATATCTCCTCCGCCGCGGCGAGAAATTTCTTGTTTTCGAGCAAACTTTTTTTATCGTATAATATTGCCAAAATCGTCTTCTCCATATATAATATTGATATCGCCATTATAGCACATAAGAGTTGATAAGTAAACAACAAAAAATATATTCGCATCTCAATATAACAATATAGATAAGGATCTCCTATGCCTAAACAAAACGCACCCATCGGTAAGTTACTTGCTAATCTTGTCGCATACGCGCAAGATAACCTTCACCTGAGCACTTTCGACGCCATTTACGCGCGGAACAGGTTGCTCGCTATGTTCGGATTGAGCGAGCCGTCCGCGGCGGACGCGAAAATTCCGCCGTTGCAGACGGGGATACTCGACCCGATCGTGAACTACGCCGTGGCTAACGGGCTTGCGGACGAGAGCGAAAAGCTGCTTTTCGAGACCCGCGTAATGGGACTTGTCACACCCGCGCCGAGCGTAGTGATTGCGGAATTCGACGCTATAGCCGCCAACGAAGGCACAGAAGCCGCGACGGAATATCTGAATAAAATAGGCGTAAACAGCAATTACATAAGGATGGTCGACATAAACAAAAACATCAAATGGACGGCGGAATTTCCTACCGGCAATCTTACGGTGACCATCAATTTGAGCAAACCCGAAAAAAGCAACGAGCAGGTAGCCCGCGAGCGCAACGCGCCCGCGACGAATTATCCGAAATGCCTTTTGTGCCTCGACAATCTCGGATTCGACGGTAACGCGCGCCATCCGGCGCGTGAGACGATCCGCGTTATACCGCTTTATCTCAACGACGAGCCGTGGTTCATGCAATTCAGCCCTTACGTATATTTCGACGGGCACTGCATAGCGGTGAGCGCGGAGCATCATCCGATGTCCATAACGGACAAAACTTTCGTAAGACTGCTCGATTTCGTCGAGATGTTCCCCCACTATTTCATAGGAAGCAACGCCGATCTTCCCATAGTCGGCGGCAGTATCCTTGCCCACGAGCACTATCAAGGCGGCAAGAAGGTATTGCCCATGTTCTCCCGTCCCGTCAGAAGGCAATTCGCCTCTAAGGCATACCCGAGCGTCAATATCGGTATCCTGGACTGGTACAATTCCGTCGTCAAACTTTCCGGCAAAGTACGCGCCGACGTCGAAGCGGTGGCTTCCGCGATACTCGCGAAATGGCGCAAATACACCGACACTTCCGTGGGGGTAATAGCGGAGACCAACGCTCCTCATAACACGATAACGCCCATAGCCACCGTCGAGAACGGCGACTACACGCTTTATCTGATATTGCGCAACAACCGTACCGACGAGAAACATCCTTACGGCATTTATCATCCTACAGAAGATATGCACAATATAAAGAAGGAGGGTATCGGGCTTATCGAAGCGATGGGCACGTTCATACTTCCGGGAAGGCTTGCGAGCGAGATACGCGGCATAGTGGACATTCTCAGCGGTTCCGCTCCTCTCGATTTCGCGGCGCTCAGTGACGAAACCGATCCCCTCTCGAAGCATCTCGGCATGATAATGCAGCTTACCAACGACAACGGCACGGCTAATTCCATCGACGACGCCGAGGCGCTTATAGTCAAATACGTAAACGAAACCTGCGTAAGAATACTGGAATGCACGGCAGTTTTCAAGAACACCGAAGCAGGGCAGGAATCCTTCGCGAAATTCCTTGCCGCTTTGGAGATAGAGCCGGCGTAATATCGACGCGACGAAAAGGGTTAGATCGGGTTAAATTAAATGGCGTACGTATCGTTATATCGCAAATACCGTCCCGCGACGTGGGACAAGGTCATAGGTCAGAGTCATATCGTCACCACGCTCGTCAACCAGATAGAAGCGGGTACGGTGGGACACGCGTATCTGTTCACCGGCACGCGCGGAACGGGCAAAACGAGCTCGGCGAAAATTTTTGCGCGCGCAGTTAATTGTCTTCACCCTGAGCACGGCTCGCCCTGCGGCAAATGCGAAGTGTGCCGCGCGCTCGCGGGAAGCGACAATATCGATATAATCGAAATGGACGCCGCGAGCAACAACGGCGTGGACGAGATCCGCGAGCTCAAGGAAAACGTACAATATCCCCCTACCGTAGGCAAATATAAGGTATATATTATAGACGAAGTTCACATGCTTTCGGCTTCGGCATTCAACGCGTTGCTCAAGACGCTCGAGGAGCCGCCCGCCCACGTGATCTTCATACTCGCCACCACCGAAGTGCATAAACTGCCGCAGACCATATTGTCGCGCTGTATGCGTTTCGACTTCAGATTGGTGTCGAAAACGGAGCTCACGACTTTGCTCGGGAACATTTTCGACGACATAGGCTACGCTTACGAACGCGAAGCGGCGGAGATACTCGCCGTCCACGGCGAAGGCTCCGTGAGAGACACGCTTTCGCTTGCGGACATGTGCCTCTCATATTCTCCCGACAAACTCACCGTACCTGCGGTGCTCGAAGTGCTTGGCGCGTCCGACTTCGGCACGTTGAGCGCTCTCGCTTCGGCGGTACTCTCAGGCGACGCGGGGAGCATACTTACGTTAACCGACAAGGTTTACGAGCGCGGCAAAGGTCTTACCACTCTCAACAAAGAGCTTTCGGAATTCTTCCGCGAACTGCTTACGGTGAAAAACGTAAACGGCTATCGCGGCAGCTACAACGACGAAGAATACAAAGCGGCTAAAGAACTTGCCGACAGATACGATAATTTCCGTATTTCTCGGGCGATGCGCCTGCTTGCGGGCGTCGAAAACGCGCTGCGCTACAGCACCCAGCCGAGGATAATTTTCGAGGCTGTGCTCGTACAGGCGGCTGAGATGAATACGGAGCCGGGCGTCGAGGCGCTCGCCTCGCGCATAAGCGCGCTCGAAAAGCAGCTGCGCGAGCTCGAATTCGGCGGCGCGGTAGTTTCCGTCAAGCCCGCCGTTCCCGAAGTAAGCGAACAGCAAGTCGCAGAACGGGTATCTTCGCTTGCGAAAAAGGATACCGCAACGGAAGAAACTACGGTCTTCGAGAGCGCGCCGCAGCGCAAGAGCGCAAGCGACAAAGCGGTACGTCTTATGGGGCTGATGATAACTGAACTTAGGGAGAACGGATACGGACTGTTGTATCAGGCGTTACGCTCGCAGGAGGATTACGAACTCGAAGGCAAGACGCTGACGGTACGCGTACACGACGCGGCGAGCTACACGCAGTTGACAGATCCCTCTTACGAAGGGGTGATAGCTGCGGCTCTCAAAGCGGTGACCGGAGACGCGGGCTACGCGTTCAAATGCATCGGTGAGAAAAAGGAAAGCGGCAAAGCAAAACCGGAAGACAGGATGCGGCTCGTAGATCTGTTCGGAAGCAAGCTCACCGAGAAGAAACAGACAAAATAATTCAAACCCTATCCGCTCGGGCGTAACTGCGCCGCGAAAGCGGGAATAAACTGATACGGAGGTATCTATGGCTAAATTCAACGGATTCGGAGGCGGCGGTGGCAATATGCAACAGCTGATGCGCCAGGCGCAACAGATGCAGCAGAAACTTGCCGAGGCGCAGAAAGAACTTGCGGAAACAGAAGTAGTCGCCACTTCGAGCGGCGGAATGGTGGAAGTGGTCATGGGTTGCGACCGCACGCTCACTTCCATAAAGATCAAACCCGAAGCGGTGGATCCCGACGACGTCGAAATGCTCGAAGATATGATTACGGCGGCGTTCAACGAAGCCATTAAACTGGTGGAAGAAGAACAGCAGCGCGTAATGGGCCCGCTCACCGGCGGAATACCCGGAGGGCTTTTCTGATGCAACCAGAAGCGCTGTCGGCGCTCATAGCGGAATTCCGCAAACTGCCCGCCGTTGGGCTGAAGACCGCCACGCGTTACGCATACGCGCTCATAGACATGAGCGAAGCCGAAGCGAGCGAATTCGCGGACGCGATAATGCGCGCGAAGGCGGAAATACATTTCTGTTCCGAATGCGGCAACTACACCGATCGCGAGGTATGCGAGCGCTGTCTTACCGCCGACAAGCGGGTAATATGCGTTGTCGCCGAGCCGCGCGACGTGACCGCTTTCGAGAAGCTCGGCACTTACGATGGGCTGTATCACGTACTTCACGGTACTCTCGATTTCCAGAAAGGTATCGGCGCGGAGCAGATAAGGATAAAAGAATTGCTCACGCGGCTCGACGGCGTCGAAGAAGTCATCGTGGCGACCAATCCGGACGTTTCCGGCGAGATGACCGCGGCGTACATCGCGAGGCTCATCAAACCGCTCGGAATTAAAGTTACCCGTCTCGCGCACGGCATACCGGTAGGTTCCGAGATAGAATACACCGACGAAATGACGCTCGGTAAAGCTCTTTCGGACAGAAAAGAAATTTGACGTCTTTCGGCGGCGCGCTACATAATGTCTCAGGAAGAGAAAAATACCCGCGACAAAGGGAAATTCATAGCGGTAGTCCTCAGCTCGGCAATAGCGTTGTGCCTGAGCGCGGTTTCTCTTATGCTTTTCGGGCTGGACACCGCCGTGACCGGTTTTGTCAAACTTACCGTATTCCTGACCGGGCTTTCCATTGTCACGGCGCTCACTCTTGCGATAATTTTCCGTAATTCGATACACAAGACGGCTTCGGAATTTGCGATGAGCGACTTCGCCGCAGCTCTCAAAAAAATACCCGTATTTAATAAATTTCTTTCCGATTATAAATACAGAGTTTTGTTTTTCGCGTTTATCACCTCGATATCGAATCTGGGATTTATAATATATCTTTTGGTGATGGCGATAACGCATCTTTCGGCGTGGTACGCGTCCCTACTCGGTATGTACACCGCATTATACGTGCTACGTTCGGCGATAATCATTTCGGACAGGCTCCACGTCGAAAAAAGAGGTATCAAAGCGCAGTGGATAATATTCCTCGTCACGGGGGCGTGCCTTCCCGCGGTGGCAGGCATAATGGTCGCGCCCATCATTCAGATGACCATAGGCTCCTATCCCAAAGGCGGCGGAATATTCAATATAGTCGTCAACTCAATCTTCGCCATCACGAAAATAAGCGTCGCAATCTCGGGAGTCGCCAAATCCCGCAACCGTAAAGAGCCGGTGATTTTCGCGCTCAAGAACATCAACACCGTAGTGGCGTTCATATCGCTGTTCAACTTACAGATTTCCATAATCATACCGTTTGCGCACGGTTACACCATGTGGGAAGTGGTTACGGCGTTAGGCGCGCTGATAGCGGGCTGGACGTTACTTCTCGGAGTATATATGGTAATTCTGGCGAGCATAAAGCTGAGAAGAATGCACGAAGCGGCGGTCGAGGCGAAAGCGGCTACCGGCGAAAACTTCACCATAAGTAAAACGCGGTTACTTATAGACAACGACGACGAAGACGACGAGGATTACGAAGACTGCGACGAAAGCTCTAACGAATGCGACGAAACGGAGGAATGCGGCGAAACGTACGGAACCGACGACGCAGTCCGCAACGAGCCGTCCGCTGACGACTGAAAAGCCGAATCCCTACTCTTTTTTGCAAATTTTCCGCGAACGCAAAGCCATATTTAATTCGGATTTAAATATAATTCATTTTTATTTAAAAGAATTTTTTCGATACCGAAAATAAAAATACCGCGAAACGAAAATCTTTTCAGAATCCGCAGATTACGTTTCTCGCCGTGAAGGCGTTTCTATGGCGATTTATCTCATTTTAACGAGTTTATCGAGATTTTCCGAAAAAAACTTCTTATACGCCGAACATTTATCCACGTCGAGGCGCTCGCGCTTGCAACCGTTGCGGCAAAGCGCGAAATACTTGCAAGAGCGGCATTTTTCCGGCAAAATCATACTTTCTTTTATGAACGCCACGGCTTTCGGGTGCGCCGCGAAGGTCGAAAAGTTTGCGTTTTCGGTATTCACGTTCCCGAGCGAATATTCGTCGAGACAATAGAAGTCGCAGGGATAGACCTCGCCGTCCCCTTCTATAACGAATTGGTGCGAACAATGACCGTTCATACCGCATTGCTCTGCGCTTCCGAAGTGCGCAAGGCGCACGAAGTTGTCGAACTGCCTCACCGAAACGTATTCGCCCGACATATAGTCCGCGTAATAGCGCGAAAAAACTTCTTCGAGAAAACGGGAGTAATCCTCCGCCGAAAGCGAATACCGCATACCGTCTGCAAGCGCAGGCGAATAATCGCAAGTTCGGTCTATCCCGCCGCGCTCGTCGAAGCGGAAGGGCTTAAGGCAGGGAATGAACTGAAGATAACGGAAACCGTTCTTCTTGAAAAAGTCGTATATTTCCCCCGCTCTTTGCGCCACCGGCGCCGTAAGCACGGTAAGGATATTGAATTCCGCCTTTTTGCTTTGCATAAGGCGAGCGGCTGCGAAAACTTTCTCAAAAGTGCTTTCGCCGCGCTTGTCGGTACGGAAAGCGTTCGCGCGTTCGTCTCCGTCGAGCGACAGCCCGACGAGCCAACCGTTTCCGGCAAAGATATCGCACCATTCCTCGTCGATAAGCGTGCCGTTGGTCTGTATCCCTACGGAAACCTTACCTCCCCTTTCGCGATATTTTGCGAGTATCCGCGCCGTATGAATAAAAAATTCTTTCCCGCGCAAAAGCGGCTCGCCGCCCTGAAACGAAAGCGAAAGCGGCGCGCCCTCGGTAAACGCGAAGGCTTTGGCAAGCGTCGTCTCCAACGTGCGCTCGCTCATAAATCCGTGCGAAGGCGCTGAGCGGGAAGCGCACAGCGAATGATAGAAGCAATATTTACAATCGAGATTGCACTCCGACGAAGCGGGTTTCAGCATTATCGACAAAGGTTTCACTCGTCACCCCTTGTCGATAATGCCGCGACGGTTTTCCTTCATTTCTTTGCGGAAAGCCTCGAGCTTCGCTTTCAGCGCGCCCGCTATTTCGGGATAAGTTTTCGAGATATCGTATCCCTCCGCGGGATCGAGATCGAGATTGAACAGATAATTGTTGTAGAACTGGTCTATAAACGCCGAATTTTCGGTATGTACCCTGTCGTAGTATTTGAAATCGTATATCTTTCCGTTCAGCTCGCACGCCATCTGTATGCCTTGGGTTTTACCCCCTTTCTGATAGTACAGCACGTCGTGCACGCGGGTATCGGCGGGAACCTGCGCAGACCACAGCGACCTTAAACTCACCCCGTCGATTATCCTGTCCGACGGCAGCTCCGTTACCCCGCAATAGTCGAGTATCGTGGTAAACAAATCGAAATTCATCGAACTCGCGACTATGTGTTTCGTGCTGCCGAAACACTCCCTCACCTCGCCTGAATACCTGCCGTCTTCCCCTTTTACCCACTCGAAATAGCTGAATTCTTCGCTCGCGACGGCGCTGCCCGCGCCGACGCCGCCGTTAGGATAGCTTACGATGAGCGGCACCTTCATTCCGCCTTCGAAGGTGGTGTTCTTTCTGCCGCGCAACGAGCCCGTTACCCCCTCTCTGCCCGGTCCGTTGTCGCTCGTGAATATTATGAGAGTATCGTCGTATACCCCTTTACGCTCGAGCGTGTCGAGTATTTCTCCGAGGTACTTGTCGAATTCCTCTATGCAATCTATATAAGTGTCGTCCGTAACGTCGCCCTTACCGTTGCCGTTGTTGTCCGAGAACAACGGCCAGTGCGGCCACGGCGTAGTGTAGTACGCGAGGAACTTTTCGCCGTTATCGACGCTCGACTCTATGAATTCGTTCATCTGCTCCGTAAAAATGCGCGTGCTTTCGGACTGGTCGAGGTTTTCCTCGTGAGTGCGTATTTCGGCGTACGTTTCTCCTTCGGGGTGCCCGGCGCCCGTATCGCGCACCCAGTTATACGGTGTCATGTCGTTGACGTAATAACTGCCATAGAAAAGGTCGAAGCCCTGATTGGTCGGCAGATACTCGCCGTAATCGCCTAAATTCCATTTGCCGATACAGGCGGTCGAATAGCCTTTCGCCTGCAACGCTTCCGCGAAGGTTATCTCGTCGCCCAGAATTCCGTCTACGCTGTTGAGGAACTGATAAGGATTGACGAAGTGGGTGAAGGAATAAGGATCGGATTCCACCGTGGTGGGGAAGACTACGTTGTCGAGATAACCGCGCGAAGAATACCTTCCGGTAAGCAGACTGAAACGCGAAGGCGAACACACGGGCGAAGCCGAATAGAAATTATCCATAACTATACCGCCGTCCGCTATTCTGTCGATATTGGGGGTATTTATCGTGGCGTCGGCGCTTCCGAGGTAGCTGTAGAGCGAAATATCGGAATACGCCATATCGTCCATAAGTATCACGAGCACGTTCGGAGCGTCCGCGGATGCCTTAGAAGCGGAAATTTTTGCAAGGTACTCGTCGTGCCCCTTTTGCAAACTTTCCACGGTAGGCGTAAGCCTCAGGCTCATAAAGAAAAAGTACACGACGGCTACTCCCGCCATCAGTACGGCGGTAACGCTCACGAAAAGTTTACGGAAGCGCTCGGGAGTGATTCTGTCGGCAAAATATACCGCGACTGCGAGAACGACGGGACCTAAAGAAAGCACGAGGTTCCACCACAGGCGTTTGCCGAAGTCGTCGGCGCCGCGTATCGCGAAAAGCAAAAAAGTACCGCCTATCGCTACGAGATAGGCTATCCATAAATACAGCGGAACGCCTTTGTCGCGAACGGCGCGTAGCGCTATGAGCAACGCCGCGGCTACCGCAAGCACCACCGTGAACAGCGGCAAGCTCACGAAACCCGTTGCAAGCGCCACCGCGGCGAGCGCGCAGGTCACCGCGAGATAAACTATATCGAAAACGCGCTTTTTATAGTCGAAATGTGACGCGCGAACAAATTTTACGATTTTTGTTTTTTCCATAGTGTCCGCTCCGCTTAATACTTAACGGGGATATTTTACTATATTTCCGCGATAATTGCAATACGCTTCCGCTTATGCGTATATTTACCTTCGGAGGGGACACAATATACCCGAGAGGTGAAAAAATTATGTTGATCAGTATGATAATTCTCGGAGTGCTCGGACTTATGGTAATAGTCGGACTCGGCAGACCTATACTCAAAGACTTCCGCGTTCACTGGCTCGCAGCTTTGGCGTTTTTCGCGCTCGTCATAGGGTTGAATTTCATTCCGCTCATTACGATAGGAAGTTTCACTTTCAGCGTGGGAACGGCTTTATTCTACCTTACCGCGTTCGCGATGTTCTTCGTATACGGTAAGTTCCCCACTCAGATGACGGCAATGGCTTTGGGACTTATTCTCGGCGGTCTCATTTACGCCGCGACGCGCCTGAGCCTGCTAAGCGGCAACGCCTTCTTCGCGACTACCAACTACGTCTACGCTCTCGTGCTTGGTACGATTACCTTCCTCGTGACGCGCAACGGCAAATACTCTTTCCTTTCCGCGGCGATAGCGATGCTGCTCGCAAACCTGCTCGTGCAAATCGGCTCGCCCATCGGTCTCAACTACGGTTTCGACTGGACTCTCGTGGCTTGCGGAACGGCGTTCACGATGTATGCGCTCACCCGCCTCATAATAGACTTTGCGAAAAAGAAAAGCGGCAAAAAAAGCAAACTCGCCCACATGTTCGAAGCGGACAGACTGGACGACTGACGCTCCTTAACCGAAAAGCGACGGACGCCCATACGGGCGTCCGTAAGCGGCGGCAGTACATATATTCAAAAATCCTACCGCTTATAAGGGCTACCGAAAATCGAATTACGGTTGCCCTTTTATTAGATTTATAGAAGTTTAACCAATTCTTTGCCGACGCTTCTTACGGAAGTCAACGCGGAAAGTTTACGCACCGCTTCGAATTTTTCGTCGGGGTAATGCCTTAAAAATCTCGTCAGTCTGTGTCTGTCCGAGCAGTCCGCGGTTATGCCCGCAAGGAAGGCGGCGTTCCTTCTCTCTATCGCGCTCGAAGGCTCCCACAAAGCTATCAGTTTACCCGTCTCGCGCGCCGCCGCCACGAAATAAGAATTAGGCGGAGTAAGCACCACGTCAGCCGCGGCGTAAAGTGTCTCTATCGACGTACCTTCGTTGTACGCCGCGAGCGAAGCCCCCACCGCCTGCGAATACGCCGCCCTGTTCATTCCCGTGTACACAAGGATATTGAATTTGTCTTTATATGCGGCAAGCGTTTCGAATTGCGCGTCGCCCTTTTCTTCGAACGCCACGCTAAGCAGCGTAGGCAATTTTTTCTCGAGCCTCATGTCGTCAAGCACCTTCGCCTGCGGCGGCGCCTCGACAAAGCTCTTTCTCACGGGTATGTCCGCAAGCGTTATACGCCCTTCTTTGACGTAATTGTTCACGAGGGTGGTCTTTACCGCCATGTTTTCGACGACGTACGCGTCTATGTAAGTGTTGATAAGCTGCCTGTTCAGCGCGTAATCGTCTATCACCGAAGCTATGCGCGTTTTCGCCCCCAGCTTATCCCTCACCGCTACCGCCTCGTTGAACGCCCCGTACCCTATCGTCACCACGAGATCGGGCGTGTATCTGTTGAAAATGTTCTCCATTTTCTTATAGGAGTTCTGCAATTTGTACGCGTTGGTCGATTTGGGAGTCTCGTCTATTTTGCGCGCAAGCCTGCGCTCCTCGCGTACCGCGCGGTTTTTCTCGAAATTGACCTTCAGCTTGAACACGTTCTCGATATAATCGCGCACCGCGTCGGCGTGAAGCTCGAGGTCGTCGATTATTATCACGACGGCGTCCGCGAGCTCCTCGAGGATCTGCTCCTTTACCGCGGACGCGCTAAGCGCCCGCACGGCGTCGGTGAATATGAGCACTGTCGTTTTGTTTTGCATACTACCCTTTAATTTTCGCTTTCTTTCGGACCGTTCCGCCCGTCACGACGTTATGATTATCGGCACGATGAGCGGACAACGCTTCAGCCTGTTATAAAACATTTTCGTCATTGTCTTGCGTACGGACTTGTCCATATCCTCCGCCGTAAGCTCACGGAAATCTCCGCCCGCTATCTTATATTGTACGGCGCTCTTTATCTCGTTAAGAAGTTTGTCCGGTATCTGCGTACCCTTGCACAGTATGTCTATGCTGCCCTCAGCGTTCTCCTCGTCGGGAACGGTCACCACCGCTATCACGATGCCTTCGGAAGCTATCTTGCGCCTGTCTATCAGAGTTTCTTCGCCTTCCTCGGTGTCGCCCACGAGCATCACGGCGCCCGACTTCACGTTGTCGAGCCGCTTCAGTCCCCTCGCACTCACTTCGACGCAATATCCGAGTTCGGGTATCAGAATATTCTCTCTCGGTATCCCCATCGTCTCCGCAAGCTCCGCGTGCTTCTTGAGATGACGGTATTCGCCGTGCACCGGTATGAAGTATTCGGGCTTTAATAACGCCATCATCATTTTAAGTTCTTCCTGACAGGCGTGCCCGGAGCTGTGCACTTCGTATAGGCTTTCGTATATGACCTTGGCGCCCTTCTTGCAAAGGTTGTTGATAACCTTGTATATGCTGCGCTCGTTGCCGGGTATAGGCGACGCGGAGAGAATGACGGTGTCGTTTTCTCCGATTACGATTTTCTTGAAATCGTCCTGACTCATTCGCGTAAGCGCGCTTTCCGGTTCGCCCTGCGTACCCGTGGCTATTATACAGACCTTGTCGTAAGGCACGCCGCTCACCTTATCGAAATCGATAACCTTATCCTGCGGGAAACGCAATTCCTTTATCTTTTGCGCTATCTCCGTCATGTACTGCATGCTCTTGCCGTTCAAAGCGATTTTTCTTCCGTACTTGATGGCGACGTCGATTATCTGTTGCACACGGTGAATGTTGCTTGCGAAAGTGGCTACGATTATTCTGTTCGCGCGATTGTCGTTAAATACCGCGTCGAGACTTTTGCCCACGGCGGATTCGCTCATCGTATAACCCCTGCGCTCGACGTTGGTGCTGTCCTGCAACAGAAGTTTCACGCCGCGCTTACCTATTTCCGCTATGCGCGTGAGCGCTATGTGCCTGCCGTCTACGGGAGTATGGTCTATCTTGAAATCCCCCGTGAAAAACACTACGCCTTCAGGCGTTTCTATCGACAACGCGAGCGAGCCCGCAACGGAATGAGTGACCGCCACGAATTCCACCTTGAAAGGTCCTATCTCCGCTATCTCGCCGTCTTCCACCACTCTGCAAGCCGCTTCCTTGAATTTGTTGCGGCGTAATTTATGCTCGAGGAAGGCGCAAGATACGTTGCTCCCGTATACCGGCACGGGGAAATCTTTGAGAAAATAAGGAAGTCCGCCGAGATGGTCTTCGTGAGCGTGCGTAAGCATCACCGCTTTCACTTTCGAACGGTTCTCCTCGAGATATGTGTAATCGGGAATTATACTGTCTATGCCGGGAGTGATCTCGTTGTCCGGAAACGCCATACCCGCGTCCACCACGATTATGGTGTCGCCGTATTCGAGCGCCGTCATGTTTTTGCCTATTTCGCCTACGCCCCCGAGGAATATGAGCTTGAGCTGTCCGTTCTTTCCGTAACGCGCCCCGACGCCCTTCTTTCTCTTGCCTTTAGCTGCGGGCGCGGTCTCGCTTACCGCCGCGCTTTGCGCTTTCCTTTTGCTGCGGACTTTCTCTGCGGATCCGCTCCTTTCGCGAGCCTTGCGCTTCTCCGCTTTGTCCGCTCCGCCCGTTGAGCCGCGTAAAGATTTCTTTTCGCCCTTAATTTGTTCTTTGTTTCTGTCCTGTTTATCCGTTTTTGCCAATGTTTATCCCTTCCATAATATTTTTTCGAATATTTTTAAACCGCATACCGCGCCCGTGCGCGAAACGCCACAATTTTTTTATTATATTATATATTATATATTACCTTTTAGCAAGCAATATTTCAACCCGAAATACCCCCGAATAATAGACATACAGAAGTAATTGTTGTATAATTTCATCATATTATTAAACTTTAAGGAAGGATAATATGAAAGTTTACAATTTTTCCGCAGGTCCCAGCATGCTGCCCGAAGAAGTTAAACTCTCCGCGCAGAAAGATTTTCTCGATTACGAAGGCTCCGGTATGTCCGTAACCGAAATGAGCCACCGCTCCAAATGGTACGACGCCATCCACCGGGAAGCCCTCGCTTCCTTGCGTAAACTGATGAATATCGGCGACGATTACGACGTATTATTCGTTCAGGGCGGCGCGAGCCAGCAGTTCGCGGCAGTCCCGCTCAACCTCCTCGTAAACGGCAAAGCCGACTATATCGTGACCGGCAACTTCGCAGGAAAAGCCGCCAAAGAAGCCGCTAAATACGGCGATTGCGTGGTCGCGGCGAGCTCCAAAGACAAGGTTTTCACCTACATTCCCGAAGGCGTTAAATTCCGCGACGGTATCGACTACGTCCATATCACGCAGAACAACACCATTTTCGGTACCCGTTACACCGAGCGCACCTTCCCCGTGGCGAATTGCCCTATCGTATCCGATATGTCGAGTATGATTTTGAGCGAAGAAGTGGACGTCAACAAATACGGACTCATTTACGCGGGCGCCCAGAAGAATATCGCTCCCGCGGGACTTACCATAGTCATCGTGCGTAAAGACCTCGTCGGTCACGAGAAAGACTATTGCCCGACGATGCTTTCCTACAAAACTCAAGCCGACGCGGACAGCCTTTACAACACTCCCCCCTGCTTCGCTATATATATGGCGATGCTCGTGTTCCGTCACCTCCTCAAGCTCGGCGGCGTGAAAGAGATTCAGAAGATAAACGAATACAAAGCGAAAATGCTTTACGATTTCATCGACAATTCCTCTTTCTACACCAACCCCGTCAAGCCCGAAGACCGTTCGCTGATGAACGTGCCTTTCGTAACCGGCTCGGACGAACTCAACGCGAAATTCGTCAAGGAAGCGGAGAAAGCGGGACTGGTATCCATCAAGGGACACAAACTCGTAGGCGGAATGCGCGCGAGCATTTACAACGCAATGCCCGTAGAAGGCGTGGAAGCGCTCATCGCGTTCATGAAGAAATTCGAACTGGAGAACAAATAATATGTACGATATCCTCACTCTGAATTCGATAAGCGATAAAATCTTTACGGTTTTTGACGAAAACTATGCCGTGAGCAAGGATTGCGCGTCGCCCGATGCCATACTGGTACGTTCCTTCAAAATGGACGAGTACGAGATAAACGACAATCTTCTCGCTATCGGCAGAGCGGGCGCGGGCGTGAACAACATACCCGTTGCGCGCATGACCGAATCGGGAATCTGCGTTTTCAACACCCCCGGCGCCAACGCAAACGCCGTCAAGGAGCTCGTGATATGCGGAATGCTTCTTGCTTCGCGCGACATTATCGGCGGCAACGCATGGGCTAACGGGCTCAAAGGCGACGACGTCGCCAAGCAAGTCGAAAAAGGCAAGAGCGCTTTCGGCGGTATCGAAATCGAAGGCAAAACTCTCGGTATCATCGGACTCGGCGCGATAGGCGTGAAAGTGGCTTGCGCGGCAAAAGCACTCGGCATGAGTATCGTGGGATACGACCCCTATCTTTCCGAAGCCAACAAGGCGCGTCTTCCCGAAGGAACGAAGATAGCGGCTTCGCCTGAGGAAATATATCCCGTAGCAGATTTCATCACCCTGCACGTTCCCCTTCTCGACTCCACCCGCGAAATGATTAACGCTACCTCCGTAGCCGCGATGAAAGCGGGCGTGGTCATTCTCAATATGGCGCGCGGCGAGCTTGCGAACATCGCCGACGTCAAAGAAGGTATCGCCGCAGGCAAGATACGCAATTACGTAGTGGACTTCCCTAACGGAGATTGCCTCAACACCAAAGGCATCATCGTTATCCCGCACCTCGGCGCGAGCACCGCGGAAGCGGAAGACAACTGTGCGGTGATGGCGGCTTCTCAGATCAAGGATTATCTCGAGAACGGCAACGTCGTCAACAGCGTCAACTTCCCCGTCCTCAAATGCGAGCGCACCGGCAACGAGCGTCTGACCGTCGTGTATAAGGCGGGCGCGGGCGTTCCCGAAGCCGTCGAAAAGATACTCGCCGGTAAGAAATTCGTTCTCAATAAAGCCGAACGCGGTAGCCTCGGCTACGCAATCGTCGATATCGACGACGTATGCAACGGCGGCGAGGACTGCGTTCTCAACGCTATGAGCGAGCTTGACGACGTTATCAGCGTAAGAGTGCTTTGATATAGCGCGCAACAGACATCTGTTTCGCGCCCTATTACCGGACAAGTTTCGACCGCCTTATCGGGCGGTCGAATTTTTTATATTGATAAGTTTTAATCAGTATGATATAATTCTTATACAAAAATATTTAATTTTTTAAGGAGGTAAATTATGCCTTGGTGGGTGTACGTCATCATAGCCTTAGTCGCTCTCGTTATCCTCATAGTCATCGCGAATAAAATAAACCGCGCTTTCCTGCGCCGCTACGGCGTCAGCCTTTTCGTCGGCGGCTTCTTTTCTCTTATCGCAGCAGGCTGTATCGCGGGAGGGATTTTCCTTGTAGCCGGCGAATCCGCCATAGGCTGGGGACTCGTCGGTTTAGGCGCGGTGATATTGCTTATCGTAGCCGTATTCGATTTCAAGCGTTGCGGCTTCGGAGCGGGATTGCTCGCATTGCTCTTACAAATAATATTCTGCGCCGCGAGCATACTTATAGTCGTCGACCTGATATTCAATCACGGCAGATCCACTTTCGGCTCACGCGTGAAATCCTCACGGGCGCACAACGAATATCTCGCCGGAAGAAGGCGCGAAGAAGAATAGAATATTTATTCGATTTTAATATATGTATATAAACCGAAACAAGCGCGGCAAAAGCCGCGCTTGTCGTTTTCTATGTCAGCAAATCATTTCGCTTTTTTGCAAATACGGTTTTCGCTTTATCTGCCGCGTTTTTTATTGACGATGAGAAGCGCTGCGACGGTAATTAAGCCGCCGAGCACGGCTACGCCGAGGATTATGCCGCCCGCCGTCCATAACGTGTCCGCGGGATAGAACTTGTCTCCTATCGTCAGTCCGTCGCCTTCGCTTGCGTTATTCGCGTATTCGAGATCGGATACAAGATAAAAATCTCCGAAAGAATCGGTATAAAAATACAACCTGCCGTCGCGTATCTCAGAGCTGAGCAGCTCGAGCACACCTTCGGAATTACAGTAATAAACTTTCGCCACTTCCGCGCCCGCAGGCATATTCGCGCTTATTTCTATTTCGCGGTAAACCGTCGCCGCGCCGTCATCCGACGTGAGCGCAAGCGAAAACGCGTACGTTACCGGCGTAAGATAACCCGACGCCGCGGAAGCGGTATTCTTCATATCCTCATAATTCGCCGCGGCGCATTCGCCCGCGGTGAGAGTGAGCGCGTCGCCCGCAGGTCTGTCGGTATAACCGTATGCTGCGCTCGCGTCTATTCCCGTGGGCACGTCGGCGTTACTTGCGGAATACACCGTCGTTATCCTGTAGGCGGTGTCCGCCGCTTCGTCCGCCGCGCGTTTAAACGAGCTTATCACCGAAGTCGAAGCAGCGGGGTCTCCCAATGCCGTCGAAAGATTTTTGTACGCTTCGAGTATGCCGTCCCAAGCCTCACGAGCATATACGCTTTCATCGAGAGCGGCGAATTTGGCGCTATACTCGTTTATCGTCGTTCTGTCGTAACCGTTGAGCTGATACCCGTAATCGGTCGTGTTTCCGGCGTTGTCCTCTACGGTAACGTACACGTAGCCGCTCAAACCGGCGCAATCGACGGCGTATAGAGAATCGGCGCCGTCTTTAAGATAGAACTCACGCCCGAAATTTTTAATATAAACTCTTTTAACTCCGCTTAGCGCGTCCGAAGCGCGCAAGGTAAGCAACATCGGAGTCGCCGCCGTGAGGTCTATTTCGCAACGTATGCTTTCCGCTATCGCGGAGGACGGGGGCGGCGTGGAATCGATATAATCCACTGTAGCGGTCACGTAGCGTTTAACGCCTTCGGTATCGAAATAATAGGCTTTTATCTCGTTGACGCCCTCGGCGGTTATCGTAAAAGGCGCCGCATAGCGTATCTCTCCGGATTCTATGCCGGTACGTCCTTTTACCGAATAAAACTTATACGAATCGGTATTCTCCCACTGTATAGTGACTTCAACCGAGGAAGCGTAACCGCTTTCGTCCGTAGGAGTAAGCGTGATTTTCGGAGGATTGACGTCGCGCGCGTAAGTCGCTGCGTTTGCCTCATACGCCTCCGTCGGGCAAAACGAAACCGCCGCCGTAAGCAACACCGCCACGGCAAGCAACGCAACTAATGAAATTTTTGTCATCGCGCCTGTTTTCATCATTTTCATCATTAAGTAATATAACACACGCGCGCGCAATTTACAACAAAGTTCACCCAAAAATCAATCGGGCGCGCTGTCACCCGCCGCGCAAACGCGTACATAGTATGTATTGAAATCATTTAAGGAGGAACCGTAATGAAAAAATTCATTTCCGTCGCGCTCATTGCCGTACTTTGTACGCTGTGCGCGCTCTGCTTCGTCGGCTGTAAGGACGACAATTCCGATACAATAACCGTAAGGCTGAACGAAGTCACACATTCCGTATTTTACGCCCCGCTTTACGTAGCCATCAATCAGGGCTTCTTCGCAGAAGAAGGCATAGAGATAGAACTCACCAACGGCGGAGGCGCGGACAAATCCATGACGGCGGTAGTAAGCGGACAAGCCGACATCGGGCTGATGGGACCGGAAGCCGCGGTCTACGTAAAAGCCGGCGGGAGCAACAACTATCCCATAGTCTTCGGTCAGCTCACGAAGAAAGACGGCTCGTTTCTTATAGGCAGGAACGCCGTCGAAAACTTTACGTGGTCGTCTCTTGCAGGCTCCGAAATAATCGGCGGCCGCCCGGGCGGAATCCCCGCCATGACGCTCGAATACGCCCTGCACCTTAACGGGCTTGACGACGGCGTGAACGTAAAAATCAATTACGACGTACAATTCGACCTTATAGCGTCCGCCTTCGAATCGGGCACCGGGGATTATTGCACGATGTTCGAGCCGGTGGCTTCGACCTATGCGGAAGCGGGTAAAGGACACATAATCGCTTCCGTGGGAGCCGCGGCGGGCGACGTACCTTACACCTGCTTTATGGCTACCAAGAATTACATTTCGGATAACCGCGAAACAGTTTTAGCGTTCATGCGCGCTATAATCAAAGGTATCGATTTCGTCACTGATTCTTCTTCTCAGGCGATAGCCGCGGCAATAGCGCCTTCCTTCCCCGACACGTCGAACGAAATTCTCGCGTCCTCCGTGGAAGCCTATAAAGCCATCGACGCGTACAAGACCACGCCCGTTATGGAAGAAAAGGATTTCGACAAATTCATTGAAATACTTACTTTCGCGGGCTCGCTCGAATCGCCGGTATCGTTTAGCGACATCATCGACAATTCGATTGCGGAAGCGTTGCTCGCATCGTAAGGGGTAATTGACTATGGCGCTGCTCGAACTGAAAAACGTATCTCTAATATACCACAGTCACGACGGCGAAACGGAAGCCGTCTCGGACGTAAGTCTCGAGGTAGGCGAAGGAGAATTCGTAGCCATAGTGGGACCGTCGGGATGCGGCAAAACCACTTTGCTCGGTATGATAGCGGGACTTATCCCCCCTTCGGGGGGCGAGGTGCTCGTCAAGGGCAAGCCGGTGAGCGAAGCGCGGAATATGACCTCGCTGATGCCGCAGAGAGATCAACTGTTCGAGTGGCGTTCCGTATTCCGTAACGTCACCCTCGGACCGGAGATAAAGCGCAATAAAGATAAGGAAATATGCGCTTACGCGGACGAATTGCTTTCGAAATACGGCTTGTCGGAATTCCGCAAGAAGCGGCCGTCGGAGCTCTCGGGCGGAATGCGCCAGCGCGCCGCGCTCATACGCACTCTCGTCACGAGGCCCGAACTCTTACTGCTCGACGAACCTTTTTCCGCGCTCGACTTTCAGACGCGGCTGACGGTTTGCGACGACGTGGAAAGCATTATACGCAAAGAGAATAAGACCGCGGTGCTCGTCACCCACGACATAAGCGAAGCCATATCCATGTCCGACAAAGTCGTCGTGCTCTCCGCGCGTCCCGCCACCGTCAAAAAGGTTTACGACATCACCCTCGACAAAAACATTCCGCCGCTCAAGCGGAGAGAACAAAAATCCTTCCCCGTATACTTCAGAAGTATCTGGAAGGATATGGAGGCGCCCCATGAGTGAAGAACATAAGCAATATCTCAAGAAGCAGAAAATACGCAAAATAGTTATCCGTATCATACAGATAGGTATCCTTATATTACTTTTCGGTTTGTGGGAGCTTTCCGCATATCTCGAATGGGCGGATCCTTTCATAACCTCGTCGCCCTCAAGGGTGGTTAAGAGTATAGCCAATCTTTACACCTCGGGACAGCTCTTTACGCACCTCGGCGCGACGCTGTGGGAGACGGTGATAAGTTTCCTTCTCTCCACCGTCCTCGGCACCGCAATAGCCGTAATCCTGTGGTGGAGCGAGACGGCGCGGAGAGTGCTCGAGCCCTATCTCATAGTGCTTAACTCGCTGCCTAAAGTAGCGCTCGGACCGCTCATAATAATTTGGGTGGGCGCGGGGCGCAGCGCAATCGTCACGATGGCGCTGATGATATGCCTGATAATCACCGTGATATCGGCGCTTACGGGGTTTATGTCGGTGGACGAAGAAAAAATCCAGCTTATGCGTTCTATGGGCGCGAATAAGTTTCAGATACTGATCAAACTGATTCTGCCCGCCAATATTCCTAATATTCTATCCATTCTCAAAATAAACGTGGGTTTGAGTTGGGTGGGCACGATTATGGGCGAATATCTCGTTTCGCGCGAAGGCATAGGCTATCTGCTCGTCTACGGCAGTCAGGTGTTCAAGCTCGACCTCGTAATGGCTTCTACCCTTATGCTGTGCGTGCTCGCCACCGCAATGTACCTCGTCGTCGCGCTTATCGAAAAGCTCATAAGCCGCTTTTATTAGCATAATCGCCGCCGCGACCGAGTACAATTTAGCGGTAGGTATATGCTCAATTACTTCGTCACGGCGTTCACTTTCATCGGAACTTTAATAGGCGCCGGCTTCGCTTCGGGGAAGGAAATAGCCCTTTTCTTCGGCGACGCCGGCGTTCCCTCCGTGCTCCTTGCCGGTATCGCCTGCGGCGCCGTTGCCTATCCTTTCATGCGTATCGGCGCGCTCACCTGCGGAGACGTAGTCGGAGGCGTTCTTCCCGCTCATCCGGAATACGCTGCGACGGTACTGCGTTTCGTCAATTTTCTTGTGCTCGCTACGGTGCTCGCCGCGGCGGAGTACCTCGCTTACGAAATATTCGCTTTCCGCGGCGGCGCCGTGATTACCGGTATAGCCGCTCTTATCGCGAATTCCGCCGGTATGCGCGGAATCAAATTCGTCAACGGCGTTCTCGTCCCGGTCATCATCGCGCTCGTGGCGATTATCCTTTCGCGTAAAGGTTTCTCGCCCGTCACCGGGCGAGTGAGAGTAATCTCCCCGTTGCTATATTCCGCCATGAACGCACTTTCCGCGGGACTGGTCACCGCCAAAATAAGCGGCTCTCTCACGCGCAAAGGCGCGCTTTGCGTTTCGGCGATAATAGCGGTAGCCGTTTCCGCGTTGCTCCTTATGGTTCGCTCCGCCATAGTCGGCAACGCCGACGCCGATATGCCCCTTTACTCCGTTGCGGTCAATAACTCTCTCGGAATAGCGGGAGCAGTAGTGATATATTCCGCCATATTTACCACCGCCGCGGGAACCGTGGGGCTCGCTTCCAAGGAAAATTCCTCTTTATCCCCGATAATCACCCTCTCTTTTGCCTTTTTGCTTTCCGCGATAGGTTTTACCAACCTCGTCAAATACACTTATCCAGTCATAGGAGCCGTAGGTATCGGTTTCGCCGCGTTCGCTACATTCAAGCTCGCGCGTAAAAAAATAAGGCAATGTCCTTGTAATAACACCTCGATTTTGGTACAATATGAAAGACGTAATTAAAATGTTGACAAGCGGGAATATTCCCTTCAAAACGGATATGCCGGCAACTCTCGTAAGTTCCTACCGCGGCGGCGGAACGACCGCCGTGATAGCTTATCCGGAGAGTACCGCCGCCCTTGCGGAATGCGTGCGCATAGCCTCCGAAAACGGCGTCCCCTGCCTTCCTCTCGGCAACGGCACCAATATTCTCGTAAGAGACGGCGGCTTTTACGGCATAATGATATCGCTGATAGGTTTCCGCACCGTAACGCGGCGCGGCGATTCGCTCGTATGCGGCGCGGGCGCGGGACTTGCGGGAATAGCCGCTCGCGCGGCGGAATACAACCTCAGCGGACTCGAAGAACTGTCGGGAATACCGGGGACGGCGGGAGGCGCGCTCAAAATGAACGCGGGCGCCTTCGGACGGGAGCTGTCGGAGCTCGTGGATTCCGTCACGGTATACGACGCCGTTTCGCGAAAAGTCATAAGGCTCACGCGCGGAGAAATACCCTTCTCTTACCGCTCGAGCGGAAACGTCTTCGAAAAAGCCTTCGCGCTCGAAACCACGCTTACGCTCGCGGAAGGAGTCGCAGTAAAAGAAAAATCGGAATTTTACCGCGAGCAGCGCAGGGCGAAGCAACCTTGCGCGCCGTCGCTCGGTTCCGTTTTTCTCAAGACGGCGGACGGAATGGGCGCGGGCTACTACATAGACAAAGCGGGTCTCAAAGGCGCGCGCGTGGGCGGCGCTGAAATATCCGAAAAGCACGCGAATTTCATCGTGAACCGAGGTGGCGGAACGGCTGAAGATTATTGTTCACTGATGTCGCTTGCGCGCACGGTAGTCGGAAGCAAATACGGAATAACGCTTGAGCCGGAGATAGTGATCGTCGGCGAGGAGTAACATTGGAAAAAGAAAAAACGGGCGGAATAGCCCAGCTCGCCAAAGAGGAACTGACTTCCGTTAAAATCGGACGCGCCTGCTGCAAGCGTGCGTTTCTGGCGGGGATAATAAGGGGCGCCGGCAATTTCTACGTCGATCACGAAGGTTTCGGCGTCAAAGTAGCCCTGCCGAGCGCCGAGCTCATCGCAAAATGCGCTCTCCTCGTCAAAAACCTCGTCGGCAACGAGCCCGAGGTCATTATGCGCACCTCGTCGCGCGAAGTGGGCAACAAAACGGTTTACGAACTCAAATTGCGCGGAGACGTCTGCTTCGATTTGTTGTCGGAAACGGGCATTTCTCCCGCGCCCTATCAGTTTGCCGACGGTATTGCGCCCGAAACCGTAGCCGAAGATTGTTGCGCGAGCGCGTTTTTACGGGGAATCTTCCTTGCCTCGGGCACCGTTTCCGCGCCGCCGCGCCACACCGTCACCGCAAAAGCGGTAAGCTATTATCTCGATTTCACCGTCAATACTTCAAGAATGGCGGAGGATTTGAAGGAATTGCTCGCGCGTTTCGACGTAGCTGCGAGGATACGGGTAAGGAACGAGCTTTATTCCGTTTACGTCAAAGACGCCGAGATAATCTCCAATCTGCTCGTAAGAATGGGCGCGGTGCGAGCGATGATGGAATTGCAGGACATACTCGCCACGCGCTCCCTTAACAACGACAACAACCGTCAGATAAACTGCGCGAGCGCAAACATAGACAAGACTATAGACGCGAGCATACGGCAGATACTCGCCATAGAAAAAATACGTTCGGCGCGCGGACTCGATTCGCTCGATCCCGCCCTTAAAGCCACCGCGGAGGCGCGGCTTGCAAATCCCGAAACCACGCTTTCCGAGCTCGCGGCGACGCTGCCCGGCAACCCCTCGAAAAGCTGTCTTAACCACAGAATGAGGAAATTGCTCGCCATCGCCGCGGAAATAGACGATAACGGCGGTAACGCCTGACGGTGCGCTATTTGCGCGTTTACGGAATTTACGGAGGAAAAGATGCCCACCGATAAAGGAAATTTCATACATCTTCACGTTCACACCGAATACAGTCTGCTCGACGGAGCGGCGCCCGTCAAGAAGCTCGTAAAAACAGCTAAAGAACTGGGTATGCCCGCGCTTGCGATGACCGATCACGGGAATATGTACGGCACGATAAAGTTTGTCGACGCCTGCAAGAGCGAAGGTATCAAGCCGATAATCGGGTGCGAATTCTACATTACCGAAAACATGCACGTCCACGAAGGGCGCAACACGGAGGAGCAGAACAAGAACTGTCACCTCGTACTTCTCGCGAAGAATTACGAAGGGTACAAAAACCTTGCCAAACTCAATTCCTACGCCTGGATAGACGGATACCATTATAAGCCGAGAATAGACCTCGAGCTGCTCGAGAAGCACTCCGACAATCTTGTCTGCTTATCGGCGTGCATCGCGGGCGCGATACCGCGCTACATACTCCGTAACGATTACGAAGGCGCCAAGGCGTACGCGCTCAAGCTGAAAAACATGTTTGCCGAAGGGGATTTCTATATAGAACTGCAGAATCACGGTCTCGAGGAGGAGCTGAAGGTCAATCCCCTGCTTGTCAGGCTCGCCCGCGAAATAGGCGTAAAATGCGTAGCCACCAACGACGTGCACTACATAACCAAAAGCGACGCCGAGATGCACGACATCGTTCTCTGTATAGGAACGGCTTCGTACTACGACGACGAGAACAGAATGAAATGGCTGCCCAACGATAACTTCTATCTCAAGACTTACGACGAGATGGAGAAAGTTCTCGGCTGGTGCCCGGAGGCTCTCGAGACGCCGTACGAAATTACCGAAAAATGCGACTTTAAGTTCCCGCCTAAGCAATATCAGTTACCCGATTATCCTTGTCCCGACGGAATGAAATCGGACGAATATCTCCGCAAGCTCGCTTACGAAGGGCTTGAAAGGCGCTACGGAGTCATCACTCCGGAGATACGCGAGCGCGCCGAAACGGAGCTCGACGTAATAATTTCGATGGGCTTTGCGGACTATTATCTTTTGGTATGGGACTTCATTTACTGGGCTAAAAATCACGATATCCCTATCGGCAAAGGCAGAGGTTCGGGCGTAGGCAGCATCATAGCTTACGCCATAGGAATTACGGACGTGGAGCCTCTCGAATACGACCTCATTTTCGAAAGGTTCCTCAATAAGGACCGTACTTCCATGCCTGACTTCGACATAGATATCTGCTACCACCGCAGAGGCGAGGTCATACAGTACGTCAAAGACAAATACGGCGAAGACCATATTTCGCAGATAATCACTTTCGGTAAGCTGAAGAAGAAGCAAGCCATCAAGGACGTGGCGCGCGTATACAGACTGCCGTTCGCTGACGTTTCGAGGATAACGAAAAACATAGGAAATTTCGGCGAGGAAGAAAAGAAGGTTCATATTCCCGACCTCGTAAATCCCAACAGCAAATATCTCGTATCCGACTTATACGAGCAATATATTTCCAATCCTCAGATCAAAAAAATCATCGATATCGCGGCGCAGATAGAAGGAATGCCGCGCAACACTTCCATACACGCGGCGGGCGTCGTTATATACCGCAATCCCGCGATAGACACCATACCGCTTGCGCGTAACGGCACCGAGACGACCACGCAATTCGATATGATAGAGGTGGAAGGACTGGGGCTTCTTAAGATGGACTTCCTCGCGCTGATGACTTTGACGGATATCAAAATGGCTCACGATTACGTCTATGCAGCCACAGGGCGCGACGTGGATTTCAACAAGCTCGGCTACGCCGACCCCGAAGTTTACGCGATGATATCTGCGGGCGATACGGACGCGGTATTCCAGCTCGAAGGCGGCGGTATGAAGAAATTCCTCACCCGTCTCAAGCCTGTATGCATGGAAGACGTGATAGCGGGTATAGCGCTTTACCGACCGGGTCCGCTCAAGGATATCGACAAATTCATCTCTTACCGTAAAAATCCCGAGACGATAGTTTACAAGGATCCCCTGCTGAAAGACATTCTGGGAGTCACGAGCGGAATCATCGTCTATCAGGAACAGGCGATGATGATTACCCGCAAACTCGCGGGATACACGATGACCGACGCGGACAATTTCCGCAGCATCATCAGTAAAAAGAAACTTGACAAAATACCCAAAGAACGCGACAAGTTCATCAACGGGCTCAAAGACGCCGACGGCAAAGTGCTGATACCCGGTTGCGTGGCTAACGGCATAAGCGCGGAGACGGCGCTCGAGATATTCGGCGAAATGGAGAGCTTCGCATCCTACGCTTTCAACAAGTCTCACGCGGCGGCGTACGCCTATCTTTGCTACGAAACGGCGTTTTATAAGCATTACTACCCTACCGAATATCTCGCGGCGGTGATCAACAACCGTATAAACAAGCCCGACGACACCAAAAAATATATGGCGGTATTAAAGACGATGAACATACCGCTTCTGCCGCCGGACATCAACAAATCCTCGCCGCTTTTCTCGCCGGAAAAGGAAGGTATACGTTACGGTCTCGCCTGTATCAAGAACGTGGGTATGGCGATAATGACGGAGACGGTGAAGGAACGCGCGGAGCGCGGGAACTTCAAAGATCTTTACGATTTCGTCTCGAGAATGGGCGAAACGCAGCTTATAAACAAGCGCGTCGTCGAAAGCCTTATCAAAGGCGGAGCGTTCGACTGTTTCGGCGAAACGCGCGCGACGCTTATGGCGAATTACGAGCGCATTATGGCCGAAGCGGAAGCTAAGCGCAGGGAAAAGCTCAAACGCGAAACAACGGGACAATTCGATATGTTCTCGATGTTCGGAGAGGACGAAGCAGTCAAGGAAACGCCTTTCAAATATGACCGCGTGAAAGAATATTCCCAACGCGAAAAGCTGCTTGCGGAAAAGGAAATGCTCGGAATGTATATCACCGGGCACCCTCTGCACGGTTACGAAAAGGATTTTGAGGTATTCAATTTCAACACGTCGATGATACCGCGCCGCAAAGACGATGACGAGGACGAGGAATCGGCGGAGATGGAAGCGCTGTCCGACGATCCGATACTCATACAGGACAATATGGAGGTTACGACGGGCGGCATACTCGCAAGCGTGCAGCTCAAGCGCACCAAAGACGGTAAGGAAATGGCTATCCTCGTTATAGAAGATATGTACGACAGGATAGAATGTATTATGATGTCGCGCGCCTTCGCAATCTCGCGCAAATATCTTATAGCCGACACGCTTGTCAAGATCAAGGGAAGGCTCTCCTACCGCGACGACGAATGCAAAATTTACGTTTCGGAGCTGCTGCCGTGGGATCTCAAGGAACGCGAAGAAACCGTGGAAGCGGACGCGCGCGTGCTGTACTTCAATCTTACAGACGCGGACTTCGCGGACGGAGATAAAATAGCGCGCATAGACAAGGTGCTCGAAGCGCACCCCGGGCCCAATACCGTCAAATTCCAGTATCGGAAAGCCCTGCACGAATACAAACGCACGGTGGGCGATCTCGACGCCGCAGGCAAGGAGCTTGCCGGCATACTCGGGCCTCATAACGTCAAAATAATTTAATTCGGGTTTCCGTATTATAAAAAAAAGTATCCCGTACTTCGATACGGGATACTTTTTTGTAATTCTTTCGCGCGGTAGGCGGGCGTAAGAAAACGCGCGCCGCGCGCCTTGCGTTCCGTCGCGCTCCGAAACTAATCTTTAAGCGCTATGTTTTCTATAACGTAAGCCACGCCGTCTTCCTCGCAGGAAGGGCACACGTAATCGGCTGCCTCGAGCGCTTTCTTCGACGCGTTGGCGACCATTACGCCGAGCCCTGCGTATTCCACCATCGGCACGTCGTTCAGGCTGTCGCCTATCGCGATTATTTCTTCGCGCGCGATACCGTATTTCGCGGCAAGCGCGGCTACGGCTTTAGCTTTGTTGACGTCGCCGCGAATAATCTCCACCACGAATTTCTTGCTCGTATTCACAAGGAATTCATCCCCGTATTCGGCGCTAAGCTCCTCTATATAGCCGTCCACCTTTTCGGGCGGCGTGATTATAAGCATTTTAACGGGTGAAATACCGTTTTTCTCTATGTACTCGCTGAGCGGCATTCCCGCTATCACGGGCGGCGCGAAGGTGTATTTTGCGTATTCCTCCGCGTAAGGCGTTTCGGCGGGTATGACGTAATCGTCGTGAACGTATATCTGATAATATACCCCTTCCGCGTCCAGCTTTTTCGCCACTTTCAGCGCGGATTCGTAAGGGATGGTTTCTTCGTTATAGAACTTGCCCGTATCGATATCCGCAGTCACGGCGCCCTGATACCCTATCACTTCGCCGTGTAATCCGAGATACTTCGCGTGCGGGATTATCGCGGAGATCATTCTCCCCGTACTCAATACGAATTTACCGCCGCAAGCCACATACTTAGCTATCGCTTCACGGTTCTTTTCGCTTGCAAAACTTAACGAATCCGAAAGCGTATCGTCGAAATCGCACGCTATCATTTTGTATTTCATTTTAATCCTCCGTTCCCTCGGTATCGTCCGAATGGAAATAATCGTATACTTTTTGCGCTCTGTCCTTGCCGAAGCCGCTGACTTCCGCTATCTCATCCACGCTCGCTTCCGCTATGCGCTCCACCTTTTTGAAATAGCTTAAAAGCGCACGCGCCCCTTTGTCGCCTACGCCCTCGATATTCTTCAAGTTGCTGCGCGTCTGCCTCTCCGAGCGTAGCTTGCGGTGATAGGTTATGGCAAATCTGTGCGCTTCGTCGCGTATGCGTTGGCAAAGTTTCAGCGCGAGACTGTCACGCGGAAGTATCACAGGTTCGCTCTCGTGCGGACGGAATATTTCCTCCTCACGTTTGGCAAGCCCCACTACCGCGATGCCGCTTCCTTCGAGTATCTCCACCGCGGAGCTTAACTGCCCTTTGCCGCCGTCCACTATGATAAGATCGGGCACCTCGGAAAAAGAAAGATCTCCTCCGCTCATTTCGTTAAGCCTTCTCGAAAGCACTTCGCGCATACAGGCAAAGTCGTCCGAACCCACGACGGTCTTTATCCTGAACCGTCTGTAACGCTCTTTGGCGGGCTCTCCGTTCACGAATACCACCATGCTCGCCACTTTGTCCGTGCCGCTAATGTTGCTTATGTCGTAGCACTCCATACGCTTCGGCGGCTTTTCGAGCGAAAGCATTTCCATCAGCTGAGTCACCGCTCCTTTCGTAAGCGCTTCGCGGGAAGCTATCTTCTGCACTGTCTTGGTTAAATTTTCGCTCGCGTTATTGTAAGCGAGCGCGACGAGCTGCGCCCGCGCTCCGCCCTTAGGCTCGAATACGTGCACCTTCGAGCCCTTCTTCGAGCTGAGATAATCGGATATCTCCGCTCCGAACTCCGGCTCCGAATTGAAAAGTATTTCGTCTGCAACTACGGGATTGTTCTCGTAGAACTGCATAACGTATCCCGACAGAATATCGTTCGCGTCGCCCGCCTCGTTCACGCCGGTATTCTCGCTTCCTATAACTTTGCCGCCGCGCACCACCGTGTAATTGATAACGCCGTACAGCCCGTCCGTAGCGTATGCGAATATATCGAGATTGAAGTCCCTCGGCAGATTTATGTTCTGCTTCCTCACTATCTTGTCGAGAAGCTCGAGTCCTTCGCGGTAGGTTATCGCGAGTTCGAATTCCTCACGCTCCACCGCTTTTGCCATTTTCTCCGTCAGAAGTTCGCGCGCTTCCTTGTCGTTGCCGTTCAGAAAAGCTATCACTTTCTTGATTATCGCGCGGTATTCTTCGGGGGTAACCTTGCCGCAACAGGGCGCGCAGCACCGCCCTATATGATAATTGAGGCACTCGCGTCTCGCACCCTTTTTAATGTTGCCGCAGCAGCTTCTTACGGGAAAAATCGAGTGTATGAGATCCATCGTAGCCGACGCGGAAAGCCCGAGCATATACGGTCCGAAATACTTGCTTCCGTCCGCCTTGAGCCTTCTCGTCACCTCTATCGAAGGATATTCCTCGTTCATCTTTATCTTTATATAAGGATAATTCTTGTCGTCTTTAAGCAGAATATTGTAATACGGCTTATACTGTTTGATAAGGTTGTTCTCGAGAACGAGCGCCTCGATCTCGTTCGCCGTCACAATGTATCTGAAATCGGCTATCTTCGCCACAAGTAGCTGCGTTTTTTCGGTCTGCGTGGCTGTCGAACGAAAATACTGTCTCACGCGGTTGCGAAGTATTTTCGCCTTACCCACGTAAAGCACCTGCCCGAATTCGTCGAGCATTATATAAACGCCGCTCGCAAGAGGAAGCGCTTTCAGTTTTTCGTTCAAATCGACCATACTGACATTATAATTCCCGCGAGTAAAAAAAGCAATTCATAATAACGGCGAAATCTTCCCGAATATAATAAATAGCTCAATAATTATCTAAAAACGCTTGCGCTGCGCTTAAAAGCTATGCTATACTATTCAAGCTGAAATAAGCCTCCATGGTCAAGCGGTTAAGACGTCGCCCTCTCACGGCGGAATCTGGGGTTCGATTCCCC
>CALVOD010000003.1 GCA_944350065.1 uncultured Clostridia bacterium
TGCCGTCGTAATTCGCGCCGGGCAATATCGGGATATTCTTGATTACTATTATACCGTTGGTTTCGCCGTCGCCGTCGAACTCGCCGCCGTCGCTTATGTATCTGCCGCCGACGCCGTTTTCCGTTCCGTTATCCCCGAGCTTAGCGGCAAGCGCTTCGGGCAGTTTTATGGCGGAGCCCCAATACACATTATGCAGTTCGAGTTCGCCGTAAGCGGAGAAGTTTATCTTTACGCGCTTATTGCGGTTGGCGCTCACGATGACGTACATAGCTTCCATAGCGGAGTTATACGCAGCCGGATCGTTATGGTCGAGCGTAGTCGCAGGCAGGCCGTCCTTGCTGAGCTCGTAGTCGCCGCCCGTCATGAATATATCGTTATTGTTATCGTCGAGAACGGTAACGCTCGTATATCTGTCGAAGCGCGGATTGAAATGGTTGAGATCGTCGGGATCGCCGGTATAGCCGGTATCGAGCATTATCTTTATGCGGCTTCCCACGCGCGCGTCCGTAAGATTAATGGTACGCTGATTCGTATAAGCGTCTCCCTCGACAAGTCGCCAGCCGCCTTCCGCAGTATCGTCTTCGACGTAATACTTGAGATACGGAAGCGCCGCCGTAAGTCCCGGAGCCGTTCCGGAAAGGCTGCTTATTTCGAGCGTCACTTTATATATCCTGATATACCTCGCGTAGACGACGTACGAACCGAGCATTCTCAACATCAACGTGCCCGTAGACGCGTTGTAATTGTAATAGATCGTCTCCGTTGTGTTCGAGCCGTCCGCATTCTGTATATAGTCCCCTACGTACGTTACGTTATCCACCGTTTCGTCACTCAGCCCGTCGTCGGAAGCGGTAAGATCGAGCGCCTGCCTGCCGCCCGCGCCGCCGTTATCCACGATATACCAGCCCGCGAATTCGTAGCCGCTTATGACCGACGGCAACAGCGTTTGCACCGTGCCGTAATTGAAGCTGCCGTACGACAGGCTCGTAGTTTCGATCTTGGGTTCTACCGCGCCTTCGCCGTCTATGAACACATTCTCGTCTTCGATTGCCGTGGATTTAACGAGATTCAACGTCTCGACCTTCTGGTAAAGGGGACGGATTATTATCGCGGGTATATCGACGCTACTTACGTAATTACCAGCCGTATCGTAAGTCGAAGCGTTATAGTAGAAGCCCGCGTCAACCGTTCCGTCATACTTCACGTACGCCGCATAAGTGGTTTCGAACAGGCAGCTTATCGGGAAGCTGAAACTGCTCCTCGTCACGAGGTTCGTGGGATCGGTTGGATCCGTATACGGGATATTCTGCCAGGAATACGAAGTACCGTCGAAAGCGTAATATTGCCAGGACAGGAACCTGTAAGTCGGCGATGAGGTTTCCCAATACAGCGAAATGCGGTTATCCGTCCAGGTATTGTACGGCGAACTCGCACCGGTTATTCCCGACGTCGCGATGGAATTGAGTTTACCGAGCATACTGAACGACTTGTCGGTATGGCCGTCTGCCGAGGTGAGCGCTCCCACGTTGTAGGAGCTCATATAATATTGCGGTACCGAGGAATTATACGTAGTTGCCGTCGCTACTACAGAGCCGGTATCGAGATATTCGTTCTCGTACTCGTACACGTTCTCCACGACCACGTTATAGACGGGAACGAATCTCGCCACGATATTCACTACGTATTCGGTCACCGCGGAAGCGCCGGAGCCCGTCTTTCTTTCCACGATATTCACGCCGTCAGACAATCCGTCCAAATCGTTGAGAACGAACATACCCGTAGTTGTGCCGGGATAATATTGTCCGAGCTGCGTGTAGCTATTTATTCCGTTGATGAAATATCCCACGAATTGGTAATATCTCGTCCAGTCGCCCTGCGAACCGATGGATTCGGCAATGTAGAACTGAACTTCGTCGTTATAATCGTAAACGCCGTCGGGCGAGCTGCCGGAAATTCTGTCGAATTCCAGTGAGTAAGCGGGTTCGGAACCGCTCTCGTCGGTTATCAAAGAAATACTGCTCGTCAATTTAATCAGCTTACGGAAACTTACTTTGATTATCGTATTTTCGGTTATTTCCTTAATCGTGAGAACGACTTTAGAGAATCTTCCTTCGAATGTGAGCAGATCGGACGCGTATACGACGTTTCCGTTCTCGTCGTAGTATGTCAGCGTTATATTGCCGCTCGAAGTATCGAATTCCTCGTAACGGTCTGTGAACTGTCTGTACCCGTTGGAATCGGGCGCGTCGAGCGAATAGAGATAAGCGACGTTTTCGAAGCGGTATCCGCTGTTGGGCGTCATCGTTATCTGCACGTTGCTGCCCGCCGAAGTGATGAGGGAGTTGGCGTTGAGGCTCGTGACGGTAGCGTTATTGACCACATAGCTGAGCGAGCCGCCCGCGCTCGAGGTCGAAGACCCTATCGTCTCCATCGCAAGGCTGACGTAGAGGCTGTTATTGGCGTAAGAATAAACCGTCTTATCTTCCAATATGGTTTCGCCGTCGGTTCCGTAAGTCGCGTTTACCGTGCTCTGGGTTCCGCCGTCAGTTATTACGTTTTTATAAGTAAATCCCTGCGTCGCGTTATTGGAATAACGGTCTACTCCGCGCAAATACAGCGTCGCGCCGCTTCTTACGTAGTAAACGAACACGGCGTCTTCGGAATTAGTATCGGAATCGGCGAGTATTTCGCGGTTACTCTGGAGATTGGGCAGAGGCACGCCGTTCGCCGCGGACGCCGCATAAACCGCTTCCGCCGTCATATCCGAATACAAACGGTACAACATATCGGAAGGATTGTAAGCGTTGAAGGAACCGGAATAATATTTGAATTCGGGGTGAATTTCCACCGCCACGCGGTATAATCTGAAGAAGACCGCGCGGAACTGTCTGGAGTTCTGCACCGTGTATTCCATCACGAAACCGTCCGAAAGCAACGTAATACCGTTCACGCCGTCCTTTACGTAAACCCATTCGCCGTTCACGTATTCCTGGAAGCCTTCGAAGTGGTATTTATTCGTGCCGTAAGCGGTTATATTAGCGGTGAAACGCGCGCTCGTGCCGTACACGTGCGTGGAGCCGGCGGGCTTATTGTCGCCGTAAGAAACGCTGATATAAAATTCGCTGTCGTAAGCGTTGCCGGTGATTTCGGAGCCCTTGTTTCCGCCGTCGTCGGCTGTAACGAGGTAGTTGGCGACGGTGCTGTCGTATTCGTCCTGCTCTACCGCGTAATAAATTCTCAAAGTGCTCTTGTTTGCGTCTTCGAAATCCATATATTGCAGAATTGCTTCGGTAAGCAGAATCTGTATGCGGTCGCCTTTAGCCGAATAAGTATTCGCGCCGGTGCCTACGGGAAGGCTGATGTTGTTCTTACCGTCGCCGTTCACGCCCACCGCGTTGCACAGCCACACGCCGGTAATGCTGTAGCCTTCGGTAAGCGTCTGCCGTATCTCGGCTGCGATATTCGCGTCGTAAATCACCCTGTTGTTCTCAAGCTCCAGTCCGAGGTTGCCGTCCGCCGAATACCATACGCCTCCGCTCTGAACGGCCGCCACGTTATTCACGTAGAACACCACGTTGAAGAACTGCCGCTCGTACACGGGAGTGACGGTTATTTCGTTGCGGTTATTGACGAGAGCGGCGTTTACCAAGAGTTTGGTGCCGTCCGCGGCGTCGGTGGAATAACCGTAACGCGAACCGTACTTCTTGCTCGTAACGCCCGCGGTCTGCCCGTTCACCGTGACGGAACTGAGATAATATCCGCTATCCGAAAGCATAGTCACGCTCAACGCGTCGTAATAGCTGAGCGTTGTAGCAGTGAAGTCGGTATAACTGCCGCCGGAACGCGTTTCGTAAGTTACTTTATATTGTCTTATCGCGTACGCGACGTAAACGGTGACGTTACCGGTCACGTTATCTATGGTATAAGTACGCACGCCGGAGCCGTCGTCCGCGTCGAGTCCCGATTCGCCCGAAACGAGCGTTACGGTATTATATCCGTCGTGATCCATGGTGATTGTGACGGAAGTGACGTAATAGCCTTCGGGAGGCGTCAATCTCAACGAAAGTTTATCGCTGTAACGCAAGCCGATATATTCTCCGTCGGGGTCCGGTCTTCCGATGACGGCGCCCGAAGACGTGTCGATACCGCCGGTATCGGAATAGAATTCTCTCTTGGTTTCACCGTATACGTTTTCGTTGATAACGGCGCCCGCTACCGCGCGGAGCGTGAAGCTGTTGCCGTTGCCGTCTGTGATACCGTAGGTTCTGTTGTAATCGCCGCTGAAAATGACGTCGTAGCCCTTCCTTTCCACGGTGATGATCACGTTGACGTCGGCGCGCACGTTGGAAACGGTGTACGCCCTTCCCGCGGAAAGCAGCGTCAACGCTTCCTGCGACTCCTGAGCTATGCCGTTTCTGACGAATTCCACTTTGGTGATGACGTAACCGGTCTGAAGGGCGTTGCCTACGAGACTTATGGACGTGGAGCCGCCCCAAGACACATTCTCGGGAGACGCGGTGGCTTTGCCGCCTTCGAAGTCCTCGATAGTTATGTTATAAGAATACACGGAGAAGGTGACTACCGCAGAAGCGTCGGAAATGAGCGTGTAGGTGAAAGTGTTTTCGATACTTCCGTCGTAGACGTCGTAACCCGAGCTGTTGACTGTGAATTTACTTATGCCGAAACCGGCATCGCCGTAAGACGGCGTCGCCACGAAGACGAATCTCGTATTATAGGTGGCGGTTATCGCGCCTGTGAGCTTGTCTATCCATATCATACCGCTCGCGGTGCTTTGCTCCGAATAAACGTATTCGCCCGAAGCGGGAGGAGTTCCGTTCAGATCGATAACGGTGATGCCGCTCCTCCACACGAGGTTGCCGAGCTCGTCCCTTATGTAATAAGTTCCGCCCGCGTTGGCGGTATATTTGACGGAATAAACGAGAATTCTGTACTGAGTTTCGATGAGAACGTCGGACGAAATAATCGCCGAATAGTTATTCGCTCTGACAGCGGCGGAGCGGTCTTCGCCGTTGACGGTGAAAAGCGTACGCTCGTAACCGGTGCCGGGGTTGACGTTCACGGTATAGCTTAAACCGTACTCGTACTTACCGTTGTCGGTGATGACCTCGGCGGAAGTAGAGTAAGGATTGGTGAAGGTAACCGTCACGCCCGAAGAACACAGGAAGCTCGAGCCGAGGGACTCGGTCGTCAGTCGGTCTTCGTAAGTATAGGTTCTGCGTTTGAATTCGACGTTGAGCGCCACGATATCGGAAGAAACGGATTGCAGGATATATGAGCCGCCGTCGGAATTGATTTCGGAAGTGAGGTTCAGTGTGGTATTCGCTCCGTCGCCGTAAACCACTTCGAAAAGCGAAATATAATAACCGCGCGCCGTACGCGGAGCGATCGTGACTTTGACGTTCGCGCCGTGGTTGATGCCGCCGTAAACGTTATTCGCGTCGGCGGTATAGCCGGTGAGCGTAACCGTACCGTAAGAAGTGGGCGCCGTGTCGTAGGCGGCGAAGTTAAGGCTCTTGTTGGAAGCGTTTACCGTAATCGAATATTCGTTGACGGCGTAAGTCACTCTTAAAGTGACGTTACCCTCTATGACCGCCGCTTCGAAATAGACTTCGGAGAAATCGTTCACGTTGATCGAGGAATCGAACCAATCGTTATTGACTGCGCCGTTTATGCGGAGCTCGGAAAGGTGATAACCGCTTTCCGCGCTCATCTTGACCCACAGCGTGTCTCCCGCGCCGAAAGTGATGCTTCTCGCGTCGACGTACGCGGTGGAAGTGCCGTCCGTAGCGACTCTCTTGACGTAAGTAACGCCGCCCACGGAGCCCGCTACCGTAACGGTGTAGGCGTTGGGGGTGAAATTGATAACGATATCTGTATCGCCCGTAATTTCCGTAGACAGGATACCGGACACGAAGTTATTGGTTTCCGGATCGATGACTGCGCTCATCAGGGAAGAAGCCGCTATGCCGAGACCGTTCACGCTCACGGCGCCGATATAATGTCCGGCGTCGGAGGCAAGGTCGAGGCTGAAGACGGTGCCGTATTCTATCGTAAGTATCTCGCCGGAATACGCGCCGGTTACGGTACCGTTACCGGCGTATTCGACGTATACCTCGTATTTAATCGGGGTGAAAGAGGCTTCGACGGTGACGTCGCCCGTAACGTATTCCGCGGGAACGCTGTAATCCACGACGCCGCCCGCGCCGGGGGTATAAGCGGGATGGCGGACCGTGCCGTCGATGACGAGCGAGAACGAAGTAAGCTCGTAGCCCGTCGCGGGAATGAACCGGATATCGAAAGACGTTCCCTCCGTCACGCTCTTGACGTTGGTGTTGACTATACCGTGCGTGACGCCGCTGACCGTAACGGAAAATTCTTTCTCCTCGAAAATCGCGTACGCCGAGGTGTCGGAGGTTACCGTGACTGTATATTTACCGTCGGTAAGGCTTACTTCTTTACCGTTCACTATGAACGCTTTGAGAACGTAGCCGGGGTTGGGAGTCGCCGTGAAAGTGACTTCGGTGCCTTCGTTTACCGGTCCGGTCACGGTGGAAGTAAGCGTGCCCTCGCCCACGTGCGAAACGCTGACGGAATAACCGGAGCCCGCGGGAGAATCGAGTCTCACGAAGACGTCTATTTCGGTATCGATATCGGAAATGCTGAGCGTATCGGAAGAAACGAGCGCGTACTGCCCTCTAGAATCGGAAGGAGTGAACGCGCCGGTTACGGCTTCGTAATAATACGCCGTGCCCTCTCTGTTGACAATTTTCACGCCGTCGGCGGAAACGGTTTTTCCTGCGAGCGTGAACTGCAGGTTGAGGGTGCTGCCGAAGACGACGGTTCCGTTATAGGTGAGGAGTTTGCCGTCCGCGGAAGAATCGCACACCACGTCGAAGCCGTCTATTTTCATTGCAACGCCGCTTGCCGCGCCGAGCAGATAAACGGTGTAATCGAGATTGATATATGTGAACGTGACGGTGACCTCGTAGTCTTTGGAGAGGTTGTCTATCCTGAACGTGTGCGAAGTCGCGCGGAAGCCCACCGTTTCGGTAACGGTCGCGTTGTCTGCAACCGATCTCAGCGAAACCCCGTTCACGTAATAGCCTTCGGGGGCGGTGACGGTGAATTCCGCGCTGCTGCCCGTGGAAATATCCGCAAACGTGCGTCCCTGCGTGCCGTAGGAATACGAAACGCCGTTATAAGAGATTGTCGCGCCGTTGTTGTCGGCTCCGGTATTGCTGAGGAAGGTGACGATATGAGTGGATCTTTCGAAGTGGAAGGTGACGTCGTAATCTTTCTTTACGGAGGTAACCGTGTACACTCTCGAATGGTTCATATCGCTGTAAACCATCTTTTCGCCGTTGACGGTGACTGCGGAAACGTAATATTCGGTGACGGTATCCGCAACGATATTGACGGTGGCGCCGTAATCCACGACGGAGCTTGCGGTGACGTTACCCACTCCGGAGACCGCGGTGTCGATATAGTAATAAATAGGCGCTATGTCGAGTTCGAAAACGATATCGCGGTAAATGCCGTCCACCATAAGGGTAAGGGAGGTGACGCGCGAATCGTAAGCGCCCTCCTCCGCTTCCTCGCCGTTGACGAGGATATCCGTGACGACGTAGTCGCCTGAGGTGAAACAAGGATCCACTATCGTGCCGTTGGCACGCAAAGCGCGGATATAATATCCTTCGTCCGCGGATACGTAGAATACGGGACTTTCGCCGCCGTTATACTGCGTTACGGAAGCGGCGGCTTCCATTGAGCCGTGCTCGAGCGAAGACGAAGACGGCAGCGTGACGGTATAAGTGGTTTCGTTGTAGACCACGGTAACCACCGCGTCCGCGGCGATACGGTCTATAACGAGAGCGTAGTAGACCGCGCCTTGCGGGACGGCGCACTGCTCTCCGTTCACGTTGACGGAAATGATATAGTAATTCTCCGGCGCGGAAATCTCGAGATTCACGCTCACGCCGTCGTCGACGCGGAAGTCGAAGTTGACTTCGGACGAAGTCTGTTTAAGGCTTTCGCTCGCGCCCGCCACGTTATACGTAATCGAGCCCGAAGCGAGCGAGGAGCCGTTGACAACCGCTATTTCGTACTGCGAGAGCGAATACGTGACGTGCAGATAATAGTCGGTAGTAAGCACCGCGGGCAAGGTTATTTCGTAATAACCGCCCATATCCGCGAGTTCTCCGAGCCTTTCCTCGCCGTTGAGTTTGACGCTCGTCACCCCGTAATCCTTGCCGGGACGGATGCGAATGACGAAATCCTCGGTAACGGGCATAAGCACTTCGCCCGCAACGGCTTTTTCTTCGTATTCGTCGTACTGCTCGTTATACGCAAGATAGTACACGTTGCCCGAACCTTCGATGTTTACGAGCAATTTGCGCGTATTGACTTCGAAAACGGGAATTATGTAAGCTATTTCTCTGTCGATTTTGTAATTTCTGTCGATGACGTAATCGGTGGGTTGCATCGCCTCGTCGGCAAGGTACCAACCTTTGAAGGTGTAATTCTCGCGAACGGGAGAGGTCTCGGGGAAAGTCCCGGAAATGGCGCCCGCGAGGCTGTCCTGATAATAAACCTCGAGCACCCTGCCGCCCAATTCCTCGTCATAGCCCGCGGAAGGATCGGTGAAGGAAGCGTCTTCGTTGTCGCCTTTAAGGAATACGGCGAGGAAAACGCATTTCTCCCAGTACGCCACGAGCTCGGTAGGACGGGTGAAAACGGTGGAATTATCCACGATGGCGGGAGTGCCGTCGGGGTTGTAAGGATTGTCGGCGTCGTACCAGCCCTTGAATTCGTAACCGGTGGCGACGAGCTTAGTCAAATCCTCAACGTCGAATTCCTCCCCTATCGGAGTGCCGTAAGGGAGATTGATCGGCGAGAATACGGAAGCCGACATGCTCGAGAAGGAAATTTCGCTCTCCTCGTACACGAAATCGGCTTTGATATAAATTTCGTTGACGTTTGCGTACAGGTCGTTGTCTTCGGGGGGCGTGAAGGAAAGAACGTACTCCTCGCTCGTTCCGGTCTGGGACGTTCTGAACGTAACGTAATTGTCCTCGGCGAGATCCACCGAAACTTCGTCGTTCTTGATCTCTATCGACATCCATTCGCCGGAGACGTTGCGGACCTGCCAGCCCACGAAATCCATTCCCGCGTTCGCGGTGATACGGAGCACGGCTTCGGCGCCCTTGGGATAATACGCCATAAGATCTTCTATCTTACCGAGAGGCTCGCCCTCTCTGTCGGTAGTGAATTCGACGAAAAGGTCGGCGGCGTTCTTCTCGAAAATGGGATAAATATTAGTGTCCTTGGTGATGCTCGTGTAATCGGTGTCCCAGCCTACGAACGTGTAGCCGTAAAGCTGCATGTTGTGTTCGTCGGGGCGCGGGACGCGCGTGGGAGATTGTCCGTAAGGTACTATCTCCTCTCTCGCGGTGGTGCCGTCGGGGTAATAGAACACGACGGTGTAATTCATCTTGCGGAAAACCGCTATGAGTTTGGTGGATTTGCTTATTTTGGTATCCATACGGCTCGCGCTGCTGTAACCGTCGCTCCAGCCGTCGAAATAATATCCTTCGTTGGGTATCGCCTCCACTCTCGTGGCGTCGGCGCCCGCGGTGACGTGCTGTAAAGTTTCGCCGTCGATACGGCCGCCCGTGCTGGGAACGTATTCGACCGTGAGGGTGGTGGGGACTACGTTGTAGGTTACCGTCTGCTTGAAACCGCCGAAATCGAGAACGACGTTCTCCACGGCGCCCTCGACGGAAGTGTCGAGACCTTCGATGACGAGCTCGGAGAGCGCGACCTTCTCCGAAGAACCGTCGCTATACTTAACGGTAACGAAGACCTGCGTGAGGTCCGCGTTGACGCTTATCTGACCTTCGTTGTCGAGAACTATGGCTTCCACGTCGGGACGGCGGTAACCGCCTGTCGCCCTGTCGGCGCCCTCGTGACCTTCAACCATGCCCGGCAGAATAGCCGCCGCCAGAGCGATGGATACGACAGCTACCGCGAAAACGACTATAAGGCTTATGCCGAGAATACTTTTTCGCGTATAATGCTTACCCGGAATTCTGTATTTTGCCATAGAACGGAAACTCCTTGTCGCGCGTGAGTTACCGAGCGTACGCGTCGGTGCTTAAATTATATATAATAAATAATAGCCGACGCAATAGATTCGCGTATATTTTGCGATACTTTTACCGTGCGGGCGCATGCGGACGTCCGCGTTTTGCGGAAACGGGCGCGACTCGCGCGCCCGAAGCAGAAAATTTCAGTATATATTTGTTCCGTTTGACCCGATACCCTGCCGCCGCCGTAAGACGGCGCGAAGCGTGCGCCCGTTTTCATTTATTGCGTTTCCAGCCCGTTTTCACGGTCTGTCTCGAACGCGCTATGCAGAGGGCTTCGGGCGGGACGTTTTCGGTGACGGTGCTACCGCCCGCGATGTACGCGCCGTCGCCCACTTCCACGGGTGCGATGAGATTGGCGTTGCACCCTATGAACACCTCCTTACCAACTCTGACGGTCTGCTTCATGCTTCCGTTGTAATTGGCGAAAACGGTGCCGCACCCCACGTTCGTCCTTTCGCCCACTTCGGCGTCGCCTATATAGGCGAGATGCGCCGCCTTCACGCCGTCGGCAAGCACCGAATTTTTCACCTCGACAAAATCCCCCACTCTGCATCCGTCGCCTATCACGGCGCCCTTTCTGAGGCAGGCGAAAGGTCCCACCGTCGTGCGCGCCCCTATCGTCGCGCCTATGGCGTATACGGAGCGCAAATCGGAATTGTCTCCCACCGTCGTGTCCGTTATGTCGGTGAAAGGATATATCTTGACGTTTTCGCCTATCACGCACTTGCCCTGCAACGCGCACATGGGATATATCACCGTCCCCGCGCCTATAACGCATTCTTCGTCTATATACGTCGTCGCGGGGTCGCTCACGCGCACGCCGCGCGCCTCGAGCGCAGCAAACACTTTTTCGCGTTTCTCGTCGTTAAGGTATCCTAAATTGCATTTAGCGGTATCTTTTTTCTTATTTTTGTCGTTTATATACCCGTCCACGAAGTCGCGCACCTTTTCCAATACCTCGCGCGCGTTCTCGTAGCGTTCGGCTTCCGCCATAAGCCTTATTTTGGGTTCGGTGCCGCTCGAGCGCGCAACTATTCTGCCCGCAAATTCCGCGCGCACGCCGTCGATAAAATTCCTCACTTCCTCGGAAGCGAAGCGCGCCATGCCCTCGGAATCGGTATCGATATTGCATGATGCCGTAGGATATTCCACGCGGTCGTCGAGGTTTTCGAGTCCCCTTTCGCGCTCGACTACGCACATTATCAGCGAGGTAAGCAGACCGTCTCCGGTATTCTGATAAGCCCTGAAAATAAGGTGTCCGCTCGCTTCGCCGCCTATAAGGGCGCCTTCCTCCGCCATGGCTTCGCTGACGTATTTGTCGCCAACGGGCGTGCGCCTGAAAGCTATGCCGTTGCGCATAAGCGAAATTTCCGTACCCATATTGGTCATGACCGTTCCCACCGCCACAGGCGGTGAGAGCACCCCTTTCTCCGCGAAATAACGCGCCGCCGCGTACAGCATCGCGTCGCCGTCGTAGAGCTTGCCGTTTTTCACGCACATAACCCTGTCCCCGTCTCCGTCAAAGGTAAATCCTATGTCGTAATCGCCTTTTTTCATGGCTTCGAGAAGCACCTCGGGATGAGTCGCCCCGCAATCGACGTTAATGCGTTCGCCGTCCGTTTCCCCGTTAATCGTCTCGGGCACCGCTCCGAGGAACGAGTAAAGTTTCTCTGCAATAGCGGAGACCGCGCCGTTGGCTACGTCCATCAGCACCCTCATTCCCTTTATCGAAGGCGCCACGCGCGCGGCGAAATGCGCGCAGTATTCGCCGCTTCCGTCCACTTTGAGCAATTCGCCGCGGGCGCGCTCCGGCGGCGCTGCCACGTCGAGCGCGCGCTCGAATTCTGCCTCCTCCTCCGTGGTTATTTTCGCGCCGTCCCCCGAAAACAGCTTTATTCCGTTGTATTCGGGCGGATTATGCGAAGCGGATATCATCACGCCGAGATCGGCGCCGTAAGAACGCGTGAGGTATGCCAGCGTCGGCGTGGGTATCATTCCCGCGTCCACCACCCTGCACCCGCACGCCGTCCACGCCGCGGCGAGCGTGTTGGCTATGCGTTCCCCGCTTCGGCGAGTGTCCCTGCCCATCACTACGGATATCCTGCCGTATCTCGCCACCGCCGCCCACGCTATCCTTTCGAGGAAATCCACGGTAAACATATTTTCGTTGCCTCTTATGCCGTCTGTACCGAAATATTTCATATAGCCTCCGAACGCGACATTATATTCCGAAAAGGCTTGCGGCGTTACCGCACGAAAAACGGACGGCTTCTGCCGTCCGTGAGAATACTCCGATAAATCATCAACAGCCTCAAAAACGGATTAAACGTCCGTTTCCGCAGCAGCTATCGCTTCGAGAGCGGCGCGCGCGTTGATCTCGCACGCCTTTAACGCAAATTCCTCGTAAAGATTTTCCGCGTCGTCGCCCGCGCCGTCGCTGATCACTTTGATCGCCGCGAAAGGCACGCCCGCAAGCGCGCATACCTGCGCTATAGCCGCGCATTCCATATCGCAAGCCGAAGCGCCGAACTTTTCGGCTATTTCGCGGGCTTTCGCGGCGTCCGCGACAAATGAGTCGCCCGTCGCTATCACGCCCGTTTTCGCCCCTTTTACGGCGCCGAGAAGGGCGCTTACGAGCGCCGTGTCGGATTTGCCGCAATATTTGCCTAAAGGCTCGCCGAAAGCCGTCAGATCGAAGTCGTATTGCCAGGCTTCGCTTACCGCTATCACGTCGCACAGCCCCGATACGCCGAGTCCTCCCGCTATGCCGGTATTTATCAGCGCGGAGGGCGCGTAACGCATTAGCGTAACCGCGGCGGTGTATGCCGCAGCAACCTTGCCTATGCCCGCTTCCGCAACCGCTACGGACCTTCCGCGATAAACGCCGGTAAAGAACTTAACTCCCGCGAAAGTTTCGCTTTTCGCTCCTTCGAGCGCGGAAACTATGCGCGTTCTTTCCTTTTCCATAGCGACGACGACCGCAATCATATTCCTACTCCGCCGTCCCTTCGTCCGCAGTATACGTTATGACGGTCAGCCCGTGAGCCTTCAGACCTTCCGCACCGTAACGCTCGCTTCCCGCGACAACTTCGCCGTTTTCATCCGTCGTAGCGACGCCTATTCTGCCGAGATTGTTTATAATCTCCGCGAACGCGTCGAGTATTTCGCCGTTAATATTGTTCTTGTCAACGGCTTCGGAGTCGCTCTCTCCCGCGGCTTCCGAAGCGTTTTCCGCCAATACCGCGAACAGCACGTCCGCCACCGCGTTCTCCACGTCGTTGATACGGATATCCACGGGAGTTGCTACGAGTTTACCCTCCGCGTCCGCGGTAACGGTACCGTAGCTTACGATATATATTCTGTCCGGCAATTTAACGAGGGACTGCGGTATGTTGGCGCTTTTGAGCGCCTCCTCGAAATCCTGCTTCAGCGGCGCGAGCGAAATGCTCGCCACTATTCTCAACGTATAGCCGCCGTCAGCCTCTTTGATCGTCACTTCGTTGACGTTCGCGCTCAGCTCGCGCAGGAATTTAACTCCCGTGGAATCGGGATCCCCTTCCGCTTCTATCCCCGTTTCCGCGGAGGATATCATAGAGTCGAACATATACGCAAGCGTGGTGTCGTTGTAGCTCTTTAAATAAGCCTTATCGTAAACCACCTTTTCGCTTACTATCGAAGCGTAATCGTAACTTCCGTCCTGTTTGACGACGCTGCTGTTTGCGGTATTGTCGCGCGCGCTCGCGCCGTCCGACGATTCGTCGTAGCGGTTGGTAACGATAGCGTCCTCGTCGGGATTCATTATTTCCTTCAGAAGTTTGAACGCTTCTTTGATTTTGACGTCCGCCAAACCGTAATCGCGCAAAGTTTTCCCGTTAAGGAAGCTCATGCTAATGTCCGCGATGCCGAGTTTGTCGGGGGTCATATTCAAAACGACCGCCACCGCCACTCCGATGAAAACGACTATAAGCAAGATAGTTATGATCGTAGAAAGACAACATCCTTTCAAACATTTAGGCGTAGCTGCCTGAGCCATAATTCCCTTCCTCCTTTTCTCCTTTTGATCATGCGGTTGCGCGGCGGCGAAACCGACGCGCCCGTATAAAATATTATCGCGCATAATGCGCGATAATGTCAATAGTATTTTACCGAAATTACGGTTTTTCGGAAGCGTTAAGCCTTTTCCATAGCTCCGGAAGTGAGCCTGTCGTAAAGCGCTTGATCGTTCGGTACGGGGTCGCCGGGCTTGATATCGGGCTCTCTGCCGTCGGAATAATCGCTCGAAACGAACAATGCGGGATGCGTGAACGTGATGCCGGGGAGCTTGAGGAAAAGGCCTACCACGGCTTCCACGCCCGCCATACTGCCGATGGGCTCGCCGTTTTCGTCGAGGAAGTTCATCTGAAGCATCTGCATGTGCGCTTCCTCGGAAATATTAAACGAATCCGCGTTCACGAAACACATTATGCCCATAACGAACATACAGGGCGAAGCGTATTCCTTGCCGTTGTATTTATAGAAAAGCGAATCGTTCTGCGGTTGGTCGATGACGCTGTCCGCTATATCCGAAAGCATATCCGTGACGAATTTGCGCGGTTCGCCGGAAAGATATCTTTCGCTTACGAGCGTGAGGAACGCCGCGCTGAACGCGCTCTTGAGATTACCGCGCTCCACCCAGTTGTACGTGTCCATGAAGCCTTCCACGATTACCTGAGGGGTAAGCACCTGATTGATATTGCTTTCGTTGATTGCGCGGGGAATGAACTGTATCGAAGGACCTGTGGTGTTCTTGAACACGTTGTTGCGGAAGGTAACCTTGCACTGCGTCGCGTAGAAAGGCTGACCGTTAATCCAGTCCTCGATATTCTCGTAACCGAGCTCGAACGAACAGTTATAGTTATCTCCGAGAATACAGCCCTCGACTATGAGGTTATGCAAGCCGTGCGCCTGAATGCCTCTCGCGGTATTGTAAATCTGGCAATATCTGAACGTAACCGGAGTCTGAATATCCCTTAACTGCACCATACAGGCGGTACTTTCCGCCTCCTCGAGCGTGGGCGCGCCGGTTATTCCGAGGTCTTCGAAAAGGAGCTCTCCGCCTATCGGCGCGTAGCCGCTCGCCTGGAAAATGAACTGTACGTCCTGTCCCGCCGCGAGTTTGTATGCGGAATAGTCGAAAACGAAGCCGTTACCGTAAATACTGCCCGAAAGGCCTATATTCAATCTCGTATCGTTGTAAAAGATATCCGATTGAAGGACGATATGTTTGTCGCGCATATCCGCAACGGTGCGCATCTGTTCCCAGTTATAGACGTTGACGGCGTCGCCGTCGATGATATTGAACGTGAAGCTGCGTCTCACGTTGGCTATCGGGCGTTTGTTTACCACGAGTGTGGCGGTGACAGTCACCGCCTGTCCGCGCGCTGCCTCGAGGAAGGTAATGTCGACGGACTGCGAATCGCCGCCCACGGGCGCGAGCGAAACGAGTTCCTCGTCGTTTTCGCCGGTGGAAACCGTCCAGGCTATGTCGAAGGCGTTACGGTCGTTGAGTATGCCGAAAGTAAACGTGGAAGTGAGATTGCCGTCCGCGTCGAGCCAGTAATTGCCCCATTTGCGAGTCATCTGTATTCCGAGCTTGGCGTCGGCGCTCTGCATTTCGAGTTCGAAAGCCACCGGGCGTTCGCGCACGGTGATTTCTTTCTGAATGAATTCGCCGTTATAAGTGACGGTCAGCGTCACGACGCCCGCTTTAACCGGGATAAGCTCGCCGTACGCGCTCACGGTCATTACGGAATTGTCGCTGCTCGAATAGCTTATGCCCTCGGTTATGTCGTCGCCGCTCACGAGATAGCCTATCGTAATATAATACGGTCCATTGGCGGTATATATGGTTTCGAGGTTATCGGTGAAGCCCCACTCCGATTCGTCGCATTGCACCACCTGCACTTCGGCTACCGCCTGCTCCCCTTCCACTACGCTAGTCAGTCTGTATACGTCGTTACCGGCGTATTCCACGTCGGTTTCCTCGGGCGCCACGGCGACGTGCGTTTTGATCCATTCGGAGGTTATCCCGGTGATGTCCGCCGTATAAACGACGTCCGTATTGGCAACCGCGCCGTTGGTGTCTATCGTTATCTCCGCGTGATGAATGTTGCCGTCCTTGTCCTTGGCGGTCACCCTTATCTCGCCGTAACCGCGCGAAACGGGGGTTACGGTACCGTTCTTGCCCACGACGGCGATATCCTCGAAAGTGCTCGACCACACGGCGTCGTTGTTGCTCAAGGCGTCAATGGGATAAATATCGTAATACAGGCGTTCTTTGCCGGTTATGGGATAAACGCCTTCTATCGTCGTGCCTTCGCCGTTATAAAGCGTTATGCGTTCGATGGTGTCCGCGGTCACCTGTATCGTCACAGTGGAATAGACGTTGACGTTCGCTTTTGCGCGTATAATAAGTTTGGTCACGCCCATTTTCTGCGGAATGAGGCGGTACCTGTTGGTGCTGCCTTCCACCTTCTCGAGCGACACGACGCCGTCTCCCGCTTCTTCGTCGCGTTCGTAAGTGATCTCTTTGCTCGGCGTCATGTTCGGCAAAATATTCACTATAATGAATTCTTCCGTATCGCGTATGTCCACTTTAACGATGTCGTCGCGTTCCAGAACGCGGTTGGAAGAATCGCGTAATTCCATTCCCGTGGGATTGACCGGGGTTGTCATCACTATTATCGTGCTCGTTACGCTTAACGCGAGCACGACCACGATGGGAATTATGAAAATTATTGCAATCAGAAATTTTTTCATATTTTACGTCCTGTCTCCGTTTTCTACGGAAAGTCTTATGCCTGTCCCGTAAGTTTAGCGTATAACTCCTTGCTGTTGGGTACCGGGTCTCCGGGCTTTATTTCCGGCTCGCCGCGCGAAAAATCGTTGGCGATGAGGTAAGAAGGCTTGGAAACCGAGCTTATCTTCGGGTAAATCAATTTTACCGCCGATTCTATGCCGCGCAACGCGCCTATGGTGTTGCCTTCCGCGTCGCGGAAAGGAAGTACGAGCGCGCTGACGTCGTCCGACTTGACGGTCACCGTAGCGGGATCCCACGTCAAAGGCGCTCCGAGTCCCATAATGCCGAGCGAAGTGTATTCCTTGCCGCCGTAAGAGTAGAACAGCGAATCGAGAGTTTCGTCACTTACCACTTCGTTTATAATGTTGGCGAAAGAATCGCGGAACATATCGATGAGTCCCTGTCCTGCGCCGTCGCTCTCGTTGGCGGCGAGCTCGACGAGGTACTTGAGTATGAACAGCGACAGCATATCGCTGAATTCATCTCTCGTCTTCCAGTTATAAATATCGCAAACGCCTTCTATCGTGAGGTTGGGCGCGCAATTCATGTCGAAAGACTCTTTATACGCGGGCGAAGCGAATACTACCGCGGGGGCGCCGTGCATTTTGAAGACGTTGTTGCGGAGGGTGACGTTGGAGCCGTCCGCGCCGAATTTACGGTGGTCGACGCCGTAATAATAAGCGAGGATGCCGTGACGCGCGTTGTCCCCGAAAATACAGCCTTCGACGAGCAAATCGCTGATATAACCGAGTTCCACGCCCTTATCGGCGTTGTAAACCTGCAAGAATTTAAGATTCACGGGCGGGTCGCGCGGGATATCCTTTTTATCGGGCTCGATTTCGCCCCAGAGCATTTCAATGTAGAGAACGGCGTTTCTGCCGTCGGCTTCGTCGAGAGTTGCCGCGCAGCGCATCGAAATATCCACGAAATCGAGAGTGAATTGCGTAAACGGTATTCCCGCCGCGGCGTTGGCGGCGTAAACGTCGGCGTGCGACTCGTTGAACGCCTTGATTTCCTGCCATACGTTACCGTAGTTGAAACGCAACAATCCGCCCTGGAAACCGAGCTGTCTGCGGACCTCTTCGGATTCGGGAACGCCCGCGCCGTCGTAGAGGAAGCCGTTGCCGTAAACGCCGCCGCGGATATTGTCCACTACGTGTTCTGCATAAATATTCTGTTGCATAACGACGTCGTAGCAGGAGAAGCGTTCTCCGCCGCCCCATTTGGCGTCCCGCGACAGCACCATAGCCATCTGCGCGAAATTATATACGTTGACGGTTTCTTTCTTAGGGTTCACGTTGAACGTGAAGCTGCGTTTGACGGAATTTATTTCGCGGTTATCCACCACGAGCACCGCCGTAACGGTCACGCTTCTGCCGACGGCGCTCTCGAGGAAGGTAACCGTAATGCCCTGCGTGCCGTCGTTGCGACGGGCTATCGAGGCGAGTTCTTCACCGTCCGCGCCTTTGGAAACGCTCCAGTTGACGTCGAAGGTATTTTTATCGCCGGCGATGCCGAAGTCGAAAGAAGAAGTGAGCTCCCCGGACTCCGTAAGCCAGTAATATCCCCACACGCGCGTCATCTGAATACCGAGACGGGCGTCGGCGGTCTGAAGATCGAGATTGAAGGTAGCCGGTCTTTCGCGCACGGTGATTTCCACTTGCTTGAAGGAATCGCCGTAGGTCACTCTGAGAAGCGCTCTGCCGGGCTTTAAAAGGCTGATAACGCCGTTCTCGGTCACAGACGCGACGTCGGGCGTTTCGCTCGAAAATACGGGCTCGAGCGCCTCATCGTCGGCGTCGTCTTTCTCGTCGTCCTCGTCTTCGTCCCCGGTTTCGGGCTCCTCGACGACGGCGGTCACGAGATGAGCGGGTCCGTTACCCGTATAAAGCACTTCAGGCGGGTTGAGAATAACTATTTCGCCCGCTTCGCAACGCACCACGGAAACTTCCGCTTCGGCACCGTTGTCGGTGCGCTTGAGAAGATATTTGTCGCCGGATATATATTTTACTTCCGTTGCGTCGGGATTGATCGCGACGTGCTCGCGCACCCACGAAAGAGTTACGTTTTCCGCGGTGTATGTTACGGACGCTCCCGCAACCGCGCCGGAGGTGTCCACTATTATCATGGCGCTGTGCGTTTCGCCGGCTTTGTCGCGCACCACCGCTTCGATCCCCGCCTTGCCTTCGCCGACGGGAGTTACGTTACCGTTGGCGTCTACCTTGGCTATTTTGGAATCGGAGGAACGCCATATCACGCCGCTCGCGTTCATCGCGTCGACGGGATAAACGTCCATAAAGAAACGCTCCTGCGCAGTAAGCGCGTATTCGCCGGTTACCGCAACGCCGTTGGAATCGTATATCGCCGTGGTCTCCACGGAATCGGAAGTGACCTGTATCGTCAACACGCGGTATACGTTCACGTTGGCTTTTGCACGTATAATAACTTGAGTGACTCCCGCTCTCACGGGCTTGAGCTCGTATCGGTTGTCGCTGCTTTCCATCTTCTCGAGTTCGACAATGCCCTGACCGTAATCGTCCTCGCGTTCGTACGTTATGGACTTGTCCGGAGTCATCGTCGGGAATATGTCCACTATTATGAACTCTCCCGTATCGCCGATGTCCACTTTAAGCACGTCGTTATCCCCGATTATTTCGTTGTTTGAATTGCGGAGCTGCATATCCGAGGGGTTTACGGGCGTCGTCAAGAGGATTATGTCGCTCGTGACGCTCAACGCCAGCACCACTACTATCGGAATTATGCAGATAACGCCTATCAAAAATTTTTTCATCGTTATCGTTGTCCTGTTAATTTAACAATTTTCTGATTTTTCCCCTTTCTCCGGTAGCCCTTACTTCGTGTTAGGGATACTATTTTGCAATCTTATTGTACGCATGTTTCAACCTGAACAAATAGCCCGTTATCGCTATGAGAAGGAGCGCCGCGGCTATTCCCGAGCAGACGTAGAACATTATCTCCGTAGTAAATTCCACTATATATCCGTTCTCGAGAACGAACGCGAGCTTGATGTCCGCAAGGTAGGAAAGGAGCATGCAGAGTATGCCTTCGGTCAGCGCGACTACGAAGCCCGCCGCCACCGAAAGAGTGGTGCTCGCGTTGTTGTTGACGACCTCGCCTTCGCCCGAAAGGTTGAAATAAGGTCTGTTGATATCCATTCTCATCGAGATGAGAGTAAGAGATATCGAGCAGCTTTCCGCCACGGCGAACAGCCACAGCGAAGTATTGAAGTCGAACTGCTTGGTGAGGTAGAGCACGAGCGCGCAGATGCCGTTGGCGAGCGCGGAGACTATCGCGTACATCACGAATTTTGCGGCAAGCTGAGTGTGCACGGACACGGGGGCGACCTTGGTGTGATAGAAGTTATCGCCCTCTCTGCTCGTGGAGGTTGCCGCGAACGAAGTTATGACCGTCGCGAAAATAAGCATGACGAGCAGCGACATACCGAGCGCTATCTGTTCGCCTATCTGATTCTGACCGAGCTGAATGGTAATGTTGTTGCAGAAATATACCATTACCGGCATCGCGCAGGCGAGCACGAAATACTGGAAGGAATAGTTCACCGAGCGGAAAACCTGAAGGAATTCCTTATGGAGCAGGGTGAAGAAAATCGGTCTGCGCCTGTTGCGGGTGACGTGACGGAAAGCGCTGCCTTCGACCTCGACGTTATTGAGGAGCGTTTTGGGATAGAGCTTCACGATCACGAGAATGGTGCCGATGAGGGTGATGCCGGTAAGCATTATCAGCACGGGGTAAGCGATATACAGTTCTTCGCCCACCATAATATCCGCAAAATACTTCATCGGAATGAGATATTTACAGACGTTGCCGATGCCCTCCACTATTCTGTCGTCGAAAACGGAGAACTCTTTGTCGTTCATAAACGTGACCATACTGTTGAACAGTATCATATATACCGCGAAAAGCACCGTCACCAGCACGGCGAGTCCGATGATGATAAGCGCGAACTTATTGCGTATTTTATTGGTCAGTTGCATAATCGGTATCGCGAGTATGTTGCTCAGGAAGAAGGTGATCAACACGAGGAACACGATCGGCACAGGTATCGTCGCGTAAAAAGCGACGCCGAGACCGCTGACCTTAGCGTATGCGGCGAGGAAGGGAGCAACTATCACCGCGGTGACGAGCGTCTGATTTATAAAGAGGAAAAGAGTTTTGCTGATGAAAACTTCTTCGCCCGAAACGGGATAACGCATAAGTATCTCGTTGTCGCCTTTATAATAAAGAACTTTGATATTGCTGCTCACGCCCGCGATGCACATAAAAAGGAATACCGCGGAAACGAGCATGACGAGGGCTTCGTAAATGATACCCGCTTTGTCGAACATTTCAAAGAAAAGTTCCGCCACCCAATACACCCCGTAGACTACGCCTGCGAGAATCACGAGCGTCGCGAACAATTTGAAATACGATTTGGCGCTGTTAAGCGAGTAATTGGAAAATCTGTTTTTAATTTCCAGTTTTAACAGAGTTTTAATATTCATATCGGTTGTCCTGTTATCAGTTTCTGCGGAGCAGAGTCATTTCGTTGATGTGATCCTGCTCGGTCGCGGTTATTTCGCAGAAGGTTTTTTCGAGAGTTTCCTTATTGCCTTTGATATGCAGATCGATGACGTCTTGCAGCTTACCGTCCTTGATAATGGCGGCGCGGTCGCAGATTTTCGCGACGAGATCGAGGTTGTGGCTCGAGAAAAACACCGTGTTGCCTTCGGCGCAGTGGTCGTCCATTCTCTTGAGTATCTCCACCATCGACTGGTGGTCGAGTCCCATCATTGGTTCGTCGAGCACCCACAGCTTGGGGTTGTGAATGAGCGCGGCGATGATGCAGATTTTCTGCTTCATACCGTGAGAATAGGATTTGATCTGATTGTCCACCGCTTTGGTGAGTTTGAACTGGCTGACGTAACGGTCGAATCTCTCGTCGCGGTCGCGTTTGCTCACTTTATAAAGGTCCGCGGTGTAGTTGACGTACTCCCTGCCCGTAAGTTTCTCGTACACGGAGTGGTTGTCGGGAACGTAACCCATATTGAGTTTGGCGTTGATGGGATCTTTGGCTATGTCGTAACCGCAAATCGTTATCTTGCCTGAGTTGAACGGATAAATACCGGTAAGACACTTGATAGTGGTCGATTTACCGGCGCCGTTTTGTCCGAGGAATCCGAAAATTTCTCCGGGGCGCAACGACAGATTGAGGTCTTCCACCGAAAATCTTTCGGAGTTCATATATTTTTTATAAAGGTGACTGATTTCGAGCATTATTTTCTCCTTTTATTACGCGTGTATGCCCATACGCGCGCGCGTGTATTATATATTGTTACCAAGAGTTTAACATAGTACATATATTCTGTCAACCGATTTACGCTTACAAATTCTGTCACGAGCTCTCGAAAAACCGCTTTCGGCGTCCCGTAACCGCTTTTCGGAAGAAAATAGCGTTGCATTCGGCGCGGATATGTGGTAAAATACGGTATAACCGAATACATTGAATTTCAGGAGACGAATATATGATAGTTATTCAGACAAGAAATTACGAAGAACTGAGTCGCAAAGCGTACGAGCTTATGCGCCCCGTGCTCATCGAGAAACCCGACGCGGTGCTCGGACTCGCCACCGGCTCCAGCCCTATCGGACTGTACAAAGAGATGATCGCCGACTACAAAGCGGGCAACGTCAGCTATAAAAATATGATATCGATAAACCTCGACGAATACGCGGACCTTCCCGTTGAGCATCCCGAAAGCTACCGCAGCTTCATGAACCGCAATCTTTTCGATCATATCGATATAGATAAAGCGAATACCCACGTGCCGAACGGACTTGCCGCCGACAAGGAAGCCGCCTGCGCCGAATACACGGCTTTTGCAGCGGCGCACCCCATCGACGTGCAGATACTCGGTATCGGCGCGAACGGTCACATCGGCTTCAACGAGCCGGGAACCTCCTTCGACGCGCACACCCATCTCGTCGAGCTCAAGGAAGGCACCCGCCGCGACAACGCGCGCTTCTTCGACGACGATATCGATAAGGTCCCCACCCACGCGGTGACTCTGGGGCTTGCGGACATCATGCAGGCGAAAATGATAATCCTCATCGCCAACGGCACCGCCAAAGCGGAAGCCGTAAGGCGTATGATACAGGAGCCCGTGGACACCGCGTGCCCCGCGAGCATACTTCAGACTCACCCCTGCGTATACGTTGTCGTAGACGAAGCCGCAGGTTATTACGTCAAATAACTAAGGTTTATTCGGTATCTCAAGCTACAGAATATCTACAAAATATTGACATACTCTCATTTCGGAACGGCTCCCCGGGGAGCCGTTCTTTTATGCGCGCCGTCGGCGCGTAAGAGAGCCCCTATCCAAGCAAGGCATGAAAAAACCGCCTCGTGAGGCGGCTTTTCCGTTTGGATAATATAATAAGAATAATAGGAATATCTTTTGATTATCTCTTGGAGAACTGAGGAGCTTTACGCGCTTTGTGCAGACCGTATTTCTTACGTTCTTTCATTCTCGGGTCGCGGGTCATAAAGCCTGCGGCTTTGAGCGCGGGACGGTATTCGGCGTCCGCCATAACGAGAGCTCTCGCCACACCGTGGCGGATGGCGCCGGCCTGTCCGGTAGGACCGCCGCCGCTTACGTTCACCGCTACGTCGAACTTGTCGAGAGTGCCGGTGAGGTTCAGAGGTTGACGGACTATGAACTTAAGGGTTTCGAGACCGAAGTAATCGTCGATGCTTCTCTTGTTGATGACGATGTTGCCTTCGCCGCCGGGAATGAGACGTACGCGGGCGATCGCCTTTTTACGTCTGCCGGTTCCCCAGTATTGAACTTTCTTCTTGACTACTTTCTTAGTTGCCATATTTCACCTCACGATTACTTGAGCTTAAGCTCTTCGGGCTTCTGCGCCGCGTGTTTGTGCTCGGGACCGCTGTAGACGAAAAGTTTGCTTATCATCTGTCTGCCGATCGAATTCTTCGGGAGCATACCTTTGACGGCTTTGGTGACGACGAATTCGGGCTTGGTCGCCATAAGTTTGTCGTAACGCACCTCTTTGAGTCCGCCGACGTAACCGGTGTGATAACGGTAGAACTTCTGCTCGGCTTTTTTGCCGGTGAGCTTAACCTTATCGCAATTTACTACTATAACGTAATCACCCGTATCCACATTGGGGGTGAAAGTGGGTTTATTCTTACCGCGGAGAATCATAGCGACCTGCGCCGCAAGTCTGCCGAGGACCATATTTTCGGCGTCCACGACATACCACTTCCTTTCAACGGTTCCGGGCTTTGCCATATATGATTTCATGGTAAATCCTCCAATTGTTTCTGCGGTTCCCGCCGCTGAGGGGCTAGTTCGTCGTCGAAAATCCGCGTGCCTATCTATAATATTATATAAAAGCCGATAAGTCAATCAAAATCAAACACTTTTCGGCTCGTAAATTAAATTTATTCTTTATCGGGGTAGCTGACCTTCTCGAGAGTGAGCGCGCAGGCGGGGAAAGTTTTGCCGCCGAGTTTGCGTTCTCCTGTAAGCAGCATACGCTTCACGCTGTCGGCGGGTATCTTGCCTTTCCCGACGAATACGAGCGTGCCCGCTATTATGCGCACCATATTGTACAGGAAACCGTTACCGGTGACCGTTAAGATTATTTCGTCCCCGTTCACGTGAAGGTCAACGTCGTAGAGTGTGCGCACGGTCGTCTTTGCGGAGCTTCCGGTCGAACAGAAGGCGCGGAAGTCGTGCGTGCCAACGAGCTCTGCGGCGGCGCGGCGCATGGCTTCCACGTCCACGGGAGGCAACACCCGCGTATAATACAGCCTGCGCAACGGCGAAAGCGTATTGCCGACGTACATTTTATATGAATAGGTTTTCTTAATCACGTCGTACTGCGCGTGGAAATCGTCGGCTACCCTTTTCATATCGACGATTCTTACGTCTTCGGGGAGAAGGGAATTCACGGCGAAACGTATCTTGTGCGGAGGGATTGCGGAATCGGTATCGAAATGCGCAACCTGCCCCGCGGCGTGCACTCCTCTGTCCGTTCTGCCGCTTGCGTGCAGGACGATTTTTTCTTTCAGAAAATCGGAAAGCGCGTCCTCGAGCACCTGTTGCACCGAGAGCGCGTTCAGCTGTCTTTGCCAGCCGGAATAGTTTGTTCCGTCGTATTCGACGGTTACGGCGTACCTCACGAGAACAACCACCACAGGCTTTCCGACGGGACGTAAGCCCCCCAGAAATTCATATTCAGCGCCACCACGAGCACGATGAACGCGGCGGTGCCCGCGACGGCTATAAGGTCGCGGTACGTAGGTTTCATTATCTGATAGCGGGTGCGGTTCGGAGTGGCGTTATAGCATCTCGCGTCGAGCGCGAGCGCGAGCTCGTCCGCCCTGCGGAACGCCGAGACGAAAAGCGGTATCAACACGGGAAGCAACGCCTTGGCGCGCTTCACTATACCGCCCGTATCGAAACTTGCTCCGCGCGCTTTCTGCGCCATCATTATCTTATCCACTTCCTCCGACAGTATCGGTATGAAACGCAGCGCTATACTCATTATGACCGCTATGTCGTGCGTGGGAACTTTGATGAGTTTAAGCGGATACATCAGGGATTCCATACCGTCGGTAAGTCCGGTGGGCGTGGTGGTGTAAGTAAGCAGCGTCGTCCCCATCACGAGCAGTATGAGCCGCAACGCCATCTTTATCGAAAACAAAATACCCTCGAGCGAAACGCTTATCCTCCACCAAGACCACAAAACCGTGTCTCCTTTATAGAACAACAGATTAAGCACGGCGGTGAAAAGCACGAGGAAGATAATCGTTTTAATGCTTTTCAGTACCTTGGAAATCGGTATTCGGGATATCAAAGTGCCCAAAACCACGCAGAGTATGACTGCCGCGTAAGCTATCAGATTCTTGACGAGGAAGACCATGACGATGAAAGCTATGACAAGCACGAGCTTCACCCTCGGGTCGAGTTTGTGTGTAAACGAATCCGCAGGATAGTACTGACCGAGCGTTATGTCTCTCATACGCAGTACCTCCTTTTCAGCGCTTCGAGCAGCGAGTCCGCGTCGAGAGCCGCGGTATCGAGCTTTACGCCCTTAGCCTCGAGAAGCCGCTTGATATGTACGGAATGAGGATAACCGAGATCGGTACGGGCAACGGCTTCGGGGTCGGCGAAAAGTTCTTCCGGGGTGGTGTCGTAGAGCAATTTCCCGTCATGCAGCACTATAACTCTGTTGCAGTTAGCGGCTATTTCGTCCATATTGTGCGAAATCATTATCACCGTTTTGCAGAACGACTTTTTGAGTTCCTTGACGAGCTCGAGTATCTCGCGCTTACCTATCGGATCAAGCCCCGCGGTGGGCTCGTCGAGCACGAGCACGGAAGGTTTGGAGGCTATCACGCCGGCTATTGCCGCGCGGCGTTTCTCTCCGCCCGACAGTTCGAAGGGCGATTTGTCCTTCACCTCGTCGTAATCCATTCCCACCATTTTTATCGCTTCCGCGGCAAGGCGCGCCGCTTCCTCTCTGTCGAAACCGAAATTGAGCGGACCGAATTGTACGTCCTTAGCTACGGTATCGTCGAAAAGCTGGTATTCGGGGAATTGGAACAGCATTCCCACCTGTTTACGCAACGCCGTGAGATCGGTTTTCTTAGAAGAAATATCGACGTCTCCGACGTAAATTTTGCCGTGAGTAACGCGTATCAGCGCGTTGAAATGCTGACACAGAGTCGATTTTCCGCTTCCTGTCGAACCGATTATACCCACGGTATCGCCCTCTTTTACGGTGAAGCTCACGCCGTCGAGCGCCACCTTTTCGAAGGGCGTTTTGGGAGAATACACATAGGAGAGATCTTCTACTTTAATCCGCATAGTCCCTCCGTGAGTTCTTCGTCGGTCAGCGCAAAAGGAATATCAAGCCCCGCACGCCTTAATTCGGCGGAAATTTTGCTCGCCACCGGTAATTCCAGTTTCGCTTCCGCTATTTTGTCGGTTGCCGAAAACACTTCGCGCGGCGTGCCTTCCGCTATCACCCGCCCTTCGTTCATCACGAATATTTTGTCCGCCGCTATCGCTTCGTCCATATAATGTGTGATAAGTATTACGGTAAGCCCCTTTTCTTTGTTGAGCCGCTGTATTGTCTCCATTATCTCCGCGCGCCCCTTCGGATCGAGCATCGCCGTGGATTCGTCGAGTATCAGCACGTCGGGATACATAGCGAGTATCGCCGCTATGGCTATTCTCTGCTTCTGCCCGCCCGAAAGTTTGTTGGGACTGCGCTTGCGGTGCTCGCTCATATTGACGGCGTCGAGCGCCCAGGTTATGCGTTTTTCTATTTCTTCGCGCGGCACGCCGAGGTTTTCGGGTCCGAAAGCTATGTCGTTTTCGATAACGGACGCCACCATTTGGTTGTCGGCGTTCTGGAATACCATACCCACCTTGGCGCGCAATTCGTATATGCGCTCGTTATCGCGGGTGTCTATACCTTCCACGGTGACGGTGCCTTCGTCGGGTACCACGAAACCGTTGAGCAATTTCGCAAGCGTGGATTTCCCCGAGCCGTTGTGCCCGAGCAGCACGACGAATTCTCCTCTGTTCACGACAAGACTCACGCCGCGCACTCCGCGCGAAACGTGTTCGCCGCTACGGTAATCGTAGCTTACGTTATCCACTTTGATGACGGCGCCCTCGGCGTGTCCCGTCTCGCAATTCTTGTCGCTCATATTTCAATAGTCTATCATAACCGAAGAAATTATACAATTAAAATAAACCAATTAAGCCCTAAACTCGGAATACGGCTCCGTATTCTCCCTGAAACGCAATAAAAAACGCCGCTTACGTGCGGCGCAAGAACTCCTCGGGCGCCGGCACTCTGCGCGCAAGCGACTTGTTGGTGAAACGCTTGTCCGCGGTAACGTCGGCTATTATTTTCACGTTGTCCGGCAATTCGAAGCTCTCATCTTCGCTTTCGAGCTCCACTTCGAGTATCGCGTACTCCTCCCAAAAAGGGAATACGTCGGTTTCGATAGAATGTCCGCGATAAGGATAAACGTATCGGGTTTTGACTAATCCGCCGATTGCGGGGTCTATCTCGTTTTTAAGGGCGTTAAATTCGCTTTCGCTTATCTCCCGCTCGTTCTCCTCGCGGGTGAAACCGTGCAATAGACGCTTCTCGGTATAAGTGTATACCGTCTTCCCGTCCGTGGTGCGCGCTCTGATTCTACGGGTGTCGTAGTCCCCCGCAGGAGTCAGAAAGTATTGCTCGATACGGCTTGCCGCCGTACCTATCGGAAACGCCGAAGGCTTCCCGATTATGAATTTCTTTTCGATTTCTCTACCCATTTCAACACTTCGGAAGCTCTACGTAGAAGGTGGAGCCTTCGCCCACGCTCGTCACCACTCCGTACACTCCGCCGGGATGCTTATCCATTACGGTTTTGACGATTGAGAGTCCCAGACCTGTACCTACGGTAGCCCTTCTGTGAGATTTCTCCGATTTATAATATCTGTCCCATATATGCGGCAACACGTTGACGTCGATGCCTTCGCCTTTGTCTATGACCTCTATCCGCACGTTCCCGTGACGGGTGTATTCCTTCACCGTGACCGTCTTGTCGTCGCCGCAATAGTTGATCGCGTTGTTGATAAGGTTGTATACGACCTGCATAAGTTTGGTTTCGTCCGCATAGACGGTTGCGGATTCCTCGTGCTCGTATTCGAGCTTGTATCCGAGGTGCTCTATAAGTTTGCCGTGACGTGTCACGAGTTCGTCGAGCATTTTCACGACGTCGAAACGCTTCAGCTTCAATCCGCCGCCCGCTTCCTGCAATCTGCTTAGATCGAGCATTTCGTTGACGAGGTTGGTGAGCCTCGACGCTTCGTCGATAACTACCTGCAGGTTCTCGGGACTCGCTTCGTCGGGAATATCCCTCATCATCTCGGCGTATCCTTTTATAAGCGTCAGCGGCGTGCGCAGATCGTGGCTCACGTTCGCTATCAGTTCGCGGCGGTAGTGCTCGAGCTCCGCCACTTCGTTGGCGGCGTACTGCAAGCCCTCTTTCAATTCGTTTATTTCGCGGTAACCGTCGCCGCTTATCGTTATGTCGGCGTTACCCTTGCTTATTTCTTTAGCCGCGTCGGTCAGCGTAGCTATCGGGCGCGCAACATAACGAGCTATCGCCGCGGCGAGCAGCGCCGCAAGCAACAACAGCATTCCCGTAATTATCCCGAGCATCGCTATCCACGTCACGCGCGTGCTTTCCTGAGGCGTTACCAGCCCTTCCGCGAGTATCAGCACTTCTACGCCTTCGTGTTCGGCTACGGTGGCGTACACCGCGGCTTTCACCCCGCCCGCGGCTTCGCTCGGCACGTCGCCTTCGAATTCCGTCTCGCCGTAATTGTCGTTAAAACTGTCGATAACTATTTCTTCTTTGTAATAACCGTCGTTTTCCTTGACCTTGTCGAAATACGCCACCCTGTTTTCGGTGGAAATATTGTGTATCGTGCAATCCGTCCTCACTGCCTGCGAATACAATTCGTTCCCGTCCGCGTCGCATACGAGCACGCAGGCGTTGTCGTGATAAGCGATGTGCTTGATAAGAATGTCGAGATCCTCGTTTGCAATATTCTCGGAAATAACCCCTACGCAATTTTTCAAATCGTTTAAAGCAATGCTTTCATAGACCGTATCGAGAAAAATAAGGTCGAATATCCATAAAAATACGAACAACAAAACCACCGCGATGACGAACGCGACGATTAGTTTATGTTTGAGCGGGGCGTCCCCCCACGAAACGCGCGGCTGCCTGTTCCTACGCATCGAAACGGTATCCCATACCTCTCAGCGTGACGATGTATTCGGCGCATACGCCGAGGCTTTTACGCAAAAGTTTAATATGCGTATCGAGGGTGCGGTCGTCGCCGTAAAAATCGTATCCCCATACTTCGTTGAGTAATTTTTCGCGGGAAAGGGCGATGCCCTTGTTTTTAACCATAAAGAAAAGCAATTCGTATTCCTTAGGCGAAAGATCCACGGGTTTACCGTCCACGTAAACTATGCGCGCGGTGAAATCCACTTTCAATTTCCCCGATTCGAAAACTTCCGCTACGGGCTGCGATGAGCTTCTGCTCATGACCGCGTTGATGCGGAGCATAAGCTCTTTGGGCGAAAAGGGCTTCGAAATATAATCGTCGGCTCCTATCTCGAAACCGTGTATCTTATCGTAGGTTTCCGTCCTTGCGCTGAGCATAATGATGGGTATTTTGCTGAACTTACGAATTTCGCGCACCGCCGAAAAACCGTCGAGCTCCGGCATCATCACGTCCATAACGATAATGTCGTAGCCTCCCTGTTTGGCTTTTTCGATGGCTTCGAGCCCGTCGCCCGCCTCGCCGTAAGTGTACCCTTCGAGTTGACAGTACTTGGCAATGAGTTCTCTTATACCTTTTTCGTCGTCTACTATCAATACTTTATACATTTATCTCCTCCGTTTGAACGTGCCGAAAAGCCCTGCGCCCGTTCCGTTAAGTGTCGTAACCGTCTCTTTGCGT
>CALVOD010000004.1 GCA_944350065.1 uncultured Clostridia bacterium
AATTATATACGGGAGCCTGCCCCGCCACCACGTCCGAAATAAGTCGGGCGCGTAAAGGCTCGACGTCGTATTCCTCGATAAGATAATCAATTATGTTGCTATGGCTACCGATTGCGCGGTAATACACGGCGGTCGGGCGCACGCCGGTGAGCGAGCCGTAAGGCAATGAAATGCCGGTTAATTTGTTGCAATAGCTATATAATTTCCTTTTTACGAAACTTTTGAAAATTCTCTTGTCCTCGAGTTCGCCCTTCCCGGGCGCGGGACAGATCTCCTCTATCGCGGGAGCGTAAGAGGAAGTAACGCGCATACGCAATGCGCCGCTCTCAAGCATATTTGCCGCAACGGAAATATACCCTTCCGCTTCCGCGTCGATAATCATATACGGAGAAAACGCCCTGACAACTTCCTGAACGTCGTTCATATAGGAAGGCAGGGCGGTACAATCGAGACGCAACGCTATCGCGCTCATAATATCACGTAGTTAATGGGGTTGTTGCGGACTTCGTATTCGAGATTACTTACCGGTCCGTGTCCGGGGTAGACGGTCACGTTACGGGCGTTGTCGAGCGAAAACAGTTTTGCCGCCGAAGATACGAGCGAATCGATGCTTCCTCCCGGGAAGTCCGTCCTTCCGTAGCTTCCCGCAAACAGCGTATCGCCCGAGAAAAGCGCGTTGCCCGCAAGATAGCACACGCCGCCCGGAGTATGCCCGGGGGTATGTATCACTTCGAAACGCACTCCGGCAAGTTCGAGCGTTTCGCCGCCTTTCAGCAGCTTATCGGCATGGAAGTATTTGGAGCCCGTTTTCAGTCCGAACCTTCCGCCCATACTGCCCTGCGTATACAATTTGTCTGCGTCCGCTTCGTGCACGTATATTTCCGCGCCCTGCTTCTGCCACTCACTGCCGTCCGTGATATGGTCGAAATGTCCGTGAGTCAGCAGAACGTGTTTCACATTAAGCCCGTGCTCCGCGCAGTAGGAATTTATCTTGTTTATCCCCCTGCCGCAATCGACGAGTACGGCGTCGGAGCCGTTCTCGTCGTATACGAGGTAGCAGTTGCCGTCCAGAAAGACGGGAAAATTAAACGTCTTTACTATCATTTCGGTTTAACAATCGTTACTTATTACAGTCTTTCGGCTATCGCTTTAAGGAAATCGACGGAGTTCACGCCGCGCGGAGTCACGCCTTCCTTATCGAAAAGACCTACGAGGTCTTTGGTCATCACGCCGCTTTCGATGGTGTCGGTCGTGGCTTTCTCGAGTTTACGGGCGAATTCGACGAGCTCGGCGTTTCCGTCGAGTTCGCCGCGCTTAGCGAGCGCGCCCGTCCAGGCAAAGATGGTCGCCACCGAATTGGTGGAAGTTTCTTCGCCTTTGAGGTGTTTGTAATAGTGACGGGTAACGGTGCCGTGAGCGGCTTCGTATTCGTATTTTCCGTCGGGAGAAACGAGCACCGAGGTCATCATCGCGAGCGAACCGAACGCCGTGGCGAGCATATCGCTCATCACGTCGCCGTCGTAATTCTTGCACGCCCAGATAAAACCGCCTTTGCTACGCATCACGCGCGCCACCGCATCGTCTATCAGAGTATAGAAATATTCGATACCCGCTTTTTCGAATTCGGAAGCGTATTCGGCTTCGTATATCTCCGCGAAAATATCCTTGAAACGGTGATCGTATATCTTGCTTATCGTGTCTTTCGTAGCGAACCAGAGATCCTGCTTGGTGGAAAGCGCGTAGTTAAAGCACGATCTTGCGAATCCCGCGATACTCGCGTCGAGATTGTGCATTCCCTGTATAACGCCCGCCGAAGGCATTTCTTTGATGAGCTTTTTCTCGCCGGACGGAAGCTCCATATACACTTTCCCGCCTTCGGGAACGTACGCCTCCACTCCCGCGTATACGTCGCCGTACGCGTGACGGGCGATGGTAATCGGTTTAGTCCAGTTGCTCACGAGCGGTTTGATACCGTCTACAAGCACGGGCGCGCGAAAGACCGTTCCGTCAAGTATGGAACGCACTGTGCCGTTCGGGGACTTCCACATTTTGCTGAGTTTGTATTCCTCGACGCGCTGCGCGTTGGGCGTTATGGTAGCGCACTTCACGCCTACGCCGTATTTCTTGATGGCGTACGCCGCGTCGGAAGTCACCTGATCCCCCGTACGCTCCCTCTCGGGCAATCCGAGATCGTAATACTCGGTCTTGAGATCGACGTAAGGCAAAATCAATATTTCTTTTATCTTTTGCCAGAGTATACGTGTCATTTCGTCGCCGTCGAGCTCTACGAGCGGCGTTGTCATTTTGATTTTGGTCATATATTAAGTTCCTTTGGATTGATATTTTCGTATTTGGTGAAAGTTACCGAATATCCGTTATCGGTAACGGGCTCGCTTCTCCATATCTCGCGCCAGCCTTCGCGCCCGTCAAGCTCGGGGAAAAATACCTTCGCGTCGCCCACCGCGTCCACTTTGGTGACGTAAGCGTATTTGCAATAATCTATCATCGTGGCATAAAACATCGCTCCGCCTACGACGAATACGTCTTCGGTATCGTAATTCTCGAGCTCCTCGAACAGCTCTTTAATCGTGGGAAACACTTTGCAGTCGTCGCGCGTGAATACGTCGCTCAATACGAGATTGGTTCTGTTAGGAAGCGGCTTCGAGCCGGGGAAAGACAGCAGCGTGTTGCCGCCCATAACGATTACCTTCCCTAAAGTCTTCTCCTTGAAATACTTCAGGTCTGTGGGCAGATGAAACAACATACCGTTGTTTTTGCCTATGCCCCATTGCTTGTCAACAGCCACTATTGCCTGCATTGCCTGTCCTCCCGCACCCCGAACGACTCGCCTCATTTTCGGCGGCGCCGCACAGTAACGCGCATAATGATATATTATAGCATATCGCGAACGGATTTCAAAGCACTTTTTTCAATATATCGTCGCGCGCGCAGCGCGTAAGAGTAAGGAGCGGATTGTCGCCGCTCCTTTTTTACCGCTTCCGTAAAGCGCACAGTTCAGATAGCCACCTCTATCTTCTTTCCTAAAGGCGTGTATTCGTATCCCTCAAGCGCGAAATCGGATACCTTAAAATCGTAAAAGTTCTTAACGTCCTTGTTCATAACGAATTTGGGCGCGGGGAACTGCTCGCGTTCGATTATCTCCTTCACTATAGGGATATGTCTGTCGTATACGTGGGCGTCGGCTATGACGTGCACGAGCTCTCCCGCCTCGAGTCCGCTCACCTGCGCCATCATGTGTTGCAGCACCGCATACTGCACCACGTTCCAGTTGTTGGCGGTAAGCATATCCTGCGAACGCTGATTCAATATGCAGTTGAGAGTTTTGCCGGACACGTTGAACGTCATCGAATACGCGCAAGGGTAAAGATTCATTTCGTGGAGATCCGCGTGAACGTAAATATTGGTCATGATCCTTCTTGACTGCGGATTGTTTTTTAGGTCGTACAGCACCCTGTCCACCTGATCGAATTCGCCTTCCTTATAAATGTGTTTCACGCCGAGCTGATATCCGTACGCTTTACCTATCGAACCCGTTTCGTCCGCCCACGAGTCCCAGATATGCGAATTAAGATCGTGCACGTTGTTCGATTTTTTCTGCCATATCCACAAAATTTCGTCTATAGCCGCCTCGAACGCCGTTTTGCGCACGGTAATGACGGGGAATTCCTTCCTTAAATCGTACCTGTTGACGATACAAAATTTTTTCACGGTATGCGCCGGAGTCCCGTCCGCCCAGTGCGGTCTTACCTCGAGCTCCGCGTCGCTGTAACCGTTGTCGATTATGTCGCGCATGTTCGCGACAAATATTTTGTCGGCATAACTCATTTCCTTTGCCTGCCTTCGAAGCCCGAAAACGCTTCATTTCGATTTTTTTAAATTATAACACATTTTGCGCGTTCGACAACCTTTTATTTAAATATGTTTTAATATTATTTTCACATTCCGCGCCCTTAGCGCCGTCCTCACGCGCCCCGCTTGCGCGCGGGCGCATTTAGATGGGAATTTAAGTTTACAAGCTAAAATTTATATGGTATAATTAGTCGGAGTATTTACAAAAATTAGGAGTATTATGAATCCGATTTACAGAAAATATAAAGAGCGTTTCATACAGATAAGCGGCAACAACCGCAGTCTTTACGTGAAAGGCATCGTTAAAAAATACACTTTCGATATCGGCGCGATAATGGAAAACCGCAACGATACCGACGAATTCCTCGATTTTTTGTGGCACGGCAGAAGATCTTTTTCGCTCATCAACGACAAAGTAGTCGCCAAACTTCTGAAACAGGCAGCAAAGACCGATTCGGTGAACGAAGAAGCGGACAGGCTTACCGCGGTAACCGACACCGACGCGCTTGCCGCGGAAGCGGAATCGGTCACCGTGCGCCGCGCTAAACAAGCTACGCCGCAAAGCCGCGTCAATAAAATAGTTTCCTCGCAGATAGACAGCCTTAAATACCTCAAACGCGAAGTGGAAGAAATCGAAAAAGAAACCGGTCTTTACGATTTGTATATCGGGTATCCGTTCGTTATCGGCAGTCTTTCGGCGGACATACAGTTACGCGCGCCGCTTCTCCTTTTCCCCGCGCACATTTCGATAGAAAAAGACGAAGCCACTCTCACATTAACGCCCAATCAGCCGATAATGCTGAACAAAGCGTTCGTGCTCGCCTACACCAAGGAACACAACATCCCCACCGAAAAACTCATTCAGGAATTCGATCCTCTTGCGGAGGACGCTTTCGGCGGGGCGTACGACGTCGTGGACTACCTGAACGCGCACGGCTTCAAACTGCGCGCCACAAGGCGTAAGTCGCTGCAAAGTTTCGACGCGAGCGGATTCCCGTTCGAAGGGCTCGAGGTGCGTAATTATGCCGTTATCGGGAAATTCCCGCTTGCCAACGCCATTTACAACGATTATCTCGCGCTCGAAAAAGACGATTTAACCACGCCTTCTATCGAAGCGCTGTTGTCGCCTAACAACGAGAAAAAGCGCGAAGGGATATTCGAGCGAAAGCGCAGGGCGAAACGCGAGCTCAAACTGAGTAAGCGCAAAGATATGATGGTTACTCCCTCGTATTATCCCATCAACGACCTTGACTACGCGCAGGAAAACGCGCTCGTGGAGATAAACCGTCGCGACAATATCGTTATATACGGACCTCCCGGAACGGGCAAATCGCAGACGATAGTCAATATAATAAGCGACGCTCTGTGCAAAAACAAACGCGTGCTTGTCGTGAGTCAGAAGCGCGCGGCGTTGGACGTGGTATTCTCGCGACTCGGAAAGCTCAATACGAAAGCTATGCTTATTCCCGACCCGGAGAAGGACAAGAACGCATTTTTCGAGAGACTGCGCACCATGCACGCGGCGACCGCGACTGCGGACTACGCGGACAAACAGGATTACTATAAGAAAACGGAATTCGACATCCGTCAGGAGATAGACACCCTTCAGTCGATAAGCGACACGCTGTTCAACCGTACGGAATTCGGGCTTACGTTACAGGAAATGTATGCGGGAAGCTACAATATCGGTAAGGACACCAAAGACTACAAACTGTACGGCGAACTCAAGAAGACGGATATAATCGAAGAAAATTATCCCACGCTCAACGAAAGCATTAAACTTATAAACGACAAAAATCTCGCGAAATTCTATCTTACGCGGGTGGAGCTCGTCAAGAGTAACGAAATGGTGACGCATATCCTTTCGGATATCGACATGCACCAACTCAAGGAAGCGCAGTCACTTATCGAAAAGCTGCTTTCGAAGCCGCTCGTACCTTTCGACAGTTCGAGGTATCCGTACAGCCGGTACCTGACTTCTTTCTATCTCGAAAACGCGGCGTCCGACCGCCGCGCTCTCAAGCGCGTGGCGAAAACGATAACTTCTTTCGAGCATCCCGTGCTTTCGGGCTGGATGCACGCTTCGGCGTTCCCGCTGTTGTGGCCGCTTTATCCCTTCCTTCGCTTTAAATACGGCGAATACTGCGAAAACGTCAAAATTGACCTCAACGTGGCGAAAAACGTGCTCGACGATTACGCCGAGGACTTCCGTCCCCTTTCCAAGGTGCTCGACAAAGGCGGCTACGCGCTCGCCGTGGGCGGACTTATCAACGGCAATACCTGTTTCCTCGAAAAACTTCAGGACGCTTTGAACAGTTACGTCAAGGTCCGCGATATGAATACGGCGCTCAACGCGTTAAGTCCCGAAGTGAAATCGTTGCTTGACTTCGCTTACGAACACTCCGACGGCAACCTGCGTTCAATGCGCGAGGTGCTCGACAAGATATTGCCGTTGCGCATTTATCACGAAATCGTTTCGATGGACGCGCTCATCGAGCCTTTCCTCTCGAAAACGGTCACCTTCGACGAAATGCGCCACCGCATACTGCGTCTGAAATCCGATCAGCGCGAGCTTTCGAGATTGCTCGCCACTTCGATGTTCAGCGCGGAATATTCGGAGTATTTCAAGAACGCGGAACACCGTAAAGACTTCCTCTACGACATTCAGAAGCAGCGCGCGTTGCGCCCCATCAGGCAAATGTTCGACTACTACGACGAATTTCTGTTGAGGCTTTTCCCCTGCTGGCTTCTTTCGCCCGAGGTCGTCAGCACCATTCTTCCTCTCAAACGCGACCTTTTCGACCTCGTCGTATTCGACGAAGCGTCGCAGATATTCATAGAGAACGCCCTTCCCGCAATCTACCGCGGCACGAAAGTGGTCGTCGCGGGCGACAGCAAACAGCTCCGCCCCACCGCCGGATTCGTCAAAAAGTATTTCGGAGACTATTCCGTGGACAACGGTCTCGACCTTTCCACGCAGGCGGCTCTCGAAGTGGAAAGTCTGCTCGACCTTGCTACCGCGAGATATTATCCCGTGCACCTCTCCTATCACTACCGCAGTAATTTCGCGGAGCTTATTGACTTCTCGAACGCCGCTTTCTACGAAAACAAACTGCAGATAGCGCCCAACACGGGCAAGAATTATTCCGAGCCGCCCATCGAACGCATCAAAGTAAAAGGCACGTGGCAGAACAGGCATAACCACGAGGAAGCGGCTGCCGTCGTAAAACTCGTGAAAAACATTTTCGCCCGCCGCGAAATGAACGAAACTGTCGGCATAGTCACCTTCAATATCGAACAGAAAGAATATATCGAAGACCTTCTGGACGCGGAAGCGGACAAAACGCAAATATTCCGCAAGCAGTTATTCAAGGAGCGCAACCGCGTCGAGGACGGCGAGAACGTTGGCCTTTTCGTGAAGAACCTCGAGAACGTACAGGGCGAAGAACGCGACATAATCATTTTCAGCGTAGGTTACGCGCGTAACGATTACGACCGCGTTGTTGCGCAGTTCGGCTCTCTCTCCGCCGAAGGCGGAGAAAACCGCCTGAACGTCGCCGTAACGAGGGCGAAGAAAAAGGTTTACGTCGTTACGAGCATCGAGCCCGAGGAACTCGACCGCAACGAAACTACCAAGAACCCCGGTCCCAAACTTCTGAAAAAATATCTTGCCTACGCCCGCGCGGTATCTTCGCGCAATCAAGGCGAAGTAAAAGATATATTGCAGACGATACACCGTTCCGCTGAAGTCATCGATCCTATCGGAGCGTACGAGGAACAGATCAAGGAACAGCTCGAAAAGCTCGGATACGAAGTGGATATCAATCTCGGCAACACCGATTATAAACTTTCGCTCGGAATATACGATCACGAGCTCGAAAGGTACGTACTCGGCGTGGAATGCGATTATCAGGCATATCATTCGAGCTCGAGCGTGCTCGAGCGGGACGTATACCGCTTCAAATTCCTCGAAAGCAAAGGTTGGCTCATCGTGCGCGTGTGGTCGCGCGACTGGTGGCTGTCGAGAGCGAAAGTGCTTACCGATCTCGTACAGATAATCGAACGTCAGAAATCCGTTCTGCGCGAAAAGCTGAACGCGAACAAATAAATTAAACTTTAAACAATAAGCAGTAATTAAGGAGACAAGTAAATGATACATTTTTTCTATGACGCAGACAGCGAAATGAACCTCGTCAAAGCCCGCGAATACGGTATCGACAACGAAAAATATTTTATCAAGATGCCCTACAGCATCTGCGGCGAAAACCATCCCTGCGAACTTATCACGCCCGAACTCAGCAAAGACTTTTTCGATAAAGTCCGCGCGGGCAACATGCCCAGCACTTCTGCGCTGAATTCGGAAGAATACAAAGAGATATTCGAGCCCGCGTTCAAGGAAGGCGGCGAAATACTTTACGTATCCTTCTCCTCCGCGATGAGCGCGACGTTCGATCATCTCGAGGTTGCCCTCAAGGAACTCAAGAGCCGTTATCCCGACGTCAAATTTACCCGTTATGATTCCAAAGCGATAAGTATGGGAGCCGGAATCGCGGTAATTGCCGCGGCGAAGTACATACAAAGCGGCAAGTCGGTAGCGGAAACCGTGGCGATGCTCGACGAGCTCGTGCCGCATATCAACATAACCATAGTGGCGGACGACCTCAATTATCTTAAAAGAGGCGGCAGGCTCACCGCCGTCAAAGCGCTGTTCGGAACGGTGCTTCAGATCAAGCCCATTATCAAACTCACTGCCGCCGGCACGCTGATACCCACCGCTTCCGTGGCGGGAAGGAACAAGGCGCTCATGACCATGGTCAGCGAAATAGTCAACGGAGCGCAGAGGCTCGACGAATACCCCATCGTCATAATGAACGCGGACTGCCGCGCCGAAGCGGAGCGCGTAGCCGACAGAATAAAGGCTCAGCTTCCTTCCGCGGACGTATGGCTTTGCGACGTAGGTCCCGTCATCGGCACCCACTGCGGACCGGGAACGATAGGTATCTGCTTCGTCGGCGCGGAACGCCCCGAACCCATTAAAGAATAATAAATGCGTAAGACGATAGCCGCCGTTATCCTCGTTGCGGTAACGGCGTTGTCGCTTTTCTTATTGACTTCCTGCACGGGAAATGCCGAAGGCTTTGTCTTCGGCACTTATTATTCCTACGATTACGAGGGCTACCTTTCTTCTTCGAAGCTCGCGAAGGCGGAAGCCGTAGCCCGCGACATAGACGCGGCGTTGTCCGTCTCCGACGAAAAAAGTCTCGTCTATAAGTTAAACGCCGCGGGAGCGGGCGGCGAAGTCACTCTCGATACTTACGCGGAGGAAGTCTTCCTTCTCGCGAAAGAAATTTACGCCGCGACCGACGGCGCCTTCAATCCCGCTTCTTTCCCCCTCACGGAGCTGTGGAAGTTTTCGCCCGACGAGTTCGCGGGCGCCGCTCAATCGATACCCTCCGAGACGGAAATAGCGGCGGCGCTCGCCGTAAGCGATTTTTCCCTTTTTACTTACGACGGAGCTACGCGCGTGCTGAAAAAATCTAACGCTTCCGCTAAAATAGATTTCGGCGCGGTAGCGAAAGGTTACGCCGCGGACAAAGTTTACGAAACGCTCGAAAGCTACGGCGTCAAAAATATCGTCGTCGACATAGGCGGCACGATACGCTCGTCGGACGAAATAGAGTTATACGTCGCCGAACCGCGCGGCACGGGCTACGCGGCGCGCGTTCTGCTCGACGGCAAAGCCGTCTCCACGAGCGGCGATTATCAACGCTACTACATAGTGGACGGCGTGCGTTATCACCACATTATGGACAAAACGGGACATCCGGCGGGTTTAGGCGATCCTAACGCCATAATCAGCGTTACGGTCATCGGCGCCGAAGCCGCCGTTTGCGACGCGCTCTCTACCGCCGTGTTCGTACTCGGCTACGAGGATTCGCTCAATCTCGTTACGCGTTACGGCTGTTCCGCTCTCATTCTGACCGAAACCGGTTACTACACTGTCGGGGAGGAAGTTTTTGAAATTCTTACGGAAAGACAAAAACTTAATTGAGCATTACCGCGCTTCCGCGGCTTTTACCGTATTCGACCTCATAGCGGTAGCTCTCGTCGTATTCGCCGTGACGGTATGCATAAGCGCCCTCTCCCCTTCCGAGGAAGCCGCTTACGCTTACGTGTACGTCGACGGCAAGGAAACGGGCATATACCCGCTCGATAGCGACCGCGAAATATATTTGCTCGACGGGCGCGTCACCCTTACGATAGCGGACGGCGCGATCGCCGTCACCGATAACGATTGCCCGAACGGAGTTTGCGTTAAGACCGGATTTATATCCGAAGCCGGGGAACGCATAGTCTGCGTTCCGAATAAGATCTCCGTCGTATTGCGTTCCGAAGACGGTTCCGACATATACGTTACGGGAGGAGGCGGATTATGAAAAAATTTTCCTCCCGCAAACTCGCATACACGGCTGTTCTTCTCGCGGTGGCTCTCACGGCGGGAAGTATCGAAGCTCTCCTTCCCCCCGTTATTCCCGCGCTCCCGTTCGTAAGAATAGGCTTTTCCAACGTAGTCACGATATTCTGTTATCTCGTGCTCGGTTTCCCGAGCGCGCTCGCCGTATCGGCGCTCAAGTCGGTGCTCGTACCGATATTCGTCGGCAATCCCGTTATGGCGCTGTATTCTCTCACCGCTTCCGTAGGCTCATTCGTCGTCAGCGCGCTTCTTCTCAGGCTGAAACGCATGGGACTTCCCGTGATAAGCATTCTCGGTGCGATAACGCACAATATGTTACAGCTTTGCGTGGCGGCGCTCATGACGGGCTCCGCGATAGTGTTCGGATACGCGCCCTGGCTCGTGATAACGGGGGCGGGCGCCGGTCTTGCCACAGGAGTCACGCTCTATCTGCTCGTAAGATTTTTACCGGCGCGCCTTACGGAAAATATCGGTTGAAAGCCTAAAACGTATCAGATATTTTATAATTTAATCTACCGCAAAAAAATATTTTCAATCCTCGTCGAGGTTTTTCATGTGTTTGTCGAAAGGCAAAAATTCGTCGTCCGCTTCGCGCGAATCGCAACTGAAAACGGTATTCAGATTTAGCGCCCTTTTCACGACGTTGTAGCCGAATTTGGAACGCAGCTTGTCTATCCTTCTGTCGAGCTCGGCGCTGCGCGAGTCCTCGGACTCGAATAAACTGCTTTGCGCGTAATCTCCCGCGCCGCTCAGCTTAAAAACGCACACCGTTATCGAGCGGAGCGGTCTCATCGCCGAAAAATCGTATATCGAATTCATCAGTTTCACCGCGGAACGCGCTATCGTACTCGCGGCGTCGGTTACGGCGGGCAGCTTCCCCTGCTTGCTTACGTGCGCGAGCGAAGCGTCACGTAAACTTATGCCCACGCTTTCGCCTTTGAATCCGCCGCTACGCAATCTGAAAGCTATCATCTCCGACAAAGCGTAGATGACGCGCTCTGCGTCGCGGGCGTTGGTAATGTCCTCGGAAGTGGTCGTTCCGTTGCCGATACTCTCGGGGATATGCCTTTCCGTATAGCATTTGACGGGCTCGTCTCCCGTACCGCGGGCGTTTTCAAGCATTTTCAACCCGTTTTTGCCGAAAATACGCATTATCATTCCGTCGTCCGCTCGCGCGAGATCCCCTATGGTATTTATATTCAGAACGCGTAATTTCTCGCGCGTGGCGCGTCCTATGAACAGCATTTCGCCCACGTCGAGTTCCCAGGCGACTTTTTGATAATTTTCGGGACTTATAACGGAAATAGCGTCGGGCTTTTTGAGATCGCTTCCGAGTTTTGCAAAAACTTTGGTGAACGACACGCCTATCGATACGGTGAGCCCTCCTGTCTCCTCTTTGACGGTGCGACGTATGCTCTCCGCTATTTCTTCGCCGCTTCCGAAAAGTTTACGGCTTCCCGTAACGTCGAGCCAGCATTCGTCGAGACCGAAGCTCTCCACCTCCGAAGTGTATCGCGTATATATTTCTCTGACAATTTTGGAATACTTGACGTATTCGCCGTAAGTGGGCGGCACGACCGTGAGATCGGGGCACTTCTGTTTCGCCTGCCATATCGGTTCGCCCGTTTTGACGCCCGCCGATTTGGCTATCTCCGATTTCGCGAGCACTATGCCGTGGCGCTTCTCCGGATCCCCGCACACCGCTACCGCCTTACCCTTCAGCTCGGGATGAAGAATACACTCCACGGAAGCGTAAAAATTATTCAAATCGCAATGTAAAATTACTTTGTCGAACATTCCGCGTACATTTTCCCGACCGCTTCGGCAAGTTCAGTCAACCCCGCGCCGTTCTCCACTATATAATCGGCGGCGCTCTCGAGCGCTTCCTCTCCGCGCTGGGCTTCGAGCGCGGCTTCCGCTTCCGCGCGGCTCACGCCGTCGCGCTCCGTTATCCTTTTAACCCGCTCCTCGCGCGGCGCGCGCACGTAACATATTTTATCCGCGATGTTTTTCGCGCCCGCTTCCGCAAGCAACGGTATTTCGACGAATACGAGTTTTTTCCCGGAAGCGCGTCTTACAATCTCCGACATTATTTCACCGTGCGCGAGCGCGTTAAGACTTTTACGCCGCTCCGCGTCCGAAAATATTATCTCGCGTATCTTCTTCCTGTCCGGCTTGCCGCTTGCTCCGAACGCTTCGGGAAACAGCGCGCGCAACTTGATTAAATATCTTTCGTCCTCGAGAAGCTCGGCGTTTATCGCGTCTGCCGACAAAGTGTACGCGCCGAGTTCACGGAGTATTTTCGTCACCGCGCTTTTACCGGAGCCTATACCGCCGCAAACAGCCACTATCATATCGCCTACTCCACGGAGTACCAGTCAGTACCCGATTTCGCTTCCGCAACGAGCGGTACCCTCAGCTTCGCTGCGTTCTGCATGCTCTCCACGAGAAGCGCGGATACCGCTTTCACTTCCTCCTCGGGAGTGTCTATCACCAGTTCGTCGTGTACCTGCAGAATCATCTGCGCTTTGTATCCGCCCTTTTTGAGCGCGTCGTACACCTTGAGCATCGCTATCTTCATTATGTCGGCGGCGGAGCCCTGCAAAGGCATATTCATCGCGGCGCGCTCGCCGAAATTTCTTATGTTTCTGTTGGGCGAACGGAATTCGGGGAAATATCTTATCCGCCCGAGGAGGGTGCGGATATACCCGTGTTCGTGCGCGTAAGCCACGTTTGCGTCCATATATGACTTGACGGAAGGATAGGTCTCGAAATATTTCTCGACGAATTCCTTCGCTTCGTACGGGCGTATCCCCGTATTCTTCGCGAGTCCGAACGCGCTTATACCGTATATTATTCCGAAATTGACGGCTTTTGCGTTGCGGCGCATGGCAGACGTCACCTCATCGAGGGGCACGCCCATTATTTTGGAAGCCGTCAGGGCGTGTATGTCCTCGCCGTTTTTATACGCCTCCGTGAGCACCGGATCTTCGCTGAAATGCGCAAGCAACCTTAACTCTATCTGTGAATAATCCGCGGAAACGAGTTTGTTGCCCTTCGCGGGCACGAGCATTTTCCTTATTTCCTTGCCTTCCTCCGTGCGTATGGGAATATTCTGAAGGTTCGGTTCGGTGGACGAAAGCCTTCCCGTGGACGTCAGACACTGTTTGAACACGGTGTGCACCTTGTGAGTTACGGGGTCGGTCACCGCGCGTATGCCTTCGATATAGGTCGATTGCAGTTTCTTTATTTTGCGGTATCTCAATATCGCCGTAACTATCGGATGATCGAGTTCCTCGAGTATCTCCGCGGCTACGCTGTAACCCGTCTTGCTCTTCGTCTTTTTACCGTGCGGAAGCCCCAGTTTCTCGAAAAGTATAACGCCGAGCTGCTGAACGGAATTTATGTTGAAGCGCTCCCCCGCCAGCTCGTATATTTCCTCGGTGAGCGACTTGAGCTCCGCGTTGTACTTCTCGCCCAAAGCGTTCAGCACCCCGAGATCCACCTCGAATCCCGCCTGCTCGGTATCGTACAGCACCTTGACGAGCGGAAGCTCCGTCTCGCGGTAAAGAGCGGTAAGCCCTTTCGCCTTCATTTCCTCGTCGAGCGAATCGTTTATTTCGAAGGCGTTAGCGGTGGCGCCTTCGCCCGCGCCGCGCGCCGCAGCGAGCTCGAAATAATTTTTATACGAGTAATTGGAATTGCAAAGATAGGATTTAAGAAGCACGTCCTCGTACGGCTCCTTGATTTCGACGCCCGCTTTCGCGAAAATATAAAACTTGTCCTTCACGTCGAAAAGCACTTTGACCACCTTGTCGGAAGCGAACACCTCACCGAAAGCCGCCAGCGCTTCGTCGAAGCCGACTCCTTCGTCGAAAAGGTCGGCAGCGCATTTCACCCTGTAAGCGCAGGTATCGTCCAAAGCAAATTCCACGTCTTTGCCCGCTTCCACGCATATCTTCGTTATATCGCCGTTAAGGATACCTTTAAGCTCCTCAAGGTTATCTATTACGCGGATTTTTGCGCATTTCAGCTCCGTTGCGAACGGAAGAAAACTTCCGTCGTCGACGTCAGGAGCTTTCTTGTCCTCGCTCTTATCCGCGCTTTTGCGTTTAACGGGTTTCGTTTCTACGGAAGCGTCGCTACCGAAACGGAATCTGTCTATAAGTTTGAAGCATTCGAGTTCGTTGAGCATCAGGAAAAAGTCTTCGCTTATCCCGAACTTGTCGAAGCCGAGCTCGTCGAGCGTGCATTTGTACGGCACCGAGGTGTTTATCGTGGCAAGCTCGCGCGAAAGATATACCTTGTCCTTATTCGCCGCAAGTTTTTCGGCGAGCTTTCCTTTCACTTCGTCTATATGCTCGTACACGCCGTCCACGCTTCCGAAGCGCGTAAGCAGATCGAGCGCCGTCTTCTCGCCCACGCCCGGGCATCCGGGTATGTTGTCGGAATTGTCGCCTGCGAGCGCTTTATATTCGATTATCTTACCGGGCGTAAATCCTTCTTCTGCGAGCTTATCGAGGTTATATGCGGTTATGTCGGTAACTCCCCTGCGAGTATTGTAAACGACCGTGTTTTCGTCCACAAGCTGCAGCACGTCCCTGTCTCCGCTCACTATCACCGTGTCGAGATCGAAACGCTTCGCCATAGTGCCGATTATGTCGTCCGCCTCGTAGCCTTCGAGTTCGAGTATCCTTATGCCCATGGCGCGCAAAAGATCTTTAAGAAGCGGCACCTGCATCGCGAGCGCTTCGTCCATCGGTTTACGAGTCGCCTTGTAACCGTCGTACATCTTATGACGGAAGGTGGGTGCTTTCAAATCGAATACCGCACCGATATGCGTAGGCGCCTCGTCCGCGATAAGGCGCGCAAGCATCGACAGATATCCGAATATCGCGTTGGTAACCACTCCTTGCTTGTTTTCGAGGGGCGGCAGCGCGTAATATGCTCTGTTTATAAGGCTGTTGCTGTCGAGCAATATAATTTTGGTCATTTATAACTCCAGTTTCATATCGTTGAATTTGATCCAACCCATTTTACGCATTATCTCGCTTACCGCGAAACACACGACTGCGGGTATCACGAACATACAGAAAATTATTCCGAGCGCGATCTGCCAGTCGGGAATGAGACCTGCGGAAGCGTCTATCACGCCGAAAACGCCTACGAGTCCCGAAGTACCCATACCGCCTCCCGCCGCGGTACATCTCAAACGGAATACCGACGTAGCGAGAGGTCCTACGATAGCGCTCGCCACTATCGGCGGAACCATTATGAGCGGATGGCGCATAAGGTTGGGTATCTGAAGCATACTCGTGCCGATACCCTGCGCTATCAGTCCGCCCCACTTATTCTCGCGGAAGCTCTGAACGGCAAAGCCTACCATGTGCGCCGCGCACCCTGCCGTGGCGGCGCCGCCCGCGATAAGCATATTGGGATCGGCTGCCATCGCGCCGCCCGCGATAACGAGCCATATCGCCGCGGAAGAAGTGGGCAACGTAAGCAATATTCCCATCGCCACGGCTATGATTATTCCCATAGAAATCGGCGCGATACCGGTAGCGAGCGCTATACCTTTGCTTATGAGATTGACAAAGAGTATGAACGGATACGCCACATAGACGGCAAGCATCGCCACTACCATCATCGTAAGCGGCACGACGACGATATCCACCTTGGTCTTACCCGCAACGAGCAGACCGATTTCTATCGCGATGAGCGCCACTACGTAAGTGCCTATCGGATTGCCGGGAGCAAACGACGCGGCGTAAGTCCCCGCTATTATCTGATCCGAAAAAGCTCCCGCCATACCCGCTACCGCAGCCGAAAACATTACGAGCTTGGGCGCTTTGAGCTCGTGCGCCATTCCGACGCCTATTCCCGCGCCCATAAGCGACTTAGCTATGTTGGCGACGGCGGTCACGAAATTACCTACGGCAATTCCCGCTTCGGTGCCCGACGAGGTTATCCACCCGCCGATCTGCGCAAGTATGGTGCCCGCTATGAGCGTACAGAACAAGCCCTGCGCCATGCCCGTGAACGCTTTTATGAACCACCTGTCAAGCAATTTCTTTATAACCGCTATTACGCGCGCTTTGTCGATTTTTACGGCGTTTGCGCTGCCGCTTTCTTTGATAAGGGACCCCTTTTCGGCGTTTTCCGCGACACGGGCTTCTTCTGAGCCGTCGGCTTTTTCTTCGCAACCGACGTTCGTTCCCGCTTCGGCGTCTCCGTTTACGTTTGCGCCGAAAGCATTCTTTTCCGCTTCGGCGTAAGCAGATTTCTCGTCAGTCATGTTTATCTCCTCCGGGTTTACGCGCCTTTAATAAGCGCTTTCACGATCTCGTATACTTTGGGATATTCCGCGTCGGATATCTCTTTCGTCCATCTCACCGCAAGCGCGGAAACAAATTCCTCCATACGGTAAATACGGAATTTCTCCACGCCGTACAGCGAAGCCGCGTATTCGAACATCGCCGTAACCGCTTCAATCGCCGTCACGTCCGCGGCAAGCCCCATTTCCTCCGACGCGATATGCGCCGCCCGCGCCATCAGCTCGCGCCGCGTCCCCTGCGCGTCCAATATCCCCGCCAACGTCTTATAACATCCGCTATCGAAATGCTCGAGGAAATTGATGCTTTCGGCATAGCTTTTAGGTTGAATATAATACTTCATACCCGCCAGTCGGTCCGTAAACCTCAACGCGTCGTAATAGCCGAGTTTAATGTTGTGCGCTATCCTGTCTTTGCGGAAATCGAGCGTGGTTCCGAGATTTTCGGACGGATCGATATAATCCACTTTCACGCTCAAGTCGAGCACCTTCTGACTGGGCATTTTGCTACCGGTGCGGATACCTATTATATTGCGGTATCCCCTGTGCACGAGCGGCGTGACGGGACAATTATTGTACATTCCGCCGTCCATAAAACTTTTGCCGCTAACTTCCGGTCTGTTGAATACCGGAAAATACGCGCTCGTAAGAATATATTGAGTCAGCATCCCTTCGGGGATATCCTCTTTGAAAAGCTCGAGCGGCGTCCAGTCGTCGCTTATCGAAACGGTCACCATACAATAATCCACCGGCGAAGCGCGCAAACGCGCTTCGTCGATATAAGTGGCGGCGAATTCGCGGATTTTATCCATGGGAAGCCCACGGTTCTTGACCGTTTTGCGCGCAAGGCGCAACATATACCCGATAAGGTCGCGGTCTATGTCGCGGGAAAGAAGTCTATTGAATTTTTCGTCGTCGAGTCCGGTAAGCGTTGCAAACGAAGCGTTCCGCCATATCTCCTCCAGCACGGGGAAATCCCCCTGCGCCACTATCGCGCCGTTCAGCGCGCCTATAGAGGTGCCGGCTACGCCGTCGAAAGAATATCCCCTTTCGAATAACGCTTTCAGCGCGCCGACGTGGAACGCCCCTTTCGCGCCCCCGCCTTCGAGTGCAAGTCCGAGCATTTTACTTGATCACGAGACGGAATTTGAGACTTTGCGCGTGACGAGGCAAAATTTTGTATTGAGGTTTCAACGTAGCCATTCCGGGTACGTCGCCGCCTACGCCGCGCTGTCTTCCGTCGATATTGACGGTGAGATAATCAAGACTCTTGAGTTCGTGCAGATGCTTTGCGGAATACAGCATCTCGAGAGTGTACGGATGTACGCTCGCCTCGAAAGGCTTCTCGTCCGCATAAACTTCCACGCCGTTGCTTCCGCCGACTTTGAGCCAGCGCATTTCGGTGTGGTTGCCGTTCTCCTGCGGATAAAGGTAATCGTGAAGGAATTCCTCCGAGCTTCCCGAATAACGCTTGATAAGCGCCGCGGTCGCCCTGTCGCAATAGTTCTCGAAAGGTCCTTTGCCGTAGAAGCTCACGCCTTCCACTCCGTCGCGCAGCGCGAACGTGAAACCGTAACGCTCCATTTCCTTCTTGGGTATGAGCGACAGCTCTACGTCGATACTGCCGTCGGCGTTAAATTTATAAAGGGTACGCAGTTCTTTGACGTGAGGCATCTTCCAGTCTATGGCGACGGAAACCTTGCCTTCGTTGGACATCACGTTTATGCGGCGCACTCTCAATCTCTTTTGCGCCCTCTTGAATCTGTCCACTCCCATATACCATTTGGCGATGGGTATATCCACCTGCGGCAGACGGTCGTTGTCTATCGTCGCGCGATAGAAACTGAGTTCGAACGGCTCTTTGAGTTTTTCCTTGCCCTGCTTGTCGATGCTTATGATTTTGCCCGTCTGCTTGTCTATAATTGCGCGGCATCCGCCGAAACTTACTACTATCTCGACGTCCGTTGCCGCGTATCCGCTTTCCCCTTTCACTTCGGGAAGCGCGAAATCGGCGCGTTTAAGAATGAATTGCTCGTAAGCCACCACGTGTCCCGCCTCGGAATATGCGTTCGCTTCTCGGGTAATCACGTTCACCACGAGGCTCACTTCGCCGTCGCCGAAATCGCAATTGAGAGGAAGCTCTTTCGTGGCTATTCTGCCGCTCTCCGCGGAAGGCATCCCGCATATTTTCGAGTCGACGAGTTCGCCTTCGCAATAGAGTTCGAGTTTCATATCGAATTCGTCGAGGTTGGTGAACATATAGCGGTTATAGAAAGCTATTTTGCCTTCGATAAGCGCTATGTCGATTTGCTGATACTGTTTACGCACCTCATATAAAGCGGGATTGGGGCTGCGGTCGCCGCGCAGAATGCCGTTGAAAGCGAAATTCCCGTTATTGGGTTTGTCGCCGAAGTCGCCGCCGTAACGCCATTCCGTCACTCCGTCGGCGTTGGTATATTTAATGGTCTGATCGGCAAAGTCCCATATAAAACCGCCCGCCAGTCTGTCGTACTTCTTGAAAGCGTCCCAGTAATCGGAGAAATTGCCGAGCGCGTTGCCCATACAGTGCGCGTACTCGCATTGCATAAAGGGAAGGTTGCGGTATTTCTCGGGCTTGTAAGAAACGCCCCACGGACAATAAATATAGCTGCCGTGTCTTACGGGGCGGTTCTCGCCTATCGGCTCCATTTTTTCGAGCGGGGCGTACATTTCGCTCATGACGTCGGAAATCCAACCGCTGGTGTCCGCTTCGTAATGAATGAAACGCGTGTCGTCTATCTCGAGGGCTAATTTGCGCATCGCCTCGAAAGCCTTACCTCTGCCGGACTCGTTACCGAGCGACCAGCTTACGATACAAGGATGATTCTTGTAGGTGTTGACCATATTGCGCATACGGTAGCAGCACTGTTCCGTCCAACGCTTATTGCTTCGCGGAATAAGGAAAGACAGTCCGTGCGTCTCGAGGTTGTTCTCGCAGATGACGAGAATACCGTATCTGTCGCAGAGGTCGTAGAAACCGGGCTGATTGGGATAATGGCAGGTACGGATCGCGGTGATATTATTCGCTTTGCAAATTTTAATGTCTTCTTCGACGAGCGAAAGAGGTACCGCGTGACCGTATTCGGGGTGGAATTCATGACGGTTGACGCCCGCAAATTTAAGAGGTTTGCCGTTAAGAAGTATGAACGGACCTTTGCCGTCCTTCATCGGGACGATCTCCACCTTGCGGAAGCCGAAAGTGCTTATACGTCTGTCCACGAACGCCTCTCCGTCATAGAGATCGACGACCACTGCGTAAAGGTTGGGGTGCTCGTGCGACCAAAGTTTGAAATCCTTGACGGGCGCAGCGAAAGTAAGTCTGCGTTTTTCGCCGTCTCTAAAAGGTTCGACGTCGTATTTACCCGCGAAAACGGGCGCTTCCTCGCCGTAATAATCGAGCAAGGTAACTACGACTGCGGGAGCGGTAAGTCCTCTGCCGTTACCGGAAATATCGATATCCGCAACTATATCGGCGCGCGTGAAGTCCTCGGAAAGCGCGCTGCGGAAGAACATATCGGAAATTTCCGCTTTCGGCTTATAGAGGAGATCGACGTCGCGGAAAATACCGGAAAGGCGCCACATATCCTGGTCTTCGAGGTAGCTTCCGGTGCAAAAGCGGTAAACGACTACGTCGAGCTTGTTTTCGCCGGGATGCACGAGCGAGGTGACGTTATATTCCTGCGCGTCGAACGTATCCTCGGAGTAACCCGCGAATTCGCCGTTGACGTACACTTCCGCAGCGCTGTTCACGCCGCCGAAATGCAAAAACACGTTGTCGTCCGTCTCGTTCACGAAGAACGTGCGCGAATAGCAGCCGGCAGGATTTTTGTCGCCGTAAACGTGCGGTATCATGGGCAGGAACTTGCTTTCGAGCGCGTACGGATAAGCGATATTGGTGTAGATGGGGGTATCGTAGCCTTTTATCTGCCACTCCGAAGGCACTTCGATGGTATTGAAGCCGCTCAGATCCGCGTCAAGTCTTGTGAAGCCCCAGGGAATCTCGTAAACGGAATTGCAAAATTTGAATTTCCATTCTCCGTTAAGGCTCACCGCTTTGAAATTATTCTTGCTGTCGAGAGGAAATCCCGAAGCGTATCTGTCGATTGAATTTACGTTGTATATGTCGGGCTTACGCCAATAATCTTTCATTTCGTCCTCCGGCGCGCGTTGCGCGAGTAAAAATTTATAATTATAATAATTATATCACGCTATGCGCGCGAAGGCAATACGCAAAAGGAAAAATTAACGCTCCTTAACGCCGCAAAAAAAGCCGCCCATTCGGACGGCTATAAATAAATCGGGAATACGTTTACTTTCAGCGAACGATAATCTCGTCGTGAGCGGGTCCCACGCCGATATATTTGACGGGCACTCCCGCGTGCTTTTCGATGAGCTCGATATACTTTTTCGCGTTGGCGGGAAGTTTGTCGTAATCGCGTATCTCGCGGGTGGAGGTAAGCCAGCCTTCCATCTCCTCATAGACCGGCTCTACTTTGTAGAGGTCGGTTGCCGAAGGCATATAATCAATGAGTTCGCCGTTCAGTTTGTAGCCTGTGCACACTTTTATCTTCTCGTAGGTGTCCAGCTTGTCTATCTTGCAGACGGCTATGGATGTGAACCCGTTGACGGTCGCCGCGAATTTGACGATGGGCAAATCGAGCCAGCCGAGTCTTCTCGCGCGTCCCGTTCTCGCACCGAATTCATCGTCTATTTGGTTGCCTGTGCCACGGAATCCGTCCGATTGTCCGTCGTCCATTTCCGTGGGGAATGGTCCGTCGCCGACTGCCGAGGAGAACGCTTTCATAACGCCTACTATCTCGTCTATCTTACTCACGGGGAATCCGCCGCTCACAGCCGCGTATGCCGCAACGGGATTGGACGAAGTGACGTAAGGATATATGCCGAGGTCGATATCCTTCATGGCTCCGAGCTGTCCTTCGAACAGGAGCTTCTCCCCTCTCGCTATCGCTTTGTTTACGAAAGAGACGGGCTCCACTATGCGCTTGGAAAGTTTCTCCGCCCATACCGTTACCTTTGCCATTATGTCTTCCACGGAGAAGGTCTCGCAGCCTTTGGCTTCGAGTTCGGCGTTTACGGTAGGCATTATCGCCTCTACGCGCTTACGGCAATACTCGAGGTCGAGAAGGTTCTCGAAGCGTAACGCGTTGCGGCGCGCTCTGTCGGCATAAGCGTATCCTATGCCGCGCTTCGTGGTGCCGATACCCGTGCGCCCGCTTCTCTCGCTCGCGCTGTCGAGCGCGATATGATAAGGCATAAGGATCACCGCTCTCGAGCTTATATACATAAGCGAAGTGTCCACTCCGCCCGCTTCTATCTCGGCAAGCTCTTTCATGAGTTCGTCGGGATTGATAACCATTCCCGTGTTGGCGAGCGCTTTGCAGCCGTCTTTGAATATTCCGCAGGGAACAAGGTGGAGTTTGAACGAGCCTTTGTCGTTGACTACGGTGTGTCCCGCGTTGTCGCCGCCCTGAAAGCGTACGACCATATCCATATCCTTGGCAAGATAATCCACTATTTTGCCTTTGCCTTCGTCTCCGAATTGTGCTCCGACAAGAACTGTTACAGACATATTGTCCCTCCGTTATTTATTTTTTCAAAAGTTTTTTGAGGCGCGCCATTGCTTCGGCGGTATTCTCGTGAGTGTTGAACGCGGTAAGACGGAAATAGCCTTCGCCGCATTTGCCGAATCCGCTTCCGGGAGTGCCCGCGACCTGTATCTCGTTGAGCAGCATATCGAAAAATTCCCACGAGTCCATACCGCATTTGAGCCAGATATACGGGGAATTTACGCCCCCGGTAAACCATATCCCGAGCTCGGTGAGCGCTTCCGCCATAATGCGCGCGTTTTCTTTATAATATTCGATATTCGCGCGGCAGGTAGCCATTCCTTCCTTCGTGAATACCGCTTCCGCGCCGCGTTGTACGATATACGCGGTGCCGTTGTATTTCGTGGTCTGACGGCGCAGCCACATTTTGTTGAGACTTCTTCCGCCTATGACGATATCCTCGGGCACCACCGTGTAACCGCAACGAGTGCCGGTAAATCCCGCGGTCTTGGAAAGGGAGCAGAATTCCACGGCGCATTTCTTCGCGCCTTCGATCTCGTATATCGAACGGGGAAGGCTCTTATCACCCACAAACGCTTCGTATGCGGAATCGAAAAGGATTATCACGCCGTTAGCGTTAGCGAAGTCCACCCACGTTTTGAGCTGCTCGCGCGAATACACCGCGCCGGTGGGATTGTTGGGCGAACAAAGATAAACGATGTCGCCTTCGAGCCCCTCGTAAGGCATCGGAAGAAAGCCGTTAGCTTCGTTACCGTCGATAAGAGTGATTTTTCTTCCCCTCATCACGTTGCTGTCCATGTAGACGGGATAAACGGGGTCGGGAATAAGTATCACGTTGTCGTCCGAGAAAAGGTCGGTGAAATTCGCAACGTCGCTTTTGGCGCCGTCGGAAATGAAAATCTCGTTGAGTTTAAGCTCCACACCCGCGACCTCTCGGTAATAATCGGCAATTGCCTGTTGCAGGAAACCGCAACCCTGCTCGTCGCCGTATCCGTGGAAGGTGCGCGCGTCGCCCTGCTCGCGGCTCGCTTTCTCGAGCGCCGCGACGACGGGAGCGGTAAGCGGCTTGGTAACGTCGCCTATGCCCATTTTAATGACGGGTTTATCGGGATGAGCCGCCTGATATTCTCTTATCTTGCGTGCCGTTGTGGAAAAAAGATAACTCTCTTTGAGTGCGAAAAAGTTTTCGTTGATCTTAACCATAGTCGGATATGTTGAGTTCTCCTATATAATTCAGTTGTACAGCGCCGCTCGCGTAAACGCGACCGTCGATATATTCGATAGTAAGCACCCCGCCGAGAAGTTTCACCGCGACCGGGAAAGAAATTTTGCCCTCCGCCGCCAACGCGTACGCCGCAGCAGCGGCTCCCGTTCCGCACGCAAGCGTTTCGCCGCTTCCGCGCTCCCACACACGCGCTTCGAGCAAGCTTTCGCCCGCGACGCGTACCACTTCGACGTTGACGTCGCGCATGCGGCATATTTCCGCCGCTCTGACCATTTCGAGCTCGTCTGCGACGTTACCTTCTATAACCGCGTGCGGATTGCCCGCATCCACGAATACAACGTCGCCTTCGCGCCCCGCGATACGTACTTTACCCATATCCGCGCGCGCGGAAACCACTTTGCCGTCACCGCCCTTCGTCACGGAAACGCTCCGTATGCCGGCAAGCGTTTCGATTGCGATTTCTCCGTTCCTTCCTAAGAAGTCGGTCATATATTTGGCGATACACCTCACGGCGTTGCCGCACATTTTACCTTCCGAGCCGTCTGCGTTGAACATCCGCATCCTGACGTCGGCAACAACGGAAGGATACAATACGACCAGTCCGTCGCCGCCCACTCCGAAATGCCTGTCGCATATACGGGGTATCAATGTTTTTAAGTTGCTTTCGAGCCTTATCAGCTCCGCTTTGGGACATTTAGCAGAGTCTACGAATATGTAGTCGTTGCCCAGTCCGTTCATCTTCCAAAATATCATATACCGTCTCCGAACGGTATATTATATGTCGCAAGAAGTCGTTATTTGCGATAAAGTATCCGCCTGCAATGCGGACATTCCGCTATATCGCCCGCATTGACGAGTTTGCCGTGCAGTTCCGTTTCGATGTGCATTCCGCACCCTCTGCAGTTGCCGTCCTTGAATTCCACCACTATTGGAAGTTTTACCTTCGACATACGCACTTTCTGATATAACTCGAGATCGGCGGGATTTAAAGCGTTTTTCAGTTCGTTGAGTTTGTATCCGTATTCCGCTATGCCGGAAAGTATCTGCTTGCGCTTCTCGTTGCGCGCCGCGTTGGCGGCGTCTATCTCCGCGCGCAGTTTGCGGAATTGCGAATAAAGCTGTTGAGATTCGCGGGATATCTCCTCCAACCTTCTGAAAAGACGAGCGCACTCTTTATCGAGCGCCGAAAGCCCTTCTTCGAGCTTCTTGAGCGCTTCGTCGCACTTGCCGGCCTGTTCGAGGTTTTTGGGAGCCGCGGGACGCGCCTTGAGTTCGGCATTGAAATCGGCAAGCGCCGCTTCCTTGCGCTCCAGTTCCTTAAAAATATCCGCCGTCTCGTGATCGAGCTTGATAAGTTGTTCGGAGCAGGCTTTGGCGCGCACGCGCAAAGCGTTGTACTTCTTGTTCTCCTCGCTGTTGGCGTACTCCATTTCGGCTTTGTAAATCACCTGATCCAACGCCTGATATTCCAGAATTTTTTCGATATCCATACGAAACTCCTAATTATACGGTTTCTCGAGGCACTCCGCGCCGAAAACGCGTTCGACGCCTGAGGCTTTAAGATACTCCGTCATCATTTCAATAAACGGCATTTCGCTCTCGAAATGACCAAAATTTATTATAGCATACCCGAGGTCTTTTGCCAACCTAATAACGTGATATTTGAAATCTCCCGACAAAAAAACGTCGGCTCCCGCGCCTAAAGCGGCGCGCAGACATTCTTCGTTACCGCCCCCGCCGTTGACCGCTGCAAAACTCGACACGAGCTTGTCGTCGTCTCCCGAATAAAGCACGTGATCGTCGTTAAGCGCTTTCGAAACTCTTTTCACGAATTCCTTAAGGGTGCAGGGCTCGGCGAGTTTACCCACGCGCGGAGCGCGCCTGTCGCCGCCTATGCAATGAAATTCTTCCGCTCCGAGAATGCGCATAAGGACGTCGTTCAAACCGCCCTCGGCAAAGTCCGCGCTCGTGTGCGCGGCGTAAACCGCCGCGTTACCTCTTACCGCCGCGGCGAAGCCGCGGTGAGCGGATGAAAGCCAATCGAGCTTACTTACGGACGGGAAAATGCAGGGGTGATGGGTGAGAATAAAGTTCGCGCCTTTTTCGAGCGCTTCCGCCGCTACCTTTTCGTTAAGGTCGAGCGTGACGAGCACTCCGCGCACTTCCTCATCGGGATTGCCGTAAAGCAATCCGCAGTTGTCGTAATCCTCTTGAAGTTCTAAGGGCGCGAATTTCTCGATTAACGCCGTCAAATCTTTAACTTTGAGCATCGTAGCGTGACCTCCTCGTATTCCGCGCGCAGTTTGCCGTCGGGCACGCGGTGTGTGGAAAAGCGCTCCTCGAGCGTAGCTCGGCGCGCCGCGAGCATCGCGGCGTAGTCGTCGCCGCGCGGCATATCCTTCCCGTAAAAGAATTCGTCCTCGGCATAAAAACTTTCGCCCTCGCCAAGCACTATCACGGGATAGAATTTCCCCGCCGCGCATACGGTATAATCCTTGACGATATCGAATTTGCCGTTTAGCCGCTTACGGAGTTCGTAGGCGTTCTGATGAGGGCAAAGCACCAGCCTTGCGGGAAGTTTCTTCGCCGCGTCAAGAACGGAAATAATCTCCACGCCGCCCATACCCGCTATAACGGCTACGTCCGCCTCATCGTCGAGAGGGGCGAATCCGTTACCGCAAAGGCATCTTACCCTGTCCGAAACGCCCTCCTGTTCGCTAAGCAAACGCGTTTTTTCGAGGCTCTTTGCGCTTATATCTATCGCGACGGCGCGCTTTACCCTTCCGGAAAGCACTGCGCCCACGGCTACGTAGCCGTGGTCGCATCCTATATCGGCGAGTACCTCGCCGCAACATTCCGATATCAACGCGTCGATACGCTTATCGTGCTTTATCACCGTCGAAGACCTCTTATTTATCGAGGAAATCTCTGAGTTTCTTGGTCTTATTGGGGTGTTTTAAACGGCGCAACGCTTTCGCTTCGATCTGGCGGATGCGTTCGCGGGTGACGTTGAATACTTTACCCACTTCTTCGAGAGTACGCGGACGGTTGTCGCGCAGTCCGTAACGGAGTATAAGCACCATGGCCTCGCGCGGAGCGAGAGTCCCGAGTATTTCGTTGACCTGCTCTTTGAGCATATTCGCTTCGGCGGCGTCTATGGGCGCGGTAGCCGAGGTGTCCTCGATGAAATCTCCGAGATGGCTGTCGTCCTCCTCGCCTATCGGCGTCTCGAGCGAAACGGGATCCTGCGCTATCTTCTGTATTTCGACGACGCGCGCTTCGGAAATTCCCATAGCTTCGGCTATCTCCGCCTGTGTGGGCTCTCTGCCGTACTTTTGCAGCAGCGCGCGCGAAATTTTGATAAGTTTGTTTATCGTTTCTACCATGTGCACGGGTATTCTTATCGTGCGCGCCTGATCCGCTATGGATCTCGTTATCGCCTGACGTATCCACCAGGTGGCGTATGTGGAAAATTTGAAGCCCTTAGTATAATCGAATTTATCCACCGCCTTCATCAGCCCGAGGTTGCCCTCCTGAATTAGGTCGAGGAAGCTCATACCTCTGCCGACGTAACGCTTAGCGATGCTTACCACGAGCCTTAAATTGGCGTTGATGAGCTTTTCCTTGGCTTCGGCATTGCCTTCAGCCATTTCTTTGGCAAGCTGCAGCTCCTCTTCCGCGCTCAAAAGCGGTACCTTTCCGATATCTTTAAGGTACATTTTAACGGAGTCGTCGATATTGACTTCGTTCATTATTTTTTGCAGAAGTTTGTCGTTCTTGGCGCTGCTCTGCTCCGCCACCGTTATGCCGGCGTCCGCAAGTTCTTTATATATATCTTCGATATCCTGCGGCTCGAGATCGAGTTTTTCGAGCTTGTTGAGAAGATCGTCTTCGTTTATGCTCCTGTCATCCCTGTCTTTGTAGGTATCGACGATCTTCTGCACTTCTGCCTTGATTTTTGCTTCTTTGTCGGACATTCGACGCCATCCTCCTTTGTAGGCTTAATGTTTCTTCAATAATTCGAGCAATTCCTGCTCCAGCCGGCTTTTCAGATCGCCTTCGGCGGTCTTCAGTTTACCGGTTATTTCCGCTATTCGCTCCTTGCGACTTTTCTCGCGCATTCTCGAAAGACATGCCTCGTAATACTCCGCCTGTTTGTCCTGCGGCAACGCGTCCACCGCGGATATCACGGCGTTCACTTCCTCGGGATCCTCCGGCGCAAGATCGAATAAATCCCCTTTGAGCGGCGCGCGATCCTTCTTCTCTATGCGCTCCGCTATGTACGCGTATACGGCTTTATGGACGGGATGAGTGAAAAAATCCTCTCCGAAATCACCCACCCTTACGTAACTCTTGCCGTCGATGACCGACGACAAAACGAAACGGCACATATTCAGATTCGCGGCGTTTATATTTTCCTTAACCGCAGTTTCGGCATCCTTTTCTTCGGATTTTGGACGAGTAACAGATACGCCCGCACGATAATCGCTCAAAGAATTGGAGATGCTGTCCCTGCTCAGTCCGCTCAGCTCCGACACGAGCGCGATATGCGTTTCCCTACCTATCGGATCGAGCGCCGACAGCACGGGAAGCGTGGAGACAGCGAATTTCTCTTTGCCGCGCAAGGTGTTGAGGTTCTGTCTCGAAGCGAGCGAACGTATTTTGAATTCGGTGAGCGGCAAAGCCGCGCGCATAAGCTCGCGAAAGCCTTCCGCGCCCGACTTGTTGACCACGTCGTCGGGGTCCATTCCGTCGGGAAGCGACATAACGCGCACCTCGAGCCCCGCCTCCTTGAGCATATCGAGCGAACGCCATGTGGCGCCCTGTCCCGCGGCGTCTCCGTCGAAACAGACGTACACCTCGGACACGTACCGTTTGATCTCGAAGCATTGCTCCGTGGTGAGCGAAGTGCCCATCGAAGCGACCACGTTGTGTATGCCCGCCTGATACAGACTGATCACGTCCATATATCCTTCCGTGAGCACCACGGACGTGTGTTTCTCGTCCGCCTGCGTCTTTTTGAAAAGATTGACGTTGAAAAGATTCTTGCGTTTGTCGAATACGAGCGTACCTTTAGTATTGCGGTATTTGGGTTTAATATCCTTCTCGAGGGTACGCCCGCCGAAGCCTATGACTTCCCCTTTCGCGTTGATTATCGGGATAATGAGTCGCTTCGCGAGCGGATCGTAACCGTCCTCTCCCGTAAGCCCCGCCATAACGAGGGTGTTGCGCGCAAAGCCCTGCTTCTCGAGGGCGGTCGCGAGCGAATGACCGTCGGGCGAATAGCCCATTCCGAACGAAACGCGTATCTCCGGAGAAATATTGCGTTTATCGAGATAAGCGACTGCGGCTGCCGCGGACGGAGTCTTGAGCGAAGAATAAAAAAAACGTGCCGCGGCTTTATTGGCGGCCAGTATTTTTGAGATTTTGGCGCGCCTTGCGATAACCTCGGGGTCTTCCTCCTCGGGGAGCTCCATACGCGCTTCGCGAGCGAGCGTTTCGACGGCTTCGACGTAGCTCATTCGCTCGTGCTCCATTAAGAACGTGATTACGTTACCGGACTTGCCGCAGCCGAAACAATGATAATATTGCTCGTCGGCGTTGACCACGAAAGAAGCCGTTTTCTCGGAATGAAAAGGACAGCAAGCCCAATACTTGTTGCCTTTCTTTTGTAAATACATATATTTACCCAATATCTGAACTATGTCGGATCTGGATCTGAGCTCCTCGAGCCACCTCTCCGGAAAACGTGAAATGAGTATGTACCTCTCTTGTCGTAATGCTGCGGATCGTCAAAAGCCGCGTTTGTACTATATAATACGACGGAATCGGAAATTTTCCTTATAATATTTTAATTTTATATATATTATTTTCCGCGCTTCTTTTGCGTCACGCGAGCTGTTCCGCGCGCGGCGCGAGACGCGGCTTCCTCTTTCAGATTTTTGTAAAATGCGGCAAGTCCGAGTACGTAACGCTCCCGTTCCTCCTCGCCGAGTTCTTCGTAAACGCCTTCGTCCACGAGCTCCCCAACCGCGCCCGTTAAGCGTTCGTCTTCTTCCTGTATCGCCGCCACCGTCTCGAAATATCCGTAAATGTCTTCGGCGCTCAAACGTCTTCCTGCTATTACGACGATATCGGACGCCGTTTTTAAAGAATTCAGTTTCGCTATCTCGTCGTAATTACCGCTGATCATACGTTCTTTCACCGATCTTAACACGCTGTTTCTCATTCTTTTGAAATCTGCCATTATAGCCCCCGAGCTTTTTATTATCTACCAAAATACGGCAAAATCGATTATACTACCGCGTATATACGCGCCGTTCCCTTTCGACAAAAACAGGCAAAAGAGATTGAATTTTGCGCCGTGCCGTTCTTCGACGGTCGCCGCGCATAAAAAACGACGTCCCGTGAAGGGACGTCGTAATTAAGGTTTGCTCGATTATTTGTAAGAGCGTTTGCGCGCGGCTTCCGCTTTCTTCTTGCGGCGAACGCTGGGCTTCTCGTAAGCCTCCTTGCGGCGGAGATCTCCGATGATACCGTCGTTAGCGCATTTCTTCTTCCATCTGCGGATGGCGCTGTCGAGAGTTTCGTTTTCTTTAACTATCACGGTTGACATTTCGGTTTCACCTCCTTTGCTCTTTTTTCTTTACCCGTATATATTACAGGATTTTTACCGCGTTGTCAAACGGTATTTACAATTTAAGGCAATATTTGCCGCTATTCGATGCGGAGCGCGTCCACGACGTTCTTCCGCGCCGCCATCTGCGAAGGCACCAGTCCGCTCAGAACGGTCAATCCGAGACTCAACACGACGAGCAACAGCGCATGCAGAGGATTGAGCGCAAGCAACGTCATTCCCACGGAATTGACAAGCAACAGATTTATAAGCGGAATGAGCGCGTA
>CALVOD010000005.1 GCA_944350065.1 uncultured Clostridia bacterium
AACAAATCGATTATTGACTGTTCCATAGGCTCCTTCTACATACAAACAAGCCTGCTTTCGCAAGCCTAATTATTATAGCAAGCGGTATTTTCGGTGTCAAGCGTTTAGATATAATAAAAAATGTTAAGTTAATAAGAAATTCCGACATAAAAACGCAACCCGCCGAGAGCGCAAAAAGGCGTTAACTGCGGCTCGGAAAAGGCTGCTGCGGAAAAAGAATACGTCGCCGCGTTACGGACGCGGAAGAAGCGCGGGCGCAATTGGTAAGCTCCTTCGCGGGACGGGGAAGAAACGCTTTTACGAATAGTAAATAGGTTGCTTGCGTGTGGCGGGTATGGTATAATTTTTAATATGATTATCAGTGGGAGCGTTGAAACGGTAATATTCCGCTCGGAGGAGAGCGGCTACACGGTGATGGAATTCCGCACGCCCGAGCGGCACGTCACCGTAGTCGGTTGTATGCCGGAAATACGCGAAGGCGAAATGCTCACCGTAAGCGGGAAATGGGTGAACAATTCGAAATACGGCGAGCAGTTTCAGGCTGAAGAAATAACCTTCGAAGCGCCCGCCGACGAAGAAGGCATAGTCAATTATCTTGCGAGCGGGCTGTTTTACGGTGTGGGCAGAGCCACGGCGGAAGCCATAGTGCGGCGTTTCGGGTTAAGAACTTTAGACGTGCTCGAGCACACGCCGCACAGACTCACCGAGGTAAGCGGAATAGGCAAGCTGCGCGCGGAGAGCATCGCCGAAAACTTCAAAGACAATTCCGCGATGCGTTCGGCGATACTGTTTTTGCAAAAGCATTCGGTGCCGCTCACGCTCGCGATGAAAATATACAAGGCTTACGGCGAAAGCACCGAAACGGTAATAACCGAAAACCCCTACCGACTCGTACGCGATTTGGAAGGCGTAGGTTTCGTAACCGCGGACAAACTCGCGGACAGTCTCGGATACGACAAAAATTCCGATTTCCGCATTTCGGCGGGGATAATATACGCGCTACGCGACGCGGGAGGGCGTAACGGTCACACGGCGCTTCCGGAAAGCGCGCTTATACGCGAGAGCGCGGCAATGCTACGCAACAACGACGAGGAGCGTATAGCCGCGCAGTTACCGAGGCTGGTACTCGAAGGGCAGCTTTTCGTAATGCGCACGGAGACGGAGGGCGAAACGGTGTCGTTCTATGCGCTTCCCACCGAATACAATTCCGAAAAATCGATAGCGGCGAAGCTCGTACGGCTTTCGCGCGACCGCGGTAACGGCGCGTACGAGGATACCGCGGCAGAAACGGCGACTTACGAAAAGACGCACCGCATCACCCTCGACGAAAAGCAAAAGGAAGCCGTTCGCACCGCTCTGACGAGCGGCATATCGGTGATAACGGGCGGACCGGGCACGGGCAAGACCACGATAATAGAATGTCTTATGGAGCTTGCCGACGCGCGCAAAATGGAATGCGCCCTCTGCGCGCCGACCGGACGGGCGGCGAAAAGGCTTGCCGAAACGACCGGCAGAAACGCGCAGACGATACACCGCCTCATAGGAATGGATATTTCGTCGGGGAAACCCGTCTACCGCATGAACGAATCCAATCCCCTCTCGGCAGACCTCGTCGTCGTAGACGAGATAAGCATGGCGGACGTGTACATATTCAACGCCCTGCTCAAAGCGGTTCGACCTTCGGCGCGGATCGTACTCGTCGGAGACAAGGATCAGCTTCCGAGCGTATCGCCCGGGAACGTATTGGCGGACATAATAGCTTCGGGGATAGCCCCCGTAACTTACCTTACAGAAATTTACCGTCAGGACGCCTCGAGCCTTATCGTAGTCAACGCCCATCTCATCAACGAAGGCAAGATGCCGATAATACGCAACAGCTCGAGGGATTTCTTCTTTGACAATAAACAGGCTCCCGAAGACGTAGTTAGGGACGCCGTATCTCTCGTTACCGAGAGATTACCCAATTATTTCCGCATATCGCCCTCGGACATACAGGTACTCGCTCCGATGAAAAAAGGCGCCACGGGCGTTGAGCTGCTGAACGCGGAGCTGCAACGCGCATTGAATCCTGCGGGCAAAGAAGCGGTTATAGGCGGAGTGACCTTCCGCGACGGCGACAAGGTGATGCACACCGTAAACAATTACGACCTCGCCTGGCGCAGAGGAACAGAGGAAGGCAAAGGGGTATTCAACGGCGACGTGGGTATCGTCAAGGATATAATCCGCGGGGAAATAGTGGTGGAATTCGACGACGGCAGGATCGTGGAATACGACCGCGCCTCACAGGAAGACCTCATGCTCGCATACGCGGTAAGCGTGCATAAAAGTCAGGGTTCGGAATTTCCCGCGGTGGTACTCGTGCTGGGAAGCGGCGGAGGAATGCTTTTCAACCGCAATCTTCTGTACACCGCCGTCACGCGGGCGAAAAACATAGTAGTCATAGTCGGCACCGAAGGCGCGCTCGCGCGAGCGGTCAAAAACAATTATACCGTGAAAAGGTATACGTTACTTAAAGAACTTATATGCGCAACGTTAAGCAAAGCAGGTTTATTGGGTTTCTGAAAAGAGCGGAAGCCGCATTTTCTCGGATGATGCATCCCGAAGGGTACGTCTGTATCGGTTGCGGCAAGGAACTCAAGGAAGAATTCCACAGAAAATCGATATGCCCCGACTGCGAATCGGAGTTGACTTTCCGTACGGGGAAGCAGTGCGAAGTCTGCGGGAAATATATCGAAAGCGGCGTATTGTGCGCGGCTTGCTCGGAGCATCCTCCTCTTTTCGACAAAGCGTACGCGGTATTCGAATACGAAACGCTCACTAAAAAGCTCGTTATAGCGTACAAAGACGGCGAACGCCCGTGGCTTGCCGAATATATCGTAAACTATATGGCGGAGTACGCCGCGGCAATGGAGATAAACGCCGACATACTGTGTTACGTACCGTCGTCGGACGCAAGCATAAGGAAGCGCGGATTCGATCATGCCGCCAAACTCGCCAAACTTTTCGCCGCCCGAACGGGCATTCCGCAGGTAAGCGTTTTAAAAAGAACAAAACAGCATAAGGATCAAACGAAACTTACCGCGGCGGAGCGGTTCGCGGAGGTGTCGGGCGCGTTCGCGCTGAATTCGGACTCCGCGGGCAAACTTGTCGAAGGTAAGCGGTGTCTGCTTATCGACGACGTGCTGACGACGGGCGCCACTGCTTCTGCGTGCGCGAAGCTGCTTAAAGACGCGGGCGCCGTCGCAGTGACCGTGCTTACCTTCGCCCGCTGAAAAAGGAGAAATATATGGATTATTATTCCGAATGTCTCGAAAAACTCGACAAACTGCGCAACCGCGACGATTATACGGTGCTTGCTTTCGAAAGCAGTTGCGACGAAACGGCAGTCGCCGTGACGCGCGGAAGGAAGGTGCTTTCTTCCGTCATAAGTTCGCAAATAGAGATACACAAGCGTTTCGGCGGCGTGGTTCCGGAGATAGCTTCGCGCAACCATATTCTCGCAATCGGTAAAATCACGGACGAAGCGCTCGCGGAAGCGGGCATTACTCTCAAGGACGTGGACGTGGTGGCGGTGACGTACGGCGCGGGGCTTCTCGGAGCGTTGCTTGTGGGAGTAAGCTACGCAAAATCGCTCGCTTATTCGCTCGGGGTGCCGCTTATAGCCGTAAATCATATCAAAGGTCACATGGCGGCTAATTACATATCCGAGCCGGGGCTCGAGCCGCCTTATATATGCTTACTCGCAAGCGGCGGGCACACTTACGTACTCGAAGTAAACTCAATAGACGACTTGCGCGTGCTCGGGGAAACGCAGGACGACGCCGTGGGCGAAGCCTTCGACAAAGTTGCGCGCGTGCTGGGACTCCCCTACCCCGGCGGTCCCGAAATAGAAAAAAAGGCAAAGGAAGGCAAAGCTGTATACGCGCTTCCGCGCGCGTATAAAGGCGAAAAGCACCTCAATTTTTCGTACAGCGGACTTAAAACCGCAGTCATCAACCTCGTATCTAACGCCAAGGCGCGCCACGAGGAAATAAACGCCGCAGACCTTGCGGCGAGCTTCCAGAAAGAAGCGGTGGACGTGCTCGTGGATCACACCGTGGAAGCGGTGCGCCGCACGGGCATAAAGACGATAACGCTCGCGGGCGGCGTGGGCGCCAATACCGCGTTGCGCGAAAGTCTTACCGCTGCGGGCGAAGCCGTGGGCGCGCGGGTACTGCTTCCGCCCAAAAAACTTTGTACCGACAACGCCGCAATGATAGGCGTTTGCGCATACGAGGAAATTCGCGCGGGCGCGCTTCCGGCAAAACTCGATCTCGACGCCGATCCCGCGCTGTAGTCCGTTTTACGCCTTTAAGTTCAATCGCTTACTTCGTTTATTAAGGAGAAAAACACAAAACTCGTCCGTAATATAAAAACGCGGCTTCCCGTTTTCGGGAAGCCGAATTTGCGTTTACGGTATGCTTTAATCGGATTTACTTTCAATTAAGCCCTGCCGCTTTTTTGAGCTCGTCCGCCTTGTCGGTCTTTTCCCAACTGTAGTCGGGCTTGCCGAAATGTCCGTACGCCGCGGTGTCCTCGTATATCGGGCGCTGAAGGTCGAGCGCGTCGATTATCGCTTTCGGACGGAAGTCGAAAACCTTCTTCACTATTTCCACCAGCTTGTCGTCGGAAATTTTGCCGGTGCCGAAGGTGTTGACCGCAACGGAGACGGGTTGCGCTTTGCCTATGGCGTACGCCACCTGTACTTCGCATTTCTTGGCGAGTCCCGCGGCAACGATATTTTTCGCGACGTATCTTACGTAATACGATGCGCTTCTGTCCACTTTCGTGGGATCTTTTCCGCTGAAGCAGCCGCCGCCGTGTCCGCATGCGCCGCCGTAGGTATCCACTATTATTTTCCTTCCGGTAAGTCCGGAATCGCCCGCAGGTCCGCCTACCACGAATCTTCCCGTAGGATTGATATAATACTTCGTGTCTTCGTTCACGAGTTCTGCGGGTATAACTTTGTCGATGACTTCGCGCTTGACGTCGGCGCGCAGTTTCTCGATATCCACGTCGGGACTGTGCTGCGTAGAAACGACTACCGCTTTGACCGCGACGACTTTGTCGTCGTCGTACTCAACGGTCACCTGCGCTTTGCCGTCGGGTCTTAAATAATCGAGGATACCCTCCTTCCTTACGTCCGCAAGCCTCTTGCACAGTTTGTGCGAAAGGTCGAGCGGCATGGGGAGATAGCTCTCCGTCTCGTCGGTAGCGTAACCGAACATCATTCCCTGATCGCCCGCGCCTATCGCGTCGTATTCCGCTCCGCTCGCGCGGTGCTCGATACTGTTGTCCACGCCCATGGCGATATCGGGGGACTGCTCGTCTATAGCCACGTTGATGGCGCAGGATCTGTAATCGAATCCGAGTTCGGGCTTGTCGTATCCTATTCTTTTGACCGTCTCGCGCACTATACCCGGTATGTCGGCGTATCCGTTATGTAAAGTTATTTCTCCCATAACGAATACCTGCCCCGTCGTCGCGGTCGTCTCGCACGCCACGCGGCAGTTGGGGTCGAGTCTCAACATCGCGTCCAGTACCGCGTCGGATATCTGGTCGCAAACTTTATCGGGATGACCTTCGGTCACCGATTCCGAAGTAAAAAGTCTTTTCATCGTGCCTCCCGCGAATACGGGGCGATCTCCGCCCCGCATCCGTTTTTATTATTATATTATTCGGCGTCCGCGTCCGCAGTTTCCGTTCCGAGCAAATCGGAATCGTCGTAATCGTCGAGCAGTAACGGTTTTTCGTCCATTCCGCCGTCCGGTCCGTTGTCGTCCGCGGTGTTCTCGAGGGTGACGTTGCGGTAAAGTTTCATACCCGTTCCCGCGGGAATGAGCTTACCTATGATGACGTTTTCTTTAAGACCCACGAAACGGTCTACCTTGCTGCGGATAGCCGCGTCCACGAGCACTCTCGTCGTCTCCTGGAAGGACGCCGCCGAGAGGAAGGATTCGGTAGCGAGCGAGGACTTCGTGATACCGAGAAGTATGCGCTTCGCGCTCGCGGGGGTGCCGCCTTCTTCGAGTACGCGCTCGTTTTCTTCTTCCATCTTATTGAGATCCACCACCTCGTTGAGCAGGAAGTTTGTGTCGTTGGGCTCGGTTATCCTTACCTTGCGGAGCATCTGACGAACGATGACTTCGATGTGCTTGTCCTGAATGTTAACGCCGTTGCTACGGTAAGCGGACTGCACCTCGCGTATCATGGATTCCTGTACGCCCTGAACGCCCTTCGTCCTCAAAGTATCCTGCGGATAAATGCTACCTGCCATGAACGGATCGCCCGCTTCTATCCTGTCGCCGGTCTTGACGAGCAGTTTCGCGGTGGACGGGATCTTGAATTCCGCTACGGAGTCGGCGTTGGTGACTTTGATGAGCTTCATCGCCGATTCCTTGATTTCCTCTACCGTAACCTGACCGCTGATGGTCGAAACGACGGCTTTACCTTTCGGGTCGCGAGCTTCGAAAAGCTCCTCGACTCTCGGAAGACCTTGAGTTATGTCGGCGTTGGTCGCTATACCGCCGGTATGGAATGTTCTCATCGTCAGCTGCGTTCCGGGTTCGCCTATCGACTGCGCCGCTATGATACCGACGGCTTCGCCGACTTTGACCTTTCTCCAGCTCGACATATTGGCGCCGTAGCACTTGGCGCATATACCCTGCTTCGCTTTGCAGGTGAGCACCGAACGGATCTTGACGGAAGTTATGCCTGCCTTCTCGATACGCGCCGCGTCGTCCTCGGAAATAAGGGTGTCCGCCTCGACGAGCACTTCGCCGGTTGCGGGATCGGTTATGGCGTCGATACTGAAGCGTCCTGCGATCCTCTCTTTAAGGGTTTCTATAATCGCACCTGCGGAATCCTTAACGGGGGTTACGGTGAATCCGCGGGTGTCGCCGCAATCTTCTTCCTTGACTATGACGTCGTGCGCCACGTCGACAAGCCTTCTCGTAAGATAACCGGAGTCGGCGGTTTTAAGCGCGGTGTCCGCGCCGCCCTTTCTGGCGCCGTGCGAAGAAATGAAGTATTCCAAAACGCTCAGTCCTTCGCGGAAGGAGGATTTGACGGGGATCTCTATGACCTTACCGGTAGGATCGTTCATCAGTCCGCGCATACCGGAAAGCTGTTTGATCTGCTGCATCGAACCGCGGGCTCCCGAATCCGCCATCATCCATATAGGATTGAATTTGTCGAATTTCTTGAAGTTCTCCTCGAGGTTGTCCGCGACGTCCTTGGTGGCTTTCGCCCAGACGTTGACGGTTTCTTCGTATCTTTCGTTCTCGGTCATCAAGCCGCGTTCGAAACGTCTCTCGATGGCGAGAACTTCTTTCTCGGCTTTGTCGAGGATCTCCTGCTTGCTGCCGGGAATCTGCATATCGAACACCGAAGTGGTGATTGCGCCGAGCGTGGAATACTTGAATCCGAGCGCTTTGATTTTGTCGAGCACCATCGATACCGCGGTGGCTCCCTGCTGTTTGAAGCACCTTTCGACGATCTGCGAAAGCTGTTTCTTGCCCACAAGGAAGTCTATTTCGAATTTCAAAGCGTCACGAGGCTCCTTCCTTTCGACGAATCCGAGCGTCTGCGGAATGGCTTCGTTGAAAATGATCTTGCCGGTGGTGATAGGCAGTATCTCTTTATAGACCATTCCGTCGATTTCCTTCTTCACGCGGACGTTGATACGCGCCTGAAGGTCGATATCGCCCACCTGATAAGCCATTTTCGCTTCGTCGGGAGAGGTGAAATATCTGCCTTCGCCTTTGGCGCCGGGCTTCTCCTGCGTGAGGTAGTAGGAACCGATAACCATATCCTGCGTAGGCGAAACGATAGGTTTACCGTCGCTGAGCTTGAGGATATTGTTGGTGGAAAGCATAAGGAATCTCGCTTCGACTTGCGCCGCTATCGAAAGCGGAACGTGCACGGGCATCTGGTCGCCGTCGAAGTCCGCGTTGAACGCCGAGCATACGAGCGGATGAAGTTTGATGGCTCTGCCTTCCACGAGCACGGGCTCGAAAGCCTGAATACCCAGTCTGTGAAGGGTAGGCGCGCGGTTCAGAAGCACGGGATGATCCTTGATGACGTCTTCGAGAATGTCCCATACCTGGGGCTTCACTCTCTCGACGGCACGTTTCGCGCTCTTGATATTCTGGCTGATACCCATTTCGACGAGCTTGCGGAACACGAAGGGCTTGAAAAGTTCGAGCGCCATTTCCTTAGGAAGACCGCACTGATAAAGTTTAAGCTCCGGTCCTACGACTATAACGGAACGTCCGGAATAGTCCACGCGCTTACCGAGCAGGTTCTGACGGAAACGCCCTTGCTTACCGCGAAGCATGTCGGAAAGGGATTTCAGGTTTCTGTTCCCGGGCCCGGTCACGGCTTTGCCGTGCTTGCCGTTGTCGATAAGGGCGTCAACCGCTTCCTGAAGCATTCTCTTTTCGTTGCGGACGACGATGTCGGGAGCGCCCGATTCCATCATCTTCTTCAGACGGTTGTTCCTGTTGATGACTCTGCGGTAAAGGTCGTTCAGGTCGCTTGTTGCGAATCTGCCGCCGTCGAGCTGAACCATAGGACGAAGATCGGGAGGAATAACGGGAAGCACGTCGAGCACCATCCATTCGGGACGGTTGCCGGAAGTGCGGAAAGCCTCCACTATATCCAGACGTTTAGCCGCTTTCTGCTGCTTGTTGCCGGTGGAATTGGCGACTATCTCTTTAAGCTCGGCGCTCTCCGCTTCGAGGTCTATCTCGCGAAGCAGAATTTTGAACGCTTCGGCGCCCATTCCCACTTTGAAAGCGTTGGGACCGTACTGCTCGAGCGCTTCGCGATATTCGTCGTCTTTGATGACCTGTTTCTTGTAGAATTGAGTTTCGCCCGGATCGAGCACCACGAACGCCGCGTAGTATATGACCTGCTCGACCTGCTTAGGACTCATATTGAGTATGGTGCTGATACGGCTCGGCACTCCGCGGAAATACCAAATGTGCGCCACGGGAGAAGCAAGCTCCACGTGTCCCATTCTTTCGCGACGGACTTTCGACTTGGTGACTTCAACGCCGCACTTGTCGCAGACGATACCTTTATAACGTACCCTCTTATACTTGCCGCAATGGCATTCGTAATCCTTCGTGGGCCCGAATATTTTCTCGCAGAAAAGACCGTCCTTTTCGGGCTTCTGCGTTCTGTAGTTAATGGTTTCGGGTTTGGTGACCTCGCCGTGAGACCACTCTCTGATTTTCTCGGGAGAAGCGAGAGAAATCTGCATTGCGTCGAAACTGTTGATCTCTATCATCTTTGCTACCTCCTATTCCTCGTCGTCGCCTTCGAATTCGCTTTTGAGCAGATCTTCGCCGTCGAGATAGCCCGCGTCGGTGAAATCGGATATCGAATCGCCGCCTAAAGGCTCGTCATCGTCGTCGTCGAATATGCTGTCGAGAGAGCTTCCGGCAGGAATGTCGGAATTGCCGCCGTTACCTTCGGTAAGATCTGCAAACAATCCCGCGATGTCTTCGTCGCCGCCATCGTCTTCAAAAAGCGAACCGCCCTTGTCGCCGATAAGGTCGAGCGACATATCCTTGAAGTCTTCGTCGCCCGCGGGTCTCTGAATGACCGGTTCGTATGCGGGAAGATCTTCGTCAAGCTCGGAAAGCTCCACTTCGGCGTTGGTGTCGGTAAGAAGTTTCATATCGAGGCACAGCGACTGCATCTCTTTCTTCAAAACCTTGAACGCTTCGGGAAGTCCGGGCTCCGCCGTTACGTTGGACTTGATTATGGAGTCGAATATCTTCTGTCTGCCCATAACGTCGTCCGACTTGACGGTAAGCATTTCCTGAAGGATATTGGCAGCGCCGTACGCTTCGAGCGCCCACACTTCCATTTCGCCGAAACGCTGTCCGCCGAATTGCGCTTTGCCGCCGAGGGGCTGCTGCGTGACGAGCGAATACGGTCCCACCGAACGGGCGTGGATCTTGTCGTCGACGAGGTGAATGAGCTTGAGCATGTACATGTAACCCACGGTGACTGGATTTTCGAATTTTTCGCCCGTTCTGCCGTCGTAAACGGTAAGTTTGCCGTGCTCGGGAAGTTTGTTCTCGCGGAACATTTCCTGTATGTCAAGCTCGGTAGCTCCGTCGAAAACGGGAGTCGCCACTTTCATACCGAGCAAATTGGCTACGAGTCCCAAGTGGACTTCGAGCACCTGACCGATATTCATACGGCTCGGAACGCCGAGAGGATTGAGCACTATCTGCAAAGGAGTGCCGTCCGCAAGGAAAGGCATGTCCTCTTTGGGAAGCACGCGGGAAATAACGCCTTTATTGCCGTGACGTCCCGCCATCTTGTCGCCGACGCCTATCTTCCTCTTCTGCGCGATGTAAACTCTGACCATCATATTGACGCCGGGATTCAGCTCGTCCTTGTTGGCACGGGTGAATATCTTGACGTCGACGACGGTGCCGCCTTCGCCGTTGGGAACTTTGAGGGAAACGTCGCGCACTTCTCTCGCCTTCTCGCCGAATATGGCGCGGAGCAGTCTTTCTTCGGGGGTGAGTTCGGTCTCGCCCTTCGGGGTAACTTTACCGACGAGGTAATCGCCCGAATGAACTTCGGCGCCTATCATTACGATACCGTTCTCGTCGAGGTTCTTGAGAAGGTCTTCGCTGACGTTGGGTATGTCGCGGGTGATCTGCTCCTCGCCGAGACGGGTGTCGCGGCATTCGAGCTCGTATTCTTCTATATGGATAGAGGTGAATACGTCTTTCTTGACGAGCTCCTCGGAAATAAGGATAGCGTCCTCGTAGTTGTAGCCTTCCCAGGTCATGAAGCCGATGAGAATGTTTCTGCCGAGCGCGAGCTCGCCGTTCTCGGTCGAAGGACCGTCGGCAAGCGTGTCGCCCGCTTTGACTACGTCGCCCTTATGCACGACGGGCTTCTGGTTGATGCAGGTGCCCTGGTTGCTGCGGACGAATTTCTGAAGTTCGTAAGTATGAACGATACCGTCGGAATCCTTGACGTCTATCTTGTCGGCGCTCACGTAAGTGACGACGCCGTCTTCCTTGGCAAGCGTGCAAACGCCGGAGTCGTGAGCCACTCTGTATTCCATGCCCGTGCCCACGATAGGAGCTTCGGGACGGAGCAGCGGCACCGCCTGACGTTGCATGTTCGAGCCCATCAACGCGCGGTTCGCGTCGTCGTTCTCGAGGAAGGGTATCAGCGACGTAGCTATGGATACCAATTGCTGAGGCGAAACGTCCATATAATCTACCCTGTCGCTCTCGTACTCTTTGATGAGGTCGCGATATCTGCAGGTAACGCGCTTATTGACGAAACGTCCCTCCTCGTCGAGGGGTTCGTTCGCCTGCGCGATAACGTATTTGTCTTCTTCGTCGGCGGCGAGGTATCTGACCTCGTCGGTGACCTTTCCGGTAGCTTTGTCGACTTTACGGTAAGGAGCTTCGATAAATCCGTATTCGTTGACTTTGGCGTAGGAGCTCAAGGAAGTGATCAGACCGATGTTCTGTCCTTCGGGCGTCTCGATCGGGCACATCCTTCCGTAATGCGAGTGGTGAACGTCGCGGACTTCGAATCCCGCGCGCTCTCTGTTAAGACCTCCGGGCCCGAGAGCGGAAAGTTTTCTCTTGTGAGTGAGTTCCGCTATGGGGTTGGGCTGGTCCATGAACTGCGAAAGCTGCGAGGAGCCGAAGAACTCTCTTATCGCGCTCGACACGGGACGGATATTGATGAGAGAGGTGGGCGTAGCCTCGTTGGGATCCTGCGCCATCATTCTCTCGCGTACCACGCGTTCGAGACGCGCCATACCGATACGGAACTGGTTCTGCAAAAGTTCGCCTACCGAACGCACTCTGCGGTTCGAGAGGTGGTCGATATTGTCGGGGCTGTGGAAGCCGATACGCAGTTCCTTGTTGTAGAAACGCATATTGACGTTGTAGTTCATCGTGGCGATGATGTCGTCTACCGAAATGTGCTTGAGCACGAGAGTATCGACGTTGGCTTTGATCGCCGCTTTGAGCTTCTCCATGTCGCCCGCCGCGCTCTCGAGGAGAGGCAGAAGGTTGGGATAATAAACTTTCTCGGTAATGCCGAGCTCGCGAGGATCGCAATCGACGTATCCCTTGAGGTCTACGGTGTTGTTGCCGATGACCTTGACGGGAGGAAGTTTATCCATATCCTCGATGTTCTTGAGCCAGACTTCGTTCAAGCCGGAATTCTGAATGTATTCCGCTTGCTCCTCGGTGATGGTGTCGCCCGCTTTGACGACTATTTCGCCGTCCACGACAACGTCTTTCGCGGCTACCTGCTCGGTGATGCGGTTGGCGAGCGAAAGATGTTTATTGAATTTATATCTGCCGACTTTGCTGAGGTCGTAACGTCTCGTATCGAAGAAAAGATTGTTGAGGTGGGAATCCACGGCGTTGGCGGTGGGCACTTCGCCGGGCTTCAGCTTGCGGTAAACGTCGACTTTCGCCGCTTCTACGGTCTGAACGTCGCCGTCCTTTTCGCAGGAACGGATGATCATATCGTCGTTACCGAATATTTCGAGGATCTCCTCGGTGGTGCCGTATCCGAGAGCGCGCAGCAAAAGCGTCGCGGAAATTTTACGCTGACGGTCTACGCGGACGGAAAGCGTGCCCGCCGAATCCTGTATGAACTCCAACCACGCGCCGCGAGAAGGAATAACCGTCGTTTCGTAACGCAGAATGCCGTTCTTGTCGGCAACGCCTTTGGCGGTATAGACGCCGGGGCTCCTTACGAGCTGGCTTACCACCACGCGTTCCGCGCCGTTGATGATGAACGTGCCGTTCTCGGTCATCTTCGGGAATTCGCCCATAAAAACTTCGGAATCGATAATTTTGCCGGTGTCTCTTACCGTCAAACGAACCTTGACTCTCAACGGAATGGTATAGGTCGCGTCGTGGTTTTTACACTCCTTCGCGGAATACTTGCACTCCCCTTTAAGGTTATGCTCGAGGAACTCCAGTTCGATTTTGTTACCGAAGTCCGTTATCGGGGAGAAGTCGTCGAGAACTTCGCGGATGCCCTGATTCACGAAGGCGTCGTAAGAGTTCTTCTGCACCTCAATAAGATAGGGAATGTCTAAGATATCTTTGATTTTGCTGAAAGACCATCTTTCGACATTCCCACGCTTGATTTTGTGGATTCTTTGAGACATTGTAACGCTCCTTGTAAAAAAATTGTACGTTGGCTTGCGCCTGTGCGTTTGGTTGCTGCATAACGGGGACGAAAAACCTTCAAAGCTGTCGATTTCTGTCCCTTTTGTACTCAAACAACGGAAAATCCGGCACTTTTAAAAGTTTACGGCGTATATAAATCCATTATAATCGTACAGATTAGCAGTTTATCATCCCGAAGGGGAGGTTGTCAAGCGTTTTATATAATAAATTTAATATAATTAAATTTTAATATATAATAGCGCGGCGGGCGTGCGTGTGGTATAATGTGCGTATGAGACTTGACAAATTTTTGAAAGTATCGAGAATAATTAAAAGGCGCACCGTCGCGAACGAAGCGTGCGATCTCGAGCGCGTGAGCGTAAACGGGAAGCCGGCGAAGCCGTCCAAGGAATTGAAGGAAGGCGACGTTATCGCCATAAGGTTCGGGGACAAGGAAGCGAAATTCCGCGTACTGCGGGTACCGGAAGGCAACGTATCCAAATCGGGCTCGTCGGAGTTATACGAAGTCGCGGAGGACAGCGATGAGATTTGACGCCGTAATAGTAGCAGCGGGTAAAAGCGAACGCGCCGCCGGCAACAAAATGGAATTCGTTATCGGTAACGACACCGTTTTATCGAGAGCGGCAGGCGTATTTTACGGGATAAAAGAGATAGAGCGCATCGTACTCGTGGTACGTAAAGACGAAATAGATTTTGCTCAATCGGTAATTTCGGAATACGACGCGAGCCGATTCCGCATAGTAATCGGCGGCGAAAGCCGCTCGCAATCGGTACGCAACGGATTGGAAGCGACGGTATCCGAAGGGGTGCTGATACACGACGGCGCGCGGCCGTTCGTATCCGAAAAGACCGTTTTCGCGGTAATGAACGCGGTCGAGCAATACGGTTCGGGGGTCCCCGCCCTGCCGGTAAACGATTCGGTACGCTCCGTAAAGGAAGGCGTCGTGACGGGCGCGATATCGCGCGAAGACCTTTATGCGGTGCAAACGCCGCAGGGATTTTTGCGTGCTGAGCTTTTAAAAGCGTTCGGGAGCGCCGGCGGAAAGGAATATGCCGACGAAAGCCTCATGTACAGCGAGCATATAGCGCCGGCGCACATCGTCGAAGGCGACGAAAGGAACGTGAAAATAACCACGCGCGGCGACTATGGTGCGTTGAATTCGCGCGTCGGTATCGGTTACGACATACACGCGCTTGCACCTTTCAGAAAACTGGTTATCGGCGGTATCGAGATAGCGCACGAAATGGGTTCGGTCGCTCATTCGGACGGCGATATGGCGATACACGCGCTGATAGACGCGCTGCTCGCGGCGATAGGCGAAAGCGATATCGGCACACATTTTCCGCCGGACGATCCCAAATATTTGGACGCGGACAGCGCGCTGATGCTGACGGACACGGTGGAATTGTGCAAAAGAGCCAACTACAAAATCGTGTCGTGCAGCATCATAATCATCGCCGAAAAGCCGAAACTTGCCGATTATATTCCCGTAATGCGGGTAAAAATAGCAAATTTACTGGGCGTTACCATCTCCGACGTGGCGATAGCCGCCAAGACCAACGAAGGCGTAGGCGAGATAGGCAAAGGCAGAGCGATAGCCGCATACGCGTCCGCGGTGGTGTGCTGACTAATCTTTGAGTCTCGTAGCGCAGCTCGTACGGAAAAGTTTATCCTGAACGAGAATGGAGGTCGCCGTGCAACGGCGATCTTTATTATACACGCAATCGCATTCGCACTGTACGATGGCGGGAGCGTCGGACAAAAATTCGTCGGCGGCTTCGAGCTCGGCGAAAGTCTGTTCGAGGGCGCCGCCCACTCTTTTCAGTTTGGAAGCGCAACGCCCCTTTTCGTCGATGCCTATGACGGGCGCGTTGCAATGATTTTTCAAATTATGCTGGCAGTTTACGGTCTTGCATTTAAGTTGTTCCATGTTTCACCTCGGAGTAAGTATGCGTAAAGGCGCGGTTAATATACCTTATCGTCATTTGCGGCGTTGACATCGGGCGCGTTAAATGGTAAACTTGATAGGAAGACGAAGAAGGCACAGGAGGCAAAAATGAAAGTTATTTTACTTGCAGATATACAGGGACACGGCAAAAAAGGCGATATCGTGACGGTAAACGACGGCTATGCGCGCAATTATCTGCTGCCCAAGAAGCTCGCCGCGGAAGCCACCAAATCGGTAATGAACGAAATCGAGCAAAAACTCGCGAAGGAAGCTAGACTCTTACGCGAAGAACGCGCGAAAGCGGAAGCGGTAGCGGAAAAAATGCGCGGAGCTTCCGTAGCCGTATACGTAAAGTGCGGCGACGGCAAAATGTACGGAAGCGTGACCGCGCAGGACGTTGCTGACGCGCTCAAAAAAGAAGGTTTCGACGTGGACAAAAAGAAAATCTCCATTAAAGAGACCATCAAATCCGTAGGCGTTTACGAAGCCGACGTCAAAATTTACAAGGATATTTCCGTCAAAATCAAGATAGACGTGAAAAAAGCGGAATAATATCTGCTCACCCTGCCGAAACGACCGAAACCCGCTATTAAGGCGGGTTTCTTTTTATGCGAAGCGGCGTTGACGCCGCAAAAAAAAGAACGCGCCGAAACCGTAACAGTTCCGACACGTTACTTTAGTTGCTTTATTAAGCGACTGCGGTTAATAAATTATTGCCGCAATTACTTGATTTCGACTTCGGCGCCTGCCGCTTTGAGTTTCTCGGCGAGCTGATCGGCAGCTTCTTTCGCGATACCCTCTTTAACAGCCTTAGGAGCGCTCTCGACGAGAGCTTTGGCCTCGACGAGGCTGAGTCCGGGAAGAGCTTCACGGACAGCTTTGATAACGGCGATCTTGTTGCCGCCGATAGCGGTGAGGACAACGTCGAACTCCGTCTTCTCTTCTTCAACAGCCGCCGCGGGAGCCGCGCCGCCTGCCGCGGGAGCCGCCACTGCCGCCGCCGCGCTTACACCGAATTCCTCCTCGAGAGCCTTAACGAGGTCGTTGAGCTCGAGAACGGTCAAAGTCTTTACTTCTTCTACTAATTTTTTGATATCAGCCATTGTTATTCTCCTTAATAATCTCTTAAATTTGTAATTGGTTAGGCGTTAGCCTCTTGCTTCTTCGCAATAGCGTCGATAACTCTTGCGAATGCGGCGATGGGCGCTTGCAGCATTCCGAGAACCTGAGCGATGAGCCCTTCTCTGGACGGCAGCGACGCGAGTTTCTTGCAGCCGGCTTCGTCGAGGAATATTCCGTCGACCATTCCGCACTTGATCTTCATCTTCTTGAAAGCTGCGGACTTGTCGCTCGCCACTTTGGCGGGTGCGGCAAGATTTTCGCCGCCGAACGCTACCGCGGTGGGTCCGTTCAGCGCTTCGTCGAACTGGGTGTAGCCGAGTTCGTTGAAAGCGAGTTTCAGAAGTCTGTTCTTGATTACGGCGTATTTGACGTCGTTCTTACGGAATTCGTTACGAAGTTCAGTATCTTGCGCAACGCTTATTCCGCAGTAATCGATGAGAACGACAGAGGAAGCGGAAGTGATCATCTTCTTGATCTCTTCGACCTGCTGCACTTTCTGTTCCATGATCGCTTTGGATGCCATACATACCTCCTTCTATAATTGAATAACTCCGTCCCGGAAGAAACGGAGTTATGACGTGAAATCATAATCGGCATTTCTTCTGCGTACGCTCCTTAAAAAGGAATTATATCTTCCGACACGCACGGTCTTCGAAGGAATAGAGTTTAATGACATTATATCCGCGAGCGGATATATTGTCAATCGATTTTAAATTATTATTTATAGTTTACCTTGATCCCGGGGCCCATCGTCGAGGAAAGCACTACGCTCTTGAGATAAGTGCCCTTCGCCGCGGCGGGTTTCGCCTTGATGATGGCGTCCATAAGGACGGTAAGGTTCTCGGAAAGCTTCTCCACGCCGAAAGACTTCTTGCCGATGGGGCAGTGGATGATAGCGGTCTTGTCCACTCTGTATTCCACTTTACCGGCTTTGATGTCGTGAATGGCTTTGGTGATGTCCATGGTAACGGTACCGCTCTTGGGAGTAGGCATCAAGCCTTTAGGTCCGAGCAATTTACCGAGACGACCGACCTGACCCATCATATCGGGAGTCGTTACGCAGGTGTCGAAATCGAACCATCCGCCCTGAATCTTCGCGATAATTTCTTCGGCTCCGACGATGTCCGCGCCCGCTGCCGCCGCTTCGTCCGCTTTCGCGCCCTTCGCTATAACGAGTACGCGAACGGTTTTACCGGTTCCGTTGGGGAGGACTACCACGCCTCTGACCTGCTGGTCCGCATGGCGGGGATCGACGCCGAGTTTGACGGAGATCTCGATGGTCTCGTCGAACTTAGCCTTCGCGGTCGCTACCGCGAGTCCGAGCGCTTCCTGCGCGTCGTACGCTTTAGTTTTGTCGTACAGTTTGAGAGAGTCTCTGTAATTCTTACCTTTCATTGCCCTGTCCTCCTTATTCCTCTACGAGTACGCCCATACTGCGCGCGGTGCCGGCTATCATGGACATAGCCGCTTCGAGACTCGCCGCGTTGAGATCAGCCATCTTGACTTTGGCTATCTCCTCAAGCTGCGCTTTGCTCAATGTCGCTACTTTGGTGCGGTTGGGGGTCGCGCTTCCGGACTCTATCTTGCACGCTTTCTTGATAAGCACGGGGGCCGGAGGCGTCTTGAGAATAAAGGTAAAGGAACGGTCGGCATAGATCGTGATGATCACGGGGATTATGAGACCTTCTTTGTCCTTCGTCTTGTCGTTGAAATCTTTGGTGAACGACGGAATGTTGATACCGTGAGGTCCCAAAGTGGAGCCCACGGGCGGCCCGGGCGTAGCTTTGCCGGCGGGCAGTTGCAATTTAACTACTGCAGAAATTTTCTTTGCCATAGTCGGATACCTCCTTGACTATCAGGTTCGAACGAACGGCACTTTGGGATTTTGCCGTTCTCCCATTTGCTGTAAAAAATTAAGATTCCGTTCAGTTTGCCAGCTTCTCTATCTGGTTGAACTCCAGTTCGACGGGCGTCTGTCTGCCGAACATATGTACGATGACCTTCACCTTCTGCTTGTCGGGATATATCTCCTCCACAACCGCAAGGAAAGTCTCGAGCGGACCGGATACTATGCGGACGTTGTCGCCCACTTCCACGTGGAAATCCGCCGCGGATATCTTCTCCAATCCTATGCGCTTCACTTCGTCCGCGGTAAGAGGCAGGGCTTTTCCCTCGGGTCCTACAAATCCGCTTACGCCACGCACGCTTTTGACCATATAGCCGACTTGATCGGTATAGATCATTTTGATATATACGTAGCCGGGGAATTTCTTACGTTCCACGACTTTACGCTTTCCGTTCTTTTCTACGATGTCCTCTTCGGTAGGTATGACGATCTCGAAGATATAATCGTGGAGATTGTTAAGCTCCGTCATGGTCTCAAGCGTATTCTTCACGAGAGTCTCATAGGCGGAAAAGGTGCGTATTACATACCACTTTGCGTTCTCGATGTTTTCCATACGCTCCCCTTATTCCAATCCTACCAGCAATCTCAGAAGCGCCAGCAGACCGGAGTCGAATGCCGTTATGATAACGAGGAAGAACAATACCACGAATAAGACCGTTCCGGTATTGGCAAGCACGCCGGGCGTGTTCTTGGTGCGTTTCATGCTCGGCCAGTCCACCTTCTTCAGCTCCGATATCATTCCGCTGAAACCTTTCGCCATCCTCTGGAAGACGTTGGGTTGCCCGTTGTTACCGGGATTTTTGGAGTTTTTTGCCGAATTGGACTTGGCGGACTTCTTTTCTTTCTTATGAGGTTGATTCGCCAGATTCTTCTGGGACTCGACCGTGCCCTCGTCCACGCCCACGTCCAGTTTGACATCTTTTTTAGCCATATAAAGCCTCCCTATTTGGTCTCTTTATGGACGGTATGCTTTTTGCAGAATCTGCAGTATTTCTTGAGCTCGATCCTGTCGGGAGTATTCTTCTTGTTTTTCGTCGTGTCGTAGTTACGTTGTTTGCACTCGGTGCAGGCAAGCGTGATCTTCTCGTTCTTCTTGTTGTCGGCCATATACAGTACCTTCCTCTACCGCTAAGGGTAATTTTTTACATTCAAAAAATGACACCCCTTCAGACGGGTGCTTATTTACTATACCACTAACCTCGCACGCTGTCAAACAATTTCGAAGTCAAATTAACAAAATTTGCTTTATTTTGCGTGACTTGAGATGAATGACACAACGTCCGCGACGGTTTTGACGTTCTGCATTTCGGAATCGTCGAATTCGATGCCGAATTCCGTTTCCATAGCGATGAGCATCTGCACGATATCGAGGCTGTCCGCCTGAAGGTCGGTAATGAAATCGCTCGTTTCTTTTATTTTGCTTTCCTCGATAGCGAGCTGTTCGGCAATAAGTTTTCTCACTTTTTCAAACATATATAATAGACTCCTGTAATTCTTTTCGATTTCACGCTCACGGCGTGTACATATTTATGATACAACATAACCGCGCGTTTTGCAAGTCTAATAATCAAACGCGCGCATTGCGCGCGACAAGACAAAAAAAGCGGGAAGCCTGCGCTTCCCGCCATTAAGGAGTCGGAACTTGATACTTGTTTATCGAACTCAGTCGATGTTGTAGGTTTCGCTTGCCGGAGCGTCAGCGAGCACGTACGCGTTCTTCTTCGCGAAGAAGGGCAGCACGAACAGAACGAGAGCGCATATCCAGGCTATGAGCCAACCGACGCCGAGCATTACGGTGGCGGGATCGCCGCTGAAGAAGAACCCTGCCACGTTATCGCTTACCGCGTTTTCGGCGACTTCGCTGTTCGAGAACACGAGAGCGCATACAGCAAGGAGAGTAATGAGCACGAAGTTGATAAGCGCCGCTACGCTAAAGCATCTCGGAGATTTGCCTTTGGCAAGTTTCACGACGTACTTGACCGCGATGCACACGAAACCGATAACGATTATCAACGCTATGAACGGTATCGCGTAAGCGAATATCTGCGCCGTGGTGGCGTTACCGCTTATATTGGCGATTATGTTATCGTAGTAACCTTCGCCGGAGCCGGTGAAGACGGCTATTATCGCGCTGATGAGTGCGATACCGGACGCGTTATAGACTTCGGTGCGGAGAATGGTCTCGTTGTACTTGAGCACGGTGAGCAACAGGAAAACCACCGCCGCGGCTACCGCGAGTATCGCCGCCGCTATCGAAATACCCCTATAAGGCTTACGCTTGTAAACGGGAGCTTTGGGAGCGGGCGGAGGATCGACGGGACGCGAATACGGATCGTACTGAAGCAGAGGCTGATTCTGCGAAGTGTACGGCACGAGCGCGATCGGCTGAACGATCGGAGGCATTTGCACGATGCTCGGAGGCGTGGGAACGGCGTTATTGGCATTACCCGCCATGGGGCTCAACTGACTCGGAGAATTACCCATACAGTAGAGCGCGCCGTCGGGACCCTGCACGGGCTGTCCGTTAGGAAGCGGCGGAACGCCGAATCCCAAGGAATTCTTATCGACGGGAACCCATCTTCCGGCTTCCGTTGCGTTTACGGCACCTTGATTCATCTGATTTACGTTTTTATCCATACGGGCTTAACCCTCCTCGTTGGTTGAGTTGCTGACCTGATCGTCTCCCGCATAGGGCACGAACGCTATGGGAGAAATGATCGGGTTAAGCTGACAAACAGCCGGAGCGATAGCGACCGGTACGGGCGCGCTGTGCGTCTGCGGACCGTAATGCATCAAAGGACTGTAAGTTCTGCCGTACTCGTCTACGGAAGTGTACACCGGCAGTCCCATCGGCATACCGTTGGACTGAACGGGTATCCCGCCGAGATTCGGCATCGTGATAGCCGTCGCCGCCGTCTGCACCATCGGGAAAGGTCCCGCCTGCGGCTGTTGGACCGGTCCGTGAGCTCTTGCTATATTGTCTGCGACCTGGCAATGCTTATTCTTGTTTCTTCTCATAGATATTCTCCTGTACCCTGTCCGGGTTGAGATATTTATTGGTATAGTTAAATATGTTTACGCACACGCGTTAAACGCGGGTGCGTATAGGACGGTAACTATTTGCTTTCGTTGGCTGCAAGCCAGGAAATGAGCACGTTGATAAGGCATACCACGGCGACCGCATAGAGTCCGTATCCTACGGTGTTGTTGTCGCCGATGACGGACATCAGGATAGCGACGAGTGCCGCAACGAGCGCAAGCGCGGTGGTTATCTTCGCAAAAAGATTTACGCCTTTACGCATAACGCCCACGAGCGCGCCGATGAAAGTGAGGACCGCGAATACCGCGACAAGAATAATCGCAAGCGTGGTGATATCGGTCCATTCGAGCTCGCCGAAGAAATTGATTATAATATCGAGACCGGACGTTTCGTTGAGTAAGCCGATATATTCGACTGCTACCCATTTAGCCACAACGTAGATACCGAGTATGACAAGGCTGAACAAAGCTACGATAATGGCTGCCGCGCTCGCCTTTTTCTTTGCGGGAGCGGCGGCGACGTATTCTTCTTCGTCGTCATAGTAGGTCTCGTCGTCCGCGACTTCTTCTTCGTAGACTTCTTCCTCGTCGTACATATAGAGCGGCTGATCCTGAGTGGAATACGGAACGAACGCTATAGGTTGAATTATAGGCGTCAGCTGAACGGGTCTGACCGGAGACGATACGGGCACGTTCTTTTTCTTGCTTTCCGCTTCAGGTATTTCCGCAGGTACCGGTTGATTTACGGCATCATGCTTCTTTGCCATAGTTCTGTCCTCCTCGATATATATATTTGATACAGTTATAATAACGGTTGCCGACGAACTCGGACGAGCCCTTAATAATCCTCGTCGTCGTAATCTCCGTCGTAATATCCTTCGCCGTCGTCCTCAAACTGAGCGAGAGGCTGCGTCTGGGAGCTGTAGGGAACGATCGGAATAGGCTGCACCACGGGGGTAAGCTGTATAAAATCGGCGGGAGCGGCAACCGGAACGGGACCGCAGTTGTTCATAACGCGGAACGTTACGCGCGGTTTGCGAACGACGGGACGCGGTTCTACCGCCTGAACTTCAGCTTCTTTCTTATTCTTTTTTGACATAACCGTATTCTCCTCCTACACCGGTCATTTATTTATCGAAAATGCTGTACGGCACTTTCTTTCTCGCGAATATGGACAGAATGACCATTATCACGGGAATAACCACGAGCGCTATGAGTCCGTAGCCCGCGACGAGTTTCAAAGGCATTTCGTCCACCGCGGGATCGAGCGCGGTTTCGGGCACGCCGTTGAACATACCGAACAGGAAGTTCGATATCTTGCCGAAGTCGAGCACGCTGACCACGGTGCCTTCGGCGTCATAAGCGGGGTAACCCATATAGTTGCCCATCGCCGCCATACCGGCAAGAAGTACGCCGATACCGCCGAGCAACATAATTACGGACATTATTCCGAATCCTTTGAATATTCTTCTGCCGAAAAGCGAAAGGAACGCGAGAATAAATATAATGAGCGCGAATACCGCTCCGACGACAAGCACCAAGGGCGCGTAATCGAACGCCATGGAAGCTATGCTGCCCATAGAATCTTCTTCTCTTGCCGCGGGATCGATATCGGTATTGGCGCTGACGTAACCGAATTTGACGGAGGTGTCTTCTTCGACGGCTTCCTCATCGCCGGTTCCTTCTTCGCCATCTTCGCCTTCTTCTCCCTCCGCGTCGGTCGCTTCGTCTTCACCGTCCGTAGCTTCGTCTTCTTCGCCGGCGGCTTCCGCCACGATTTCGTCTTCGCCGTCGGTTTCGGCGTCCTTATCTTCCTCGTCGGTTACGCCGTCAGCGTCGGCTTCTTCCTCGGTACCGGATATTGCGGGAGAGAAACTGTCATAGAAAGGCGACATACTGTTGTCGTCGGCGTCCTTCATTTCGAGGTTGAAAAGTTTCTTGAGAACGCCGAATACGGGATCGGTCACGCTGATATATATGCTCTGATCCTCGTATTCCAGAATGATCGCGTTGCCGTCTTCGTCAGTCTCGCCGGTCTCCACTTCCTCTCTCTGATCGAGCGGCGTAAGATCGGGAGCGACAAGATAAGCGGTATATTGCGGCATAATGCCGAGATAATTAAGCGCTATAACGCCCACCCATACGAGGGCGAGCAACATAATCAGGAAGCATACTCCGCGACGCATAATGAAGAAATAATCTCTCTCCTTGCGCCTGTTCTTCTGAACGGGAGGTTTTTCCTTGGGTTGAGGTCTGCGGGGCGCCGCGTAACGCTGTTGCGGATAACCCGCGTTGTAGCGCACGCTATACGGATTAGCGTACTGAACTCCGCTCACCGGACGGGGTATTCTCACCCCTGTCGACGGGCGTCTCTGAGCCGTGGAAGAAGTTGTTTTGATGGACTTGTTAGCCGCCATGTTCCCTCCGGTCGCTATTTATAATTATAATTCGCGTAATAATTATAGATAGTATCATTAGTTTACCATACGCCCACATATATTTCAATACTTTTGCCGAATTTTTTTTGCCAAATTTTGAATACGGCGGGCGTTCGAGCACACCCCCTGTCGCGTTAGCGTCGGGGCGCGTCACATAAGTTTTACTTTTATATAGCCGTGAGGACGAATTATCGAAAAAGGCTGACCGAAGTCAGCCTTTCGGTTACCCGAAACAATTATTCGTCGTCGTACTCGTCGGAATACACGTAGTCGTCCTCATAGGTCGCGAGAGGCTGGAGCTGAGTGCTGTACGGGACGAGCGGAATGGGCTGCACTATTGGAGTGAGCTGTATGAAATCGGCGGGTCTCGCCACGGGTACGGGACCGGACTGTATCTTCTGCCAACTGGCGGTACGGGGCTTGGGAGCCGCCTTTTTACGCGCTTCTTCTTCGCGGCGAGCCTTCTCTCTCGCTTCGGCTTCCGCTCTTGCTCTGGCTTCTGCTTCTCTCTTTTTCTTACCGAACATATTTCGTTCCTCCTGTTTTGTTAAGATAGGCGTTTTTTGCTACGGAAAGCGAAGATGCTCGCTATCAACGAAAGCAAAGACATACCGGCGAGTATCAGATATCCGTACCCTACCTGCATCGCGAGATCGCCGCCGAAGGGAATAAATCCCGCTATCTCGCCCCAGTCTGCGCCGCCCCAGATGAAGCCGCAAACGATACCTAATATCGAAAGCAACAGCATAAGGACGGAGCTGAAAATAAACAATTTACGTCTCTTGGTGGTGAACAGAGCGACGAGCGCGCGAATGAAGAATATGACCGCTATGAGCACGCCGAGCACGAGCACGACGGGCAACGCGTAATACGCTATCATATTCATAGTATCCGCGGAATCGATATTCGCGAGACATTCGTTATAGAACAGATATTCCGAGGTGTCGATGCTGTCCACGAACATACCCGCGAAACTCATTACTATGTCTTCCACACCGATATAAACCACGGTATCTCCCTCGGTTCTGTTAAACAGAGAGAGATATTCGTAATAATCGGAAAGCGCGTCCATATTAAGGTAATTGAGCGCGGCGACCGCTATATAAACGACGAGGAACAGCACTATGAGCAAGACGAAGAAAAATCTTCTCGCGGGTTTCGCGGAGCCTTTAGTGCTGCGTCTCGAAGCCTTCTTGGCGGGACGCGAAGCATTCTGCTGAGGCGCTTCGTAGTAGTCGTCCTCGTAATAAGGCTGCGCCTGCTGCGCCGCGGTAACGGGACGCATTACCGGCGCTTTCTTCGATACCGGTCCCTGCGAACGCGCCGCGCAAAAAGCGCTAAAATACGGAGCGGACATGTCGCGACGGGTTAAAATGTACTCGTTGTCGCGCCTTATAACGACCGGTCTCTGATTGCTTTCCTGCGTCTTTTTCATAATTCCTCCTGTTTCGGGGATCGAAGCGGACTTCGTTACTTTAAAATTGTATCGCGCGCGTAGTCGGCGCGCGAAGCACGGATCACGTCCCTGTTATTCGGCTTTGGGCGAAATGAAACCGAGCACGAATACCAACACAGACAATGCGAGCGACGACCACAGCCCCACGTCGGCTTCGGCAATGAAAGTGCTCAAAGCGTCGGAGCTGATTTCGCCCTTCTCGTAAGCGACCACGCCGAGCGCGGTGCCGAGATAAGCTATAAGAAGCAACGTATTGAGTATCCAACCTTTACGTTTGGCTTTTCCTTTGAAAACGCGGACAAGGCTGCGGATAAGCAACGCTATTACGAGTATAGCGAAAACTACAGCGCACACCGGAGCGATGGCGTCGGTGCCGACGTGATAAGCGTATTCCCCGTCGAATCCGAGAACGGGAGCGATACCCGCGATATAATGCACCAAAGTGAATTTGGTAGTATCGAGCGCGGGGAGTATGCACATTATGACGGCGAGCGCCGCGGTGAGCAACAAAGTGATCAACGCGACCGCGGTAACACCGCGGGAACGCGAAGAAGCCTTTTTCTCGGGAACGGCGAAAACGTCCTGAGCGGGAGGAAGCATATCGTCCGCGGGAGCGTTGGCGGCTATGCGGGCGTTAAGCTCGTCCATTTCGCGGCGACTTCTGATAGCCGCGAGTTCTTCCTCGGTGTAGGGCTCGAATCTGTAAAGCTGATCGGGCTGATACTGCCAAAGCGGCTGCATCGGATTGACGTAAGGCACCACGACGAAAGGTTGCGCGATAGCCACCGCCTGTCCGTTCGCCATAACCTGAGCGGGCTGCTGAACGGGAGCGCTTTCCGCAGGCGTCTCCTGCCGCTGTTCCGCCGGAGGCTCGGGCATCGTGACGGGAATGGGCGCAACGAGCGTTTCGCTCTCCTCCCTCATCTGCTCGCTCTGCTTGATGCGTCTCAGAGCGTTGACGTACTCGTTTCTCGGACGGGGCTTGCCGCAGCGCGAACACTTCTCCTGATCGATACGGTTGACGCTGCCGCAAACGGAACACACGTAAGTAATGCGAGACTTATCGAGTGTGACCATGGAATCCTTGTCGAATTCCGATTGCGCAGCTTCGAGCGCAGCGGTAAGCGCGGAGTTGTCGCTCTCTACCAAAGGTTGCCCGCAGCGCGCGCAAAAACGGCTGGTATCGGGATTGGACTCGCCGCAAAACTTACATTTCGTCATATCCTTCTCCTTGTATGAAGGGCAGAAAACGCCGCCCTCCGCATTGTCAGTACCTAATTACTTAACATTATACAAGTAAGCCGCATAAATTTCAATAGCTTTTTCAAAATTCCTTCACAAAAATTTATGGAAATTCTCACAAGATTTTGATAAATTTACCATATTTTTACTTGTTGAAGGAATCCTTCAGCGAAACTATGCGGTAGAAGCGGTACAAATCGCCGAATTTGCCCGCCCTTTTGTAGTATGCGCTTCTCATAAACTGATATGTCTTGCAATCCTCGCCTTCGGTGACGAAAGGCTCCCCTTTCGCTCCGCCGACGACGGTGAGGGAATCGGGGTTGAGGCGCTCGTTGAAATCGGTCACGCCGTCCTTGACGTCGGTGAGAAGGCTCTCGTATTTGTAGAGTTCGCAGTCTACGGCTTCGCCCGCGGCTACCCACTGTATCGTGCCTTTGACCTTCATACCCGCGTTTTCGCCGCCCGCGGCGCTGCCGGGAATGTACTCGCAATGTATCACGGAAGGTCTGCCTTCCGCGTCGAGTTCGGTGGAAACGTGCTTAACGATATACGCCCCTTTGAGGCGCACCGTGCCGCCTTCGACGAGACGGTGATATTTGGGCGGAGGAACGAGTGCGAAGTCGCTTTCTTCGATGAAAATTTCTTTTGCAAAATTGACGGTATGGGTTCCCGAATTTTCGTTATTGGGATTATTAAGTACGGAAAACGAATGTTTCTCACCGTCCGCCATATTGTCTATCACGACGCGCAGCGGGCGTTCCACGACCATAGCTCTGTCGGCGTGGATATTGAGGTTTTCTCTCACGCAGAACTCGAGCAGACCGGGGTCCACTTCGCTGTTGGCTTTCGCAACGCCCACTCTCGCGCAGAACTCTTTGACGGCTTCCGGGGGATAGCCCCTCTCGCGCATACCGCTCAGCGTAGGCATACGCGGATCGTTCCAACCCGAAACGAAACCGGTATCGACGAGCTTCTTGAGATAGCGCTTCGACATTATCGTATTCTTGATATTGAGACGGGCGAACTCTATTTGTCTCGGGGGCATCGGGAATTCGCACTGTTCGCATACCCAGTCGTAAAGCGGTCGGTGGTCTTCGAATTCGAGGGTGCATATCGAATGGGTGACTCCGTCGAGGGCGTCGCCTATCGGATGAGCGAAATCGTACATCGGATAAATGCACCATTTATCGCCGGTACGGTGGTGGTGCGCCCGCAAAACGCGGTAGATAACGGGATCGCGCATATTGATATTAGGGCTCGCCATATCTATTTTCGCGCGCAGTACCTTACTTCCGTCGGGATATTTACCCTCTTTCATTTCCTTGAAAAGCCGGAGGTTCTCCTCTATGCTGCGGTTGCGGTACGGACTCTCCTTGCCGGGCTCGGTGAGCGTGCCGCGGGTGGCGCGGATCTCCTCGGCGGTGTAGTCGCACACATACGCGACGCCCTTTTTAATCAGCTTGATCGCCAATTCGTAAGTCTCGTCGAAATAATCGGACGCGTAAAGCTCTTTATCCCACTCGAATCCCAGCCAACGGATATCCTCTTTTATGCTCTCGACGTACTCCACGTCCTCTTTGGCGGGATTGGTATCGTCGAAACGCAGGTTGCATCTTCCTTGGAATTTTTCTTTTATACCGAAATTTATGCACAGGCTCTTGCTGTGCCCCACGTGCAGATAGCCGTTAGGCTCCGGCGGAAAACGCGTGTATACGTAAGGATATCTGCCTTTTTCAAGATCTTCTACGATAAAATCTTCGATAAAATTAGTCGGTTCGACGTTTACTTTCATATATTTTGCTCCGGAATGATAATGGATTTTTAATAAATAGCCGCGTTTAATCGTGTTTGTCGCCGCATTGGCATTTTTTCGGGAAGACGAGGTCTTCGGAAGCTATGCGCATAACGTCGCCGTCCCTTCGGAACCCGAATTGCAGAAAATAAGCGGCGGGATAATCGATAACTATTTCGTCGGTGACGTCGATGAGCACGTTCATCAGCGAACGCGTGAAAAAGTCGCCGTAGCCTTTGCCGCGGAGTTTGGGAAGAATGCCCACGGTGTGTATGTGCGAAACGCTCTCCGTGACCGTAAGTTTCGCCACTCCGCAGGGTATCCCGTCCACGACGAGCACATATCCCACGTCGCCGGGGATATCGCTGCCGAAAACGGCGTTGTACAGCTTATTCAAAAGAACCTTGTCGTTGGTCGCGGTAAAAGATATCATAATTCTATTCCACCTCTCCTTCCGCTACGGGCTCGCTCACGGCTAACGCCGCGGCGGCTTCCGCGGAAACGTTGACGGTACCCGTTTCCATGGCGTTTATCTTATCCATGGCGTCCTGTACCTGCTGACGCGTCATTTTGCACCGGCTGAAAATAAACAAACCGCCCGCGACAGCGAGAATGACGCCTATGCACATTATCCAACCGATCCCCGCGCAGACCTCGGGAGTCTGCGTAGTCGAGCCTTCCTTGAAGCCTACGACGTCCAGCATCACGCCGAGCACCGCGGAAGATATAGCCTGACCGCTCTTGTTGCCGAGGGTGAGGAAACCGGTATAAGTAGCCGTCTTATCCTCTCCCGTGCGGGCTTTCTCGATAAGCACGGTATCCCCTATCAGAGCTACGGGAAGGGAATACAGCACGCCGGTACCGAGTCCCGCCACCATGAGCGGCGGCATCATGAACACGACGTAAATACCGTTCTGATGGATGAGATCAATAAAGAAGTCGCGCAGAAGGAACATCAAAAGCAGCATAAAGCAACCTATTAGGCTTATCGTCTGCCCTATCAGAAGCGCTTTTTTCTTATCGTACTTTTTGGAAAGGTACATCCAGAGCGGCTGTCCCACTATGGTCATTATGAAAAGTCCCGCCATAATGGCGTACATCTGTATTTTGGTTGTTTCGAAAGTAAAAGTGAATACGTTGAAACCGACAGCTATCAATATCGAAGCGGACACCATCGAAACCATATAGCCTATCGTGATGGCGCGGAAATTGGTATCTTTCAAAGCGCCGATGAGGTTTGCGAAAATCTTTTTGACCGCTTTTGCGTTGACTTTGACCGCGGGCTCCTTTTCGGCGAGCGCTCTGAGGCGCGGGACGTGACTGTAAGTCGAAATGAACATTATTATTCCGAAAAGCACGCAACAGGCGCTCGAAACGTAACCGAAATTCCTGTAAGCGTCGGGATTGAATCTTCCGTCGACGAGCACGCCGTCGCGGTAGAAGTCCACCTGGAATACCGCCATTATCAACGTAGGCAACAAAAGTCCGAGAATGGTGAAGACCGATTTGACAATCTGAATACTCGAACGTTCGTTGTAATCGGAGGAAATATCGAGCGAAAGCGCCGAAACGGGAGTCTGGAACATCGTGGTGAAGGTACGCATACCTATGATGAAACAGACGAACCAGGCCACCATCTGCCCCGTAGAGAATTCTGCGGGAAGAGACCATATCATCACGTTGCAGACGACCATACCGAAGATACCTATCAAAATATACTGATGTCTTCTGCCGAAAAGTTTACTGCGGGTATTGTCGCTGATAAAGCCCATAACGGGATCGGTAAAAGCGTCCCAGACGATACCGCAGGCGATGACGAGTCCCATGACGCTGCTCGGAACGCCCATGACGGTACTGCCGAAGAACAGGATATACGAAGAAAAGGTATTGACAACGAGACTGTATCCGAGGTCGCCGAGTCCCAGGGTAAATTTCTGCATACCCGTGACCGATCTCTTCTGTTTTACGGCAGCTGCGTTTTTCATAGGAAAATTATATCATAACGGTTTGCCGATTACAACAAAAAAAATAAAATATAATACGCGTAGCGGCGCGCGCGCAAACGCAAAAAGCCGCCCTTTCGAGGCGGCTTTTTATTGAAAGGAACGATTGCAAGTGAGCAAGAGTTTAGGCACTCGGCGTTACCCGTTAGTGCGACTCGCCGTTAAGCGAGCCTCGACAGGTTGCAGGTTTTCCTGCTC
>CALVOD010000006.1 GCA_944350065.1 uncultured Clostridia bacterium
CTGTCGAAAAAGTCGTAGATTATCTCGGCAAGCGGTATGCTGTAATCTATGCGCACGCGCGAAGTGTCGAGGTAAGTAAGATTGACGAATATTCCGCGCTTCTCCTGACAAAGCTCCATTATCGAGCCTACGTATTCTGGCGGAGTATAGATATTCGCTTTGACTATAGGCTCCGAAATTTCTTCTATTTCCGCAGGATTCGGAAGGTGAGAAGGATTATCAACCTTCAAAACGTCTCCGTTTGTCTTCTTCACCATATAACTCACGCTCGGCGCCGTAGTCACGAGGTCGAGGTCGAATTCGCGTTCGAGACGTTCTTCTATTATCTCCATGTGGAGAAGTCCCAAAAATCCCGCGCGGAATCCGAATCCGAGCGCGCCGGACGTTTCGGGTTCGTATATGAGCGAAGCGTCGTTCAAATTGAGTTTATCGAGCGCGTCGCGAAGATCGTTGTATTTGGAGCCGTCCGCGGGATATATGCCCGCGAATACCATCGGACTTATTTTCTTATATCCTTTTAACGGTTCGGGCGCTCCGTTCAACGCCGTCGTTATCGTGTCGCCCACAGCGGTATCCTTGACGTTCTTTATGCTCGCCGCAAGATAGCCGACGTCGCCCGCTTTCAATTCGTCCACGGGCTGCATATTGGGAGTGAACACGCCCACTTCGGTACATTCGAATTCCTTCCCCGACGACATCATAACGATGCGCGTGCCCGCGCGGATGCTGCCGTCAACGATACGCACGTTACAAATGGCGCCTTTATAATTGTCGTAAGCGGAATCGAATATCAACGCTCTGAGCGGCGCGTTTTCGTCGCCGCGCGGCGGAGGAAGTTTTTCGACCACCTCTTTGAGAACTTCTTCGATGTTTATGCCCTCTTTCGCGCTGATAAGCGGCGCTTCGGAGGCGTCGAGTCCGATAACTTCCTCTATTTCTCTTTTGCATTCGTCCGGTCTTGCCGACGTAAGGTCTATTTTGTTTATTACGGGTATGATCTCGAGATCGTTGTCTATGGCAAGATATGCGTTCGTAAGCGTCTGCGCCTCGATTCCCTGCGTGGCGTCCACGATAAGTATCGCCCCTTCGCAGGCGGCAAGCGAACGGCTGACTTCGTATGTGAAGTCTACGTGCCCTGGAGTGTCGATAAGGTTGAGAGTGTACTCCTCACCGTTATGAACGTACTTCATTCTCACCGGCGTGAGCTTGATGGTGATACCTCTCTCCCGCTCGATATCCATGCTGTCGAGCAACTGTTCCTTCATGTCGCGCTTGCCGACCGCACCGGTCAGCTCCATCAGCCTGTCGGCAAGCGTGCTCTTGCCGTGATCTATGTGCGCCACTATGCAGAAATTACGGATTTTGCTTTGTCTCGGATCCATTTGAGCGTTTATGTAAGCGCGCTTACGCGCCGGTCTTCTTGCGGTAATCGTCTATAGCCGCGTGAATGGCTTCCTCGGCAAGTACCGAGCAATGTATCTTCTGCGGAGGAAGCCCCCCGAGATAATCGACTACGTCGGCATTCTTAATCTTCAACGCGTCCTCGACGCTCTTGCCTATCACCATTCGTGTGGCTACCGACGCCGTCGCGATAGCCGCGGCGCAACCGAACGTCTTGAATTTTGCGTCGACTATGACGTCGTTCTCGATTTTGAGATACATTTTCATTATGTCGCCGCAGGCGGCGTTACCTATCGTGCCTACTCCGGACGGATTTTCCATTTCGCCGGCATTGGCGGGATTGGAAAATTCTTTCAAAACTTTTTCGTTATACATATGAGCCTGTTCCTTTTTCCATATTGAAAAGAGGCGATATGGCGCGTAATCTTTCTACGGATTCTTTGAGAACGTCGTAGGTGTATTCCATATCTTCCTCGGTGGTGTCTCTGCCTAAACTGAACCTTATCGAACTGTGCGCGAGTTCTTCCTTGACTCCGAGCGCGAGAATTACGTGCGAGGGCTCCAAAGACCCCGACGAACACGCCGAGCCGCTGCTCACCGCTATTCCCGCAAGGTCGAGATTGATAAGTATGCTCTCGCCTTCGATAAATTCGAAGCTGAAATTTACGTTGTTGGGCAACCTGTGTTCCGTACCGCCGTTGAGATGCACGTAAGGAATACCCTCAAGTACGCGCTTTATGAACGCGTCGCGCAGTTTGGTAATGCGCGCGTTGTTCTTCTCCCTGTCGCGGCAAGCCGTTTCGAGCGCGTCCGCCATTCCCACGATAAGAGGCGTGTCCGTCGTCCCCGCACGCATGTGCCTTTCCTGATGTCCGCCCGCGATAAGTCTTGCGAGCCGCACGCCCGAACGGATATACAGCACTCCTATGCCTTTAGGTCCGTGGAACTTATGCGCGGACATGGAAAGCATATCGATATTGAGCGCGTTCACGTCTATCGCCTGAGAATCCATAGCCTGCACGGCATCGGTATGGAAAAGTATTCCTTCTTCCTTACAGAAAGCGCCGATCTCCGCTATGGGCTGTATGGCGCCCATTTCGTTGTTGGCGAACATCACCGACACGAGTACGGTGTCGTCGGTCACTGCGTTCTTGAGATCCTCGACGCTCACCCTGCCGTCCTTATCTACAGGAAGGTAGGTTATCCGCACTCCCTCGTTTTTCTCGAGGTATTCGCAGGTTTCCATTATCGCCGGATGCTCTATCGCGGTGGTTATTATGTGCTTACGCGCTCCGCGCGCGGCGCGCACCGCGCCTTTAAGCGCCCAGTTGTCGGACTCGCTTCCACCCGACGTAAAATATATTTCGTTCGCGCGCGCGCCTATTAAAGACGCTATCTTGTCGCGCGCGGCGTCTACGGCGGCGCTCGCCTCTCTGCCGTATGCGTGCAGAGAGGACGGGTTGCCGAATTTTTCCGTAAAGTACGGCATCATCGCCGCGAGCGCGTGCTCGTCGAGCGCGGTGGTTGCCGAATTGTCGAGATAAACTTTCATAGTTATGTTTTCGGTTATACTTCCGTAATGTTTATTATCCGAGTATGAAGTCGTTCTTGTAGAGAGGATAACGCGCGGTAAGCTCCGCTATACGCGCCTTGACGCTCTCGAGGGCGGCTTCTTTGTTGCGAATGATATCGACGATACATTCGCCGATGACCTTCATCGCCGCTTCGTCCATTCCGCGGGTGGTGGCAGCGGGCGTTCCTATACGCAGACCGTTGGGATTGAAGGGACTGGCGTCGTCGTTGGGTATGCTGTTCTTGTTGGCGGTGATGTGTCCTTCGTCGAGAAGATGCTCGAGCTCCTTGCCCGTCACGCCCGTTCCGCGCAAATCGACAAGCATCAGATGATTGTCGGTGCCGTTAGAGAAAAGTTTGATGCCTCCCGCCATAAGCGTCGCGGCAAGCGCTTTCGCGTTGGCGACGACCTGCTCCTGATACCTCTTGAACTCGGGCGAAAGCGCCTCTTTGAAAGCGACCGCTTTTGCCGCGATGATGTGCATAAGAGGTCCGCCCTGCGTTCCCGGGAACACGGCTTTGTCGATACGCTTGGCAATTTCCTCGTTGTTGGTCATTATCATACCGCCGCGAGGTCCGCGTAAAGTTTTATGGGTAGTCGTCGTGACGACGTCGGCGTAAGGCACGGGGCTCATGTGCAATCCCGTCGCAACAAGACCCGCTATATGCGCCATATCGACCATAAGAAGGGCTCCCGTCTTATCGGCGATCTCTCTGAAACGCTTGAAATCGATGGCTCTCGGATAGGCGCTCGCGCCGGCTACGATGAGCTTTGCGCCCGATTCGGCGGCTATTCTCTCCACCTCGTCGTAATCGATAAATCCGTCGGAATTCACGCCGTAGGCAACGAATTTATAATTTTTGCCGCTGACGTTGACGGGGCTGCCGTGAGTGAGGTGTCCGCCGTGACCGAGATTCATGCCGAGCACGGTGTCGCCGTTGTTCAGAAGCGAAAAATAGACCTGAAAATTTGCGCTGCTTCCCGAGTGAGGTTGCACGTTGACGAATTTGACGTCGAAAAGTTTCTTCGCGCGCTCGCGTGCGAGCTCCTCGGCTTCGTCCACGAATTGGCATCCGCCGTAATAACGCTTGCCGGGATAACCTTCGGCGTATTTATTGGTAAGGTGAGTGCCCGCAGCCGTCAGCACCGGCAGGGATACGAAGTTCTCGGAAGCGATAAGCTCCACGTTGCCCTGTTGCCTTTCGAGTTCGCGCACCAACGCGCCGTAAAGCTCCTCGTCGGCTTCTTTAATCGGTCTTAAATCTATCATTTCCTTTTCTCCTTAAAGGTAATTTTCTTTCGGTTTATAAAAGGTTTAGAGATACTTCGCTACCGTAGCGAGTATCTGTCCTTTGGTCCTTACGCCTACGCTTTGCTCCTTAGCCTCGCCGCCTTTGAAATAAATCAAAGTTGGTATCGTCATAATGCGGAAACGCTTCGCCAAATCTTCGTTCTCGTCAACGTCCACTTTCGCCACTGCGAATTTGCCGTCGGTCTCGCCCGCTATCTCCTCTACCGTGGGAAGCATTATTCTGCAAGGTCCGCACCAGGTCGCCCAGAAATCCACAAGCACGACGTCGTTGTTCGCGATAAGGCTGTCGAACTCTTCAGCGCTGTGTATAATATTGATCATATAATATAGCCTCCTTTGAAGGATATTTTTTTTGTTTAATCCGCGTCCGTCGCGTTTCCCGAGGAAGCGTCCGCTTCCCTTAGTGCGTCCGTATCGGTATCCGTATTCCCGAATACGGTATCCCGTATCTCGCCGTCGCTTTCTTCGGATACGGCTTCGCCTCTTTCTTTTTCCGCGCCTCCTACGGCTAAAGCGGGAGCCGCCGAATCGCTTTCTTTCGGAAGTATCGCCTCCATTACGGGCATGTATCCCTTGCGCTTCCGAATGACGAAGCGGTCGATGAGCGCCACCGCCACAAAGCCCGCGACAAGTCCCGCCGCCGACGCTCCGAGCGAAACGTAAGCGTTGAGTTTATAAGTACACGCGAGGATTATCGCCATCGGGATAAGCGGCAATACGTACACGAGAGTCGCCGCGGTAAGCACCGCTCTGTTGCCCATCGCAACGGTCACTTTATCTCCTACCGCAGCGTTGAGTGTGTTCGGGAGTCGCAGCTCGACGTAATTGGCTTCGCGCGGTTTAAGGCACATATTGCAGTGCTCGCACGCCGTTTTGCGGTCAAACCTGACCGTAGCGAATTTGCCTTTGACTTTACTTACGACGCCCGTTTCGCGCATAGTTTTTCGTTTATTTCTTCGCTTCGCCCGCTACGGTTATTCCGAGCTCGTCAAGTTGTGACTTCTCCACTTCGGAGGGACAGTTTTCCATAAGTCCCATTGCCGCCTGGTTCTTCGGGAAAGCGATGACGTCCTTGATATTGTCGGTGCCCGTGAGCAGCATGACGAGTCTGTCAAGCCCGAACGCAAGCCCGCCGTGCGGCGGTACGCCGTAGCCGAAGGCTTCGACGAAGAATCCGAAGCGCTCGGTGATGTCCTTCTCGGAAAGTCCGATCTTCTCGAACATTTTCTTCTGTATCTCGCGCGAATGAATACGCACGGAACCGCCGCCCGCTTCCTGTCCGTTGATAACGAGGTCGTATGCTTTGGCGCGCACTTTAAGCGGCTTCTTGTCGATATATTTGAGGTCCTCGTTCATGGGACTGGTGAAGGGATGGTGCATTGCGACAAGGCGTTTTTCCTCCTCGTCGTACTCGTACAGCGGGAATTCCGTCACCCACAACACGTCGAAAACGCTTTCGTCTATAAGTCCGTGCTTCTTCGCTATGGCAAGGCGCAGGGCGCCGAGCGCGTCGAATACTTTCTTGTCCTTATCCGCTACGAAGAAAAGCAGATCGCCCGTTTCGCCGCCCATGGCATTGACGAGTTCGTCGAAACGCTCCTCGCTGAAAAACTTGCGTATCGGAGAAGAAACGCCTTCGGGTTTAAGCGCGATATACGCAAGCCCTTTCGCGCCGTACTCTCTGACGACGTCCTGATAAGCGTCGATCTCCTTGCGGGTGAGAGAAGCGAGCCCTTTGGCGTTAATGCCGCGAACGCTCATCCCCCTCTTGGAAGCAGCCGCGTCGAAGACGGAGAAACCGCAGTTTTTGACGATTTTGGTGACGTTGTTGAGCTCGAGACCGAAACGCGTATCCGGCTTATCGCTTCCGAAGCGCTCCATTGCCTCTTTGTATTTGAGCTGTCTGAAATGGCGGGGAAGTTTAAGTCCCACGGTCTGTTTGAATATTTCTCTGATGAGACCTTCCGCGGCGTACATGACGTCGCGCGCCGAATCGACGTAACTCATTTCAATGTCTATCTGCGTGAATTCGGGCTGACGGTTCGCTCTTAAATCCTCGTCGCGAAAGCACTTCACTATCTGGAAATACTTGTCGAAGCCCGCTATCATAAGCAGCTGTTTATAAAGCTGCGGGGACTGCGGAAGGGCGTAAAAGGAGCCGGGATGCACCCTGCTCGGCACGAGGTAGTCGCGCGCGCCTTCGGGGGTGGATTTACCGAGGAAAGGCGTTTCGATATTCAGGAAGCCGTGCGCCGACATATAGTTGAAAGTGGTCTCCACTATTTTGGCGCGCGTCATCAATATCTTCTGCAAGGAAGGACGGCGCAAATCGAGATAACGGTATTTGAGCCTGAGGTTTTCGCCCACATTGGCAAGGTCTGAAACCGCAAACGGCGGCGTATCCGCTTCGGAAATTATCCTGAGCTCGTCTGCGAGCAATTCTATTTCGCCGGTGGGGATATTGGGGTTGACGTTCTTTTCGCCGCGGGCGCGTATGGTGCCTGTCACGGCGAGAACGTATTCGTTACGCACCGCGGTGGACTTTGCGAACACCTCGGGATAGTCGGACTCCGAAAAGCATATCTGAAGTATGCCCGTCCTGTCCCTGAGGTCTACAAACTGTATACTGCCGAGATTGCGGTATTTAGCCACGAATCCCATAGCCGTAACCTTCCTGCCGATATCCGCCGAAGTGTATTCTCCGCACATTCCGGTTCTTTTCAATCCTGTCAAAAACTCTGCCATTTAACCTTTTAACTCCTCCTGAAGTTTATCGAGCTCGACGACCTTTTCGGAACCGTCGGACATTTTCCTTAAAGCGGCTTTACCGCTCGCAATCTCGTCGCCGCCCAGAACGAGCGTATACTCGTAACCGCGTTTGCCGGCGTATTTCATCTGCGCCTTGAGGCTTCTGGACATAAGATCGGTATCCGCGGAAATTCCCGAAGCACGCAGCGCGTTCACCAGTTTATATGCTTCCGCGGCTTCCGCGGAAGTAAGAGGCGCAATATATAATTTCGGTATTTCGGGCTCCCCTACCGGTAAATTAAGGCTCTCGAGTACGAGTAAAAGGCGCTCGAGCCCCATTCCGAAGCCTACCGCGGGAGTGTGCTTTCCGCCCACTTCTTCGACGAGATTATTATATCTCCCGCCGCCGCATACGGTGCCCTGCGCGCCTATCGAAGTGGAAATGAATTCGAATACCGTGCGGGTATAATAGTCGAGCCCGCGCACTATCATCGGATTGACTTTATAAGCTATTCCGAGCGAAGTGAGTATTCCCTTGAGCGCTTCGTGGTGAGCCGCGCATCCGTTACAGAGATAATCTATCGTCTTGGGCGCGCCCGCGGTTATGCGTTTGCAGCCCTCCTCCTTACAGTCGAGTATGCGGAGAGGATTCTTGACGTAACGCTCCCTGCATACCGGGCACATATCGTCTATGTTTGCGGCGAGGTACTCGCGCAGCGCGCGGTTGTATTCCGCTCTGCATTCGGCGCATCCTATGCTGTTTATATTGAGCTCGAGTTCGGTTACGCCGAGCTTGGTGAAAAGCGTTTTCGCAACGAGTATGGCTTCGGCATCCGCGTAGGCGGAATCGGAGCCGTATATCTCCACTCCGAATTGATGGTGCTCGCGCAGTCTTCCCGCCTGCGGGCGTTCGTAACGGAATACCGGCGTAAGATAATACATTTTGACCGGTTGCGCGCCGTCGGCAAGGTTGCCCTCGATGTACGCGCGGGCAACGCCCGCCGTGCCTTCGGGTTTCAGCGTCATGCTTCTGCCGCCCTTGTCCTCGAAAGTGTACATCTCCTTATTAACTATATCGGTGGTCTCGCCCACGCCGCGAGCAAACAGCTCCGTATGCTCGAAAGTGGGAGTGCGTATTTCGTTCAAGCCGAAGGTCTCGGCGGTAGCGCGCACCACTTTTTCTATATAGTGCCATTTGTAACTTTCGGCGGGCAGGACGTCTTTGGTGCCCTTGGGAATATTTATCATCTTTTCTCCTTATCACGCGCGCGAAGCGCGTAAGAGTGCGGTGTAGTCGGTTTATATATCGGTTTATAGAATATATTTTTTGAGGTTCATGCGTTTCTTCACCCCTTCCATGTGCTCCGAAACGTATTTACGGTCGATAACCACTTCTATTTCGTCGTGGTCGCCCGACGCGTTGAAGCTGATGTCCTCGAGCAAAGTTTCCATAACAGTGTGCAATCTGCGCGCGCCTATATTCTCGTTGTTTTCGTTCTCGAGGAAGGCGATTTCTGCCAGTTCGTCGATGGCTTCGTCGGTAAATTTCAATTTCACGTTATCCACGCCGAGCAAAGCCGCATACTGCATAATAATGGCGTTGTCGGGCTCTTTCAGTATCTTGCTGAAATCCTCGCGGGTAAGGCTGTTGAGCTCGACGAGCACGGGGAACCTGCCTTGCAATTCGGGGATAAGGTCGTTGACCTTAGCGATGTGGAAAGCGCCCGCCGCTATGAAAAGTATGAAGTCGGTGCGGATATTGCCGTACTTAGTATTGACGGTGCAACCTTCGACTATCGGGAGAATGTCGCGCTGAACGCCCTCTCTCGAAACGTCCGGTCCGTTGACGTTTCCTTTGCTCGCTATCTTGTCCATCTCGTCGATGAATATGATGCCGTCCTGCTCCGCGCGGCGAACGCCTTCTGCGTTGATCGCTTCGTCGTCGATGAGCTTGGACGCCTCCGTTTTGGTAAGCAGGTCGTAAGCCTCTCTCACGGTGACCTTACGCTTCTTCGTCTGCTTGGGCATCAGCTTACTCATGAATTCTCCGAGATTGGTCTCGTTGCCGCCGATGGGTCCGAGCTGTAAAGGCTGTGCCTGAACGGGCATATCCATCTCTATCATTATTTTGTCGAGCTTGCCGGAATTGAGCTCGGCGGTGAGCGTTTCGCGTATTTCCGCGTCGCTCATCTCGGGGCGGCTCTTTTTCCTTGCGGGGAACAGTCCGTCCACGAGTTTACGCTCCGCGGCTTCCTTCGCCTTGGGCTCCACTTCGGCTATCTTTTCCTCTCTCACGAGCCTTATCGCGCATTCCACGAGATCGCGTACCATAGACTCGACGTCTCTGCCTACGTATCCCACTTCCGTGAATTTGGTAGCCTCAACCTTTACAAACGGCGCTTTAACCAGTTTCGCGAGCCTTCTCGCTATTTCCGTTTTGCCCACACCCGTGGGTCCCTGCATTATGATGTTTTTCGGAGTTATCTCCTCGCGTACTTCGGGCGCGAGACGAGATCTCCTGTACCTGTTGCGCAGCGCTATCGCCACCGCTTTTTTCGCCTCGGACTGACCGATAATGTACCTGTCGAGTTCCGCTACTATCTGTCTGGGAGTAAATTCCATAACGCCCTCCTTACACGGTCTCTACCGTGACCTGATGATTGGTGAATACGCACAGATCCGCCGCTATCTTCAGCGCTTTACGCACTATCGTTTCGGCGTCGTAATCGGTGTTTTCCACAAGCGCGCGAGCCGCGCTCAACGCGTAATTGCCGCCCGAACCTATCGCGCATACTCCGCTCTCCGGCTCGATTATCTCGCCCGTTCCGCTTACGATAAGTAAATTGTCCTTGTCGGCGGTAATGAGCATGGCTTCGAGCTTGCGCGCCTTGTCCTGACGCCACAGCTCCGCAAGTTCCACCGCGGCACGCATGAGGTTGCCGCTGAACTTACGGAGCATTTCCTCGAATTTTTCGCTCAACGCGAACGCGTCCGACACCGAACCCGCGAAACCGACGACAACCTTGCCGTCGTATATCCTTTTAACTTTTACCGCGTTGCTTTTGAATATAACGCTTTCGCCGAAGGTAACCTGTCCGTCCCCTCCTATCGCCGTCACGCCGTTCAACTTGACGGCGCATATCGTCGTTCCTCTGAATTCTGCGGTCATATCGTCAGACCTCCTTTATTTCTTCTAAATAGTTGCCGAGATCGGTTATTGCCCGTTCGGCGTATGCGAGCTTACGCTCTTTTTTGCCTTTGACGTTAATTTCAAGCGGCGGTACGAGCGAAAAACTTACGTGCATTGGTTGATATTCGCCGGCGTATCCCGCCACGTATCTCGTCAGACTGCCGCACACGGTGGTCGCGGGAAGCGTTATCGGCGGTTTGCCGAGAAGTCTTCTCGCGCAGGCTATTCCCGCTATCATTCCGGACATTGCGGATTCCATATAGCCTTCGACGCCGCTCATCTGCCCCGCAAAATACACTCCTTCGCTTCCGCGGAGCATAAAGTTTTCGTCCAAAAGCCCGGGAGCGTTGAGGAAAGTATTGCGGTGCATAACCCCGTAACGCACGAATTCCGCGTTGCGCAAAGCGGGTATCAGCCCGAATACTCTGCGCTGCTCGGGGAAAGTGAGGTTGGTCTGGAAGCCCACTATATTGGCGAACCTCATGTCCCTGTCCTCCGCGCGAAGCTGAACCACCGCATAGAAACGGTTGCCTTCCCCGTCGCGTATCCCCACGGGGCGTAGCGGTCCGAAACGGAGGGCGTCCGCCCCTCTTGCCGCCATGACTTCGACGGGCATACAGCCCTCGAACACGTCGCCTTTCTCGAAGTCGCGGAGTATCACTCTTTCCGCGCCGACGAGTTCTTTGACGAAGGTTTCGTATTCCTCCCTGTTCATCGGGCAATTGAGGTAATCGGCGCTCCCCTTGCCGTACCGGGAAGAATAGAAGGCTTTGCTCATATCCACCGAGTCGAGCGACACTATCGGCGCCACCGCGTCGAAGAAATGCAATCGGTTGCCGCCTGTAAATCCGTCTATCGCTTCGTACAGCTTATCCGAAGTAAGCGGTCCTGACGCCACGACGGTATCGGGAGTTATCTCCGTAACCTCCTCGCGCACCTGTCTGAAATTGTCAAATTCCGAGAGAGTTCTTTCGACTTCGAGCGAAAAAGCCTCCCTGTCTACCGCGAGCGCGCCGCCTGCGGGTACCGCCGCGCGCTTAGCGCATTCCGTAATCATCGCGCCGAGCATACTCATTTCTTTTTTAAGTAAGCCCTGCGCCGTACCCGTGTCGGTACTCTTGAGAGAATTGGAGCAGACGAGCTCCGCAAGTCCTCCCGTTTTGTGCGCCGGAGTCATTCTGTTAGGGCGCATCTCGTACAGTTCGACGCCGAAACCGCGTTTCAGAAGCTGATACGCAGCTTCCGTGCCCGCAAGTCCGCCGCCTACTACCCTTACGGTCTTCATTTATCTTCCTTCGCCACCGATACGGTGTGGTTGCAGGTCCTGTCCGTGCAAACGTAACGCTTGCCGTCGGAATCCTCCACTATCCTCATCGTCTTGCCGCATACGGGACAAAGTATCGGAGCCGGAATCTCCCAGCTCATAAATTTGCATTTCGGGTAATTCGCGCATCCGTAGAATACTTTACCCGTCTTGCTGTAGCGCTTCGTGATGTCTCCGCCGCACACGGGGCATTTGCCCACCGGCTCCACGAAATTCTTGATATTCTTGCAGGCGGGATAATTGGGACAGGCAAGGAACTTGCCGTATCTGCCCTCTTTGATTATCATACGCTCGCCGCATTTTTCGCATATCACGTCGCTTACGTCCTCGGGAAGCACCACTTTGCGCGTTCCGTTGTACGCGGCGCGCGCCACTTCGTCGGCGAATCCCGGATAAAAATCCTCTATTATCTTCTGCCACTCCGCGCCGTGCTCTATTTTATCGAGCTTCGATTCCATGTCCGCAGTGAAATGTATGTCCACTATGTTGCGAAACCACTGCTCCATGAATTCCGTGACGGTTTCGCCGAGCTGAGTGGGTTTGAAAAGTTTCTGCTCCTTCGTGACGTACTCGCGCTTAGTCAAAACCGATATCACCGTCGCGTATGTGGAAGGTCTTCCGATACCGTTTTCTTCCATAGCCTTGATAAGCGTAGCTTCGGAATAACGCGGCAACGGTTTGGTGAATTTCTGCTCCGTCTTTATGTTGCGCAGATTGAGTTTGTCGCCGTCCTCGAGCGCGGGAAGATTGCCGGCGTTTTCGTTTTCCTCGTCGTCCGTGCTTTTCTCAACCTCATAAACCGCGGTGTAACCTTTGAATACGAGCGACTTACCGGAAGCCTTGAAACCGTAATTGTCGCCGCTTACCGTGTCCGCTTCCACGCGCACGGTCATGGTATTATATATAGCGTCCGTCATCTGGCTCGCCAGATAACGGTCGTATATCAGTTTATACAGCCTGTATTGATTGCGCGGAAGTTTATCCTGTAAACTTTCGGGCGTGCGCGTAAGGCTGACGGGACGTATCGCTTCGTGAGCGTCCTGTACGTTCTGCGCCTTGGTTGCGTAATAATTGGGCTTTGCGGGAGCGTATTCGTCGCCGTACTTCTGACGTATGAAATCAAGCGTCAGCGCCTGCATATCCGCGGAAATACGCACCGAGTCCGTCCTTATATACGTCACGAGCGCCGTCTGTCCTTCTCCCGGAATATCCACGCCCTCGTAAAGCTGTTGCGCTATCTGCATTATCTGCGGCGCGCTCAAGCCGAGTTTCTGCGAGCCGTCCTGCTGTAGCGTGGACGTGGTGAATGGCGCCGCGGGACGCGAACGCGACACGCCGCGCTTTACTTTATCCACCTTCCACGAAGCGCCTTCGAGCGCCGCAAGCAGTTCCTTGACCTCCTCTTCCGAAGAAAGTTTTACCTTGGCGCCCGCGTGGTCGCTAAGCATCGCTTTGAATACCGGCGAACGCTCGCCCGCTTTCGTAAGATGCGCCGTCACGTTCCAGTATTCCTGCGGTACGAACGCGTTTATTTCGCGCTCGCGATCCACTATCATTTTAAGCGCGGCGGACTGCACCCTGCCACCCGAAAGTCCGCTCTTTATTTTGCGCGACAGTATAGGACTGACTTTGTATCCCACAAGCCTGTCGAGCACGCGCCGCGCTTGCTGCGCGTCTACGAGATTCATATTGATCGCGCGCGGCGCTTCTATGGCGCTACGTACCGCTTTCGACGTTATCTCGTTGAATTCGATACGGTTTTTAAGCCCGTTAAGCCCGAGATGATTGGCAAGATGCCAGCTTATCGCTTCCCCTTCGCGGTCGGGGTCCGTCGCAAGATAGGTGAAATCGGAATCCTTAACTTCCTTCCTCAACCTCTTGATGAGTTCCTTCTTTTTGGCGTCGGTCACGACGTATTCGGGCTTGAATCTGTCGGCTATGTCGATACCGAGCGTTTTGGGCGGCAGATCGCAGATGTGTCCGCCCGAAGCCATTACTCTGTACCCTTGCCCGAGATACTTCTGGATCGTTTTTGCCTTAGAAGGCGACTCGACTATAACTAACTTCATTCTATACTCCGTAATAATTGTTTTCCAGTTTTCTTACGAGCCCGTTGAGCTCCATTCTGACGAGCAACGCGTTGAGGTCGCTCACTCCGAGCCCCGTCACCGACAAAAGTTCGTCGAAACTCAATTCGCTGAACGAAAGCGCGTCAAGCACTTTCTCCTCGGTGAAATCGAGTTGCATCGCGCTCGCGGCTTCCTCTTTCGCCGCGCATATTCCGAGCGCGTCCGCTACGTCGTCGGGACTCAATACCATCGCTGCCTGCAAACTTTTGAGAAGTTTGTTGCCGCCCACGCCGCGGGGCGAATTGACGGCGGAAGGTATGACGAACAGCTCTTTACCCTGTTTGATCGCGCAGTCCGCGGTGATGAGCGAACCGCTTTTATTGCCCGCTTCAGTGACGAGCACGCCTTCCGAAAGCCCGCTGATGAGCCTGTTCCGCTCCGGGAAATTATACGCGAGCGCGGGAGTTCCCGGCGCGTATTCCGTGATCACCAGACCTTTGGCGGCTATGTCGTCGCTTAGGACCGCGTTGGTAACGGGAAATACCACGTCTATGCCCGTCGCCATGACGGCTATGGTCTTGCCGTCGTTCATAAGAGTTACGCGGTGCGCTATGGAATCCACTCCGCGCGCAAGCCCCGAAACTATCGTCAATCTGAGTTTGGCGAGCGCCGACACGAATTTCTCCGTGCACTGCCTGCCGTACATGGAAGGTTCGCGGGTGCCCACTACGCCGAGACAACGGCTTTTCAAAAGCGATACGTCGCCTTTATAATAGAGTATTGCCGGCGGATTGAAGATATTTTCAAGCGACTGCGGATATTCCGCGTCGCCCCTCACGATAAATTCCGCTCTTGCGCCCGCAAGGGTACGCAACATATCTTCAACAGGTTTTGGGTCGCTCCTTCCGAAACGGAGTTTCGCCGCCGCGTCTCCTATATAAGACTCCGCTTTCCGAGCGAATTTCTCGGGAGAAGCGTATATCTCCTCGGGCGATATCGCCGCGGTGAGTTTGTTTATTTTAGCGGAATTCAATCCGACTACGGCGTTAAGCCACAGTATCGCCGAACGTCTTTCAGTCAATTTCATTGCCCGGCTCCCTCGTCTTGAACCTTATCGCTTCGGCAAGGTCGTTGGCGGTTATGCTCTCCCTGCCGTCCACGTCCGCAACCGTGCGCGCCACTTTCAATATCCGAGTAACGCTTCTGGCGCTGAGCGAATACCTCAGGAACGCCTGCTCGAGCAGTTTTTCGGAAGCTGCGTCGAGCGGACAGTATTTCTCGATGAGTCTGTTATTCATCTCCGCGTTGACATGTATGTTCTCCGAAGCGAAACGCGCCCTTTGTATCGCTCGCGCGCGTTCCACGCGCGCTTTTACGTCTGCGCTGCTTTCGCCTTCCGGAGACGAACGCAGTTCGTCGTATTCCACGCCGTCCACCGCTACGTACAAATCTATTCTGTCGAGAAGCGGTCCGGATATCTTGCCCACGTACCTCTTACGCTCGAGATATGTGCACGTGCACTGTTTGTTTTTATCCCTCGAGCCGTAATTTCCGCACGGACAGGGATTCATACTCGCCACAAGCATAAAACGCGCGGGATATTCTATCGAACGCGCGACGCGCGTAACCGTCACCACGCCGTCCTCGATGGGTTGGCGTAAGGTTTCGAGCGTCTTCTTGTTATACTCCGGCATTTCGTCGAGGAATAACACCCCGTTATGCGCTAGACTAACTTCGCCGCATACGCTCTTGCTGCCGCCGCCGATGAGACTCATCAGACTCGCCGTATGGTGCGGGGAGCGGAAAGGTCTTACCGTGACCATGCCTTCTTCGGGGTCGAGTATCCCCGCCACGCTGTGTATCTTGGTAGTCTCGATCGCTTCCTCAAACGTCATGTCGGGCATTATCGTGGGAATGCACTTGGCGAGCAACGTCTTGCCCGCACCCGCGGCTCCGCACATAAGAAGATTGTGTCCGCCGCTTACCGCTATTTCCAAAGCGCGTTTGGCAAGCGACTGTCCTTTGACGTATTTGAGGTCGACGTCGTATTTGTTTTTCGCAGCCGCCGACGAATACAGCCTGTGTTTAACCGGCGCAAGCTCCTTAAACCCGCCGAGAAAAGCGCAGGCGTCCGCAAGGTTGGCGGGCGCATAGGCTTCTATTCCGCGAATGTAACTCGCCTCGGCGGCGTTTCCTTCGGGTATAATGAATTTCTTATACCCTTTCTGTAAAGCCGCAATCAGTATCGGCATCACTCCGCTTACCCTTCTGAGACTGCCGTCGAGCGACAGCTCGCCGAGCATTACGTAATCCTTGAGCCTGTCCGTAGAAATCTGTTCGGTCGAGGCGAGGAAGCCTACGGCTATCGGAAAATCGAAAGCGGAGCCTTCTTTTTTCATATCTGCGGGAGCGAGATTGACCGTCGTGCGCTTGGGCGTGAAATCGAAATAGGAATTCTTGATCGCCGCGCGCACCCTGTTACGCGCCTCCTTGACCGCCGCCGAAGGAAGCCCCACTATCTCGAAAGAAGCTACCCCCTTTTGGGTATCCACTTCTATATCTACGGGGTATCCGTTCAAGCCATCGAGCGCGTAGCTCTTGATTGACGCCAACATCTCTTTTTCTCCCATTTAGCAAACGGGAGCCGCTCGCGGCTCCGTTTACTCATTAGCTATTCTTCGTCGTCGGCTTCGTCGTTCTTACGGGAAGCCCTTTTGAGTTTACGTTCCGCGTTCACTTCTTTGATAGCTTCGCCCGTTGCGCTGACGAACGCGCCCACCTTGGAAGCGCCTTTCTTCACCTTACCGGCGGCTTTACCGAAAACGTACTTGACGTATTGCACGTAAGGTACGGGGATAACGACGTGGTCCACAGCGCGTTTGCTGACGAGGACGTCGAACGCCACTACCATGAAGTATATCGCGAGCACGAGGCTGAAGGCGCCGAATACGTACATAATGGCGGTGGTGTCGTAAGAGATTGCGAGCACGCCGCTGTCGTCATAGCCGGTGACCATATAGACGTAAGCGTTATTGACGAAAGCGAACGCCGAATAAAGCGCGAACGCGATATAAAGTCTGGTTTCCCTCAGCAGCGCCGCGACGATGAACATCAGCGGAAGCGCAAGGTAAATGGAATTGGGTCGCATGTTATTGGCGAACGTCCAAAGCGCAAGCACCGAAGACGCCGCTATGAGGGTGAGGTCGATGCGGTTACGGGTGCGGAAGTACGCAACGCCGAGCACCACGACCACGAAAACGATAAATATAACCGTCGCGACAACGGACTGCACGCCCACTTCAGCGAAGTTGTGTCCGAGGAGTCCCTGGAAGTTGAAGGCGTTGGCGGAATAGACCGAAGCGCCTTTAACGGTGGCGATATACTTATCGAAAGCGACGAATGCGTCTCCCGCCGCGACCTGGTTGAATACGAAGGGCAGGCTTATGAGATAGAACAGCACGAAGCCGCCTGCTATCGCCGAAACGGGAGCGATAATGCGTTTATATTCGCCCTCTCTGACCGCCTTGAAAATATAGTAAGCGGTATAGAACAATACGGCGGGCACGACGTACAGCGCGCTCGGCGTAGTCATCGCCGCGAAGAAATACGCTACCGCCATACCGATATAGCTCTTTTTGTTGAGCAGGAAGTAGAATGCGAGCACCACGAAGAAAGCGGTTACGCTTTCGTAGGAGCCCCACGCCGCGGAGAGCGCGAAGGTCACGGGCACGAGCGAATAGAAAGAAGCGAGCACCGTCGCCGCGGCGTTGCCGTGGCGTTTCTCGATTATCTTATAAATAAGCGCTACCGTGCCGAGGTCTGCCGCTATATTAAAGAGTTTGATGATGCATACTACGGCGAGTTCGACTTGGGCGTCGCTCATCTTCATTGCGGAAAGCGCCCTGCCGACGGCTCCCGCGAGCGTGGACAAATACATTGTCACGGGCGTGAGCGTAGTATATGCGGCGTAGTATTGATAGAGATAGATCGTGCCGATTTTAGCGGAAAGCGAACCCATATACGCTTCGCGGGTAAGGTCGTAGCCGTACTCGTTCGCCACTATGGACGAGCTTCCCGATATAGCCGTCTGTATGAGCGTGATAAGCAATCTCACCAATGCGGCGACTCCCACGGTGAGGAGAATGCCCGCCGTTTTGGAGGAAACGATCTTCTCGTAGAATTTGTTCTCGGTTTTGACGCCCTCGAAAGCGAGCGTTCTCGAACGCATAACGTAGAATACGTAAGCGAGCACGAGAGTAGCCACTCCGCCGAGCACGACGTAAACGACGTTGGTCGAGGTCGCCTGTCCGTAAACTGCGCTCGTAAGAGCATAGTAGCCGTAAGCGTCCTTGTCTTCCTGCGTAAGGGTGGCGCTGTCGACGAGAGTGAGTTTGACGGATTTGACGTAAACGACCGCGTTGACGGGATTGTTTTCGTTACCCACGTTAATGGCGAGGTTGAATTCGCGCGTGCCGTCGGTGTGGAAATAGAAAGTATCCGTTCCGCTCCTCGCCGTCGTAATGACGGAGGCTTTATCGCCCTCTCCGATATTGAAAGAAGGGTTCTCGGTGAAACCGATGTAAAGTCCCGCATAATAATCGATATCGTCTGTGGTATCGTAGTCGGCAATGGAATCGACGTCGTAGACGTATTCGACCTTATAATCCGAATAAGGCTTGAGATAAACGGTCTGACTGGCTACCGCATAGCCCGAGTTGACGGTATTGATTTTAAGTCCGTCGGCGTTGGTGCTGAAAACGGCGGAAGCCGAAGCTCCGTTACCCGCGGTAAGATCCCATTCCGCGGAAAGCGCCGCGAAATCGTTATAATAAAAATCGCCTTCCGTGGTCGAGAAGGTCAGAATCTGCGTGTCGTAATCTCTGACGATCTTGCCGGTGCAACCGGTAAGAACGAGCGCGGAAAGCGCGAGCAGGACGACTGCAAGAACGATCGTTTTTTTCATTATTGCTCCTGAGAATATAGAGTTATTTTTGCGTTTTGCGCGCCGAATACTTCGGCGCGCAAGTCGTTAGCCTTATTATTTACCTGCCTGTTTGACCTTGGCGGCTTTGCCGGTGCGGCCTCTGAGATAATACAGCTTGGCGCGTCTGACCTTACCTTTGCGGGTAACCTCTATGTGGTCGATCTTGGGAGAATGAAGGGGGAAGGTTCTTTCCACGCCGATACCGAACGAAAGACGGCGCACGGTGAAAGTTTCGCGTATACTGCCGTTCTTGCGAGCGATGACGGTGCCTTCGAAAGCCTGTAATCTTTCGCGGGTGCCTTCGACGACCTTAACGTAAACTTTCACGTTGTCGCCGATAGCGAATTCGGGGACGTCCTTTTTGAGACCTTCCTGCTCGATGATGTCGATAATGTTCATAATGACTTACCTCCTGATGAATACTAACGTACGTATCGGTCTGGGAATATATCCGACATAGGTCCGTTACAAAGTCTTAAATATCATAGCAAAAACGCTCGGAGTGTGCAAGCGTTTTGAGGGTACTTTTTAATTATAATATTTAAAAGAAAATTTCAAACGCCCCAGACGCCGTAAAATGCGTCTTCGATATGTTCGGGGACGCCGTCTCTGAAAGAAATCACGTCGAAACGCACGTCGTAATCGTAAAAAGAATTTTCGGCGATGAATTTTTCGGTGGCGCGACAAATTTTTTTAATTTTGGAAGGCGTGACCGCTTCTATAGGGTCGCCGGCTTCGCCGTCGGAGCGGTATTTGACTTCGACTACGACGAGGAGTTTTCCCTTGAGACAAACGAGGTCGAGCTCCCCTACCTTAGGATAATTGACGTTGCGCGCGACTACGGCGTAGCCCTTTTCCTGCATGAGAACGCCCGCGCGGTATTCCGCGAGTATACCTTCAGCCGTAGAGTAAGGATATCCGCCGCCCATAAGTTTCCTCCGTCCCGCTCGTAAGCGCTATTTGAAAAAATTCTTGATGAAAGTGGCGCGGTGTATCGGACAGGGACCGTATTTTCTGAGCATCTCGATATGGTGCGCCGAGCCGTAACCTTTGTGAGATTCGAAGCCGTATTCGGGATATTTTTCGGCGTATTCGAGCATAAGCCTGTCCCTTTCCACCTTGGCGAGTATGCTCGCCGCCGCTATGCTGTAGCTCAGCGCGTCGCCGTGGATTATCGGCAGAACGCGTACGGGAAGCTCCAATTTTACCGCGTCCACGAGAGCGACTTCGGGCGAAGGCGCAAGCGCCGCGACGGCGTTACGCATCGCGAGCTTTGTGGCTTCGAGAATATTTATTTCGTCTATGACGTCCGCCTCCACGAAAGCGGTCGCCGAAGAAACCGCGCTTTCCTTAACGAGATCGTAAAGATAATCGCGCTTTTTCGGCGTGAGCTTCTTGCTGTCGTTAACTCCGTCTACAATCTTCGCAAAATCGGGAATAAACGCGCCCGCGCATACCGGCCCCGCAAGAGGTCCCCTGCCGGCTTCGTCCACGCCGCAGATAAGTTTAGCGCCCTCGTTAAGCAGCGCGTTTTCGTAAGCGAACATATCGACAAATACTTTTTCTTTCATTTTTCTTTCGTTTTCCGAAGACGGTATATAAGCCTCGCCGTCACTCGCGAGTCTCTCTTAAACCCGCCTTTTCGAGCGGTATTCTGCCGAGATAGCCTTTGCGGTAATCGCCGATAAAGGCTCTCGCCGCCCTCTCGCGGTCGGCTTCGCCGCCGCGCGCGACGATACCCCTGCGAAGGGCAACCGCGTCGAGAAACGCAGCAGAGTCCGAAGGAAGCTCGCTTAGTCCGTACCTTTCTTTGAGCGCTTCGGGATATTCCTTCATAAGGAACGCCGCCGCGTCGGAAGCAAGCTCGTACTGATCCACAACCTCGTCTTTGATACTGCCTATCAGCGCGAGTTTCATCGCGCGTGTCTGGTCGCGATAATCGGGATAAAGCACCCCGGGACTGTCCAGCAATTCTATGTACGGATCTATCGCCACCCACTGCTTGCCGCGCGTCACTCCGGGTTTGTTGCCGGTTGCCACACGCTTAGATTTCAACAGGCTGTTGATGAGCGTGGACTTACCGGTATTGGGTACGCCGATAACCATGGCGCGTACCACTTTGGCAACGCCTTTTTTGCGGTAGCGCTCGATGAGTTCCTCGTTGAGTTCGATAAGATTCTTGACTATGACGCCCGCGTCGGACTTCGAAATACTGTTCGAATAAATGCATTTGTCACCGCGTGCGCGGAACCAATCCACCCACTCGATAAGCGCGTCTCGGGATACCGTATCCGCTTTATTGAGTACATAAAGTCGGGGTTTGTCGCCTATCACCTCGTCGAACGCTTCGTTGACGCAGGCAAGCGGAGCGCGCGCGTCGAGTACATAAATGACGGAGTCGACGAGCTTAATCTCCTCCTGCATCATTCGTATGGCTTTCGTCATGTGACCGGGAAACCAATGTATGTGCATACGCCCTCCTCATTTGTTTTATTCTTTCTTCGTCAAAAGATCCGGTCTCCTCTCCGCGGTGAGGCGAAGGCTCTCTTTGCGCCGCCATTCCGCGATTTCGGCGTGATTGCCGGAGAGTAAAACTTCAGGTACGCGAAGCCCCATAAATTCCTGCGGCCGGGTGTACTGCGGGTACTCGAGCACGCCCGCGCTGAAGCTCTCCTCGTCGGTGGACTGCTCGGAACCGAGCACGTCAGGGATATACCTCGCCACGGCGTTGATGACGACGAGACTGGCAAGGTCGCCCGAGGTAAGTACGTAATCGCCTATGGACAGCTCTCTGTCCACGTCGAGTTCGATTATCCTCTCGTCGATACCCTCGTAGCTGCCGTTAATCAATACGATATGCTCGAGTTCGGCAAGTTCCGTTACCGTCTTCTGGTCGAGCGTTTTGCCCTTGGGACTTAAATATATCCTGACCGCTTCGTGCGCCGGATCCACTGCCGTTATCGCGTCGTGGAGGGGCTGCGGAGTCATTACCATTCCCGCGCCGCCGCCGAACGGATAATCGTCGCATTTCTTGTGTTTGTTCAGCGAATAGTCCCTTATATTGTGTACTTCAACGGAAAAAAGCTCTTTTTCGAGAGCTTTACCTATTACGCTCGAATTGAGCGCTTCATACATTTCCGGGAAAATCGTTAGTACGCTAATCTTCATAAACCGCCACTTCCGCGAGCCTTTGCCCGTCGAGCACGACGAGCTTAGTGTCGAGGGCGTATTCACGGACGACGCCTTTGACCTGCGGCATCATAAAGTCTCGCGAGCCGTTTTCGCCGCGCACGCACCACACGTCCGCCGCTCCGTTACGGAGTACGTCGTAAATCTCGCCCGAATAACTTTCGTCGCCTTCTATGCGGACTCTGCACCCTATCAGCTCGTCGATGAAAAACCTGTCCTCGGGAAGCTCTATCTTCACGTTGTCCGGTAAATACGCTTCGCCCCGCAGTGCGTCCGCCGCGTCGCGGTCGTGGACGCCTTCGAGCTTGATGAGAGCTGCGCCGCCCGCAAACCGCGCACGCTCCACCTTGTATTCCTTACCGTGGATAACGATCGCGGTGACCTCTTTGAGATATTGCGGCTCGAGTTCGGTCAACAAACGTACCTCTCCGCGTACGCCGTGCGCCCGGGATATTGTCCCCAAAGGAAGCATTTATCTTTCCTCGATATAAACGTCGTAACGCTTGTCGTAACTCTGCGCCGCCGCTTTCACGATGGTGCGAATGGCTTTGGCAAGCCTTCCCGATTTACCGATGAGACGGGCGACTTTGTCCTTGTCCACGAGCACTTTGATTTCGACGTTGTTGTCGTCTTCGAGTACGACTATTTCGTAGGAGCCTTCTTCGACTACCTGCTTCACGAGAAAATCTACGAAATCGCGCATATTATTCCTCGATCTTGCCCACCGCGGCTTCGACGGCGGCGTCTACGGCGCTGACTTCTTCGGTTGCCTCGGCGGCTTTGGCGAATTTCTTGGAAGGAGCCATTATGCCCGCGTTAACGAAAAGCGCTCTCACGGTGTCGGTGGGTTGCGCCCCTACTCCCAGCCATTTCTTCGCTATTTCGGCGTCGATCTTGATGTCGGCGGGATGCACTTTGGGATTGTAGTAACCGATCTGCTCGATATATTCGCCGTCTCTCGATTTGCGGGAATCGATAGCTACGATACGGTAGAAGGGATTTTTCTTCGCGCCCATTCTGTGAAGTCTGATTTTTACTGCCATTGTTCTGTCCTCCGATTTGTATATGGATTGTTATATTTTTTATTTTGATTGTTTTGTATTTATATTTGCATGTTCTGATTTCGCGCTTCCGTTCAGAAGGGGAATTTCATCTTCCCGCTGCTGAGCTTTTTCATCATCTGCTTGGTCTGCTCGAATTGGTTGAGCAGCCTGTTGACGTCCTGCACCTGCACGCCGCTACCCGCGGCTATTCTTCTCCTTCTCGAAGCGTTCAGTATGCCGGGATTCCTCCTTTCCTTGGGCGTCATCGAAAGTATGATGGCTTTGGTCTTCTCGAGTTGCTTCTCGTCCACGTCGAGATTGGCGCCCTTGAGCTTCGAGCCCATCCCCGGAATCATCTCCAGCATATCCCGCATGCTACCCATCTTCTTCATGCTGTTGAGCTGTTCGAGATAGTCCTCGAGATTGAAGGAATTTTCCTTCATCTTCCTCGCCATGCGCGCCGCGTCTTCCTCGGTTATCGCGCTCTGCGCCTTCTCGATAAGCGTCAGCACGTCCCCCATTCCCAGTATCCTCGACGCCATTCTGTCGGGATGGAAAGGTTCGATATCCGTAAGTTTCTCGCCTACGCCGACGTATTTGACGGGTTTGCCGCACATCGCTCTTATCGAAAGCGCCGCGCCGCCCCTCGTGTCGCCGTCCAGCTTGGTAAGTATAACGCCCGTTATGTCGAGCTCGGCGTTGAACGTGGTAGCCACGTTAACGGAATCCTGTCCGAGCATACTGTCCACGACAAGCAATATCTCTTTGGGATTGACTTTCGCTTTCACGTTACGCAGCTCGTCCATGAGCGCGCGGTCGATATGCAATCTGCCCGCAGTGTCCACTATAACGACGTCGAAACCGTTCTGGCGCGCGTACTCTACGGCTTTGGCGGCAATATCCACGGGATCGGTCTGTCCGCGTTCGTATACCTCCACGCCCGCTTTTTCGCCGACAACCTGTAACTGCTTGATCGCCGCGGGACGGTAAACGTCGCAGGCGGCGAGCAATACCTTCTTGTTGTCGCGCTTCAAAAGGTTGGCGAGCTTTCCGCACATAGTCGTCTTGCCCGCACCCTGTAAGCCACACATCATATATACCGTAGGCGGTCTGTCCGCCATCTCGAGCTTGGAATGCTTGCTGCCCATAAGCTCGATAAGCTCGTCGTTGACTATCTTGACGACTTGGTGGGAACTCTCGAGCCCCTTGATTATCAGCTCGCCCACAGCCTTCTCCGATACCTTGTTGATGAACTCCTTGACGACCTGATAATTGACGTCGGCTTCGAGCAGCGCTATGCGCACCTCGCGCATCGCGTTCTTGATCTCGAGCTCCGTCAACGCCCCTTTGTTTTTCAATTTGGAGAACGCGTGGTTGATCTTCTCCGTAAGACTACCGAAAAGTGCCATTATAACTCCTTGATCTCGTTCAGTATCTTCCTGAGCCTGTTCGCCGTTTCCGTATCTGTAGATACAATTACCTGCTCCAGTTCGGACATAAGCCCCGTTATCTTGGCGACGAGCCCGAGCTTGGTCTCGTACTCCGTCAGCTTAGCCGTGGCTCTCACTATGACGTCCCTCACCGCTTGGCGCGAAATACCGCTTATCTCGGCTATCTCCGCAAGCGACAGGTCCTCGTCGTAATACTTAACCAGTACGTCGCGCTGATACTCCGTCAGTAAACCGCCGTAGTAATCGTTAAGCAATCCCATTTCCACGTTTTTCAGCATACCGCACCTGTGTAAAGTATATTGCTTTTACATATTACAAAAATAAAGAGGATATGTCAAGCGTTTTTACTTAACATACCCTCCGATAAAGTTTTTATACTTAGGCGAATATTTCGTCTATGAAGTCCTCCGCGTTGAAGGGCAGCAGGTCGTCTATCTTCTCGCCCACGCCGACGTAGACTACGGGTATCTCGCGCTCCGCGCTTATAGCCATAACGACGCCGCCTTTCGCCGTGCCGTCCAGCTTGGTAAGGATGATGCCGTCGATATCTATAGCCTCGTTGAATATATCCACCTGCGGCACCGCGTTCTGTCCGGTAGTCGCGTCGAGCACGATGTAATTGCGCCTGTCGCAGTCGGGCATCTCGCGCGAAACCACGCGGCTTATCTTTTTAAGTTCCTCCATAAGGTTCTTTTTGTTATGAAGTCTGCCGGCGGTATCCACGAGCACGACGTCCGTGCCGCGCGCTTTAGCCGAAGCGAGCGCGTCGTACACCACTGCCGCGGGATCGCTTCCTTCGGAATGTTTGACTATCCTTACGCCCGCTCTTTCCGCCCAGATTTCGAGCTGCTCGCTCGCCGCCGCGCGGAAAGTGTCGGCAGCGGCCACCGTAACCGATTTGCCTTGAGACATAAACAGCTTGGCGAGTTTACCTATCGCAGTAGTCTTGCCCACGCCGTTCACGCCCGCGATGAGTATCACGAGCGGATACTCGTAAGGCGGTATTTCGTAATCGATACTCTCGAGCATTATGCGTTTCAATTCCTCTTTCGCCCGCGCGGTATCGGTTATTTTGTTGCGGTAGACGGAATCTTTCAATTCCTCGATTATCGCCTCGGTCGCCGTGACGCCCATATCCGCGGAAATCATCGCGGTCTCGAGTTCTTCGTAAAATTCGTCGTCCAACGCGCGCGCCTTGAACAATTCGAATATCTTTTTGCCGAAACTCTCCTTAGTGCGTTTAAGCCCCTCTTTAATTCTTGAAAATAATCCCATAATATCGTTATCCTCTTATTGTTCTGCGCTTACGCGCTCTCGCCGTCTGCGTTCCTTACGCTCTTTTCGTCGGCGTGTTTGACAGCCTCGTCGAGCCTTACGCGCACCGTCCTCGAAACGCCCTTTTCCTGCATCGTCACACCGAACAGCGTGTCGCACAGCTGCATCGTGGGCTTACGGTGCGTAACCACTATAAATTGAGTGAATTGCGAGAATTTCTTCAGATACTGCGCGAACAGGTGGGCGTTCGCTTCGTCGAGCGCCGCTTCTATCTCGTCGAGTATGCTGAACGGCATAGGATTCAGCTTGATTATCGCGAAAAGTATCGCTATAGCGGTGAGCGCTCTCTCTCCGCCCGAAAGCGGCGCGAGATTGGAAAGTTTCTTGCCCGGAGGTTCCGCCATTATTTCGATGCCTGCTTCGAGAACGCTTACGCCCTTCTCGAGCTCCATGCGCGCCCTTCCGCCTCCGAAAAGCTCGCTGAACACCTCGTTGAAATTCTTGTTTATCTGATTGAAACTTACGGTGAATTTCTCCACCATTTCCGTCGTAAGCTCGTCGATTATCCGCAAAAGATCCTGTTCGGCTTTCTGAAGGTCGTCGAGCTGCGACTGCATATAATTACAGCGCTCCGATTCCTCGGCAAACCGCTGTTCCGCAAGTTCGTTGATAGGTCCTATGCGCTCTATCTTGGTACGCAGACCGTTGATGTGAGACTGCGCTTTGTCGGGCGCGAACACATATCCCTCCGCCTCCGCGTCCACTCCCGCGAAATATTCCTTCGCGGCGTCGAAGTCGAAGCCGTAGTTCTCCTGCATACGCGTGGACATCGTAGCTATCGTGCTGTCCACCATCTCGAGGTTGGCTTCCTCGCGAATGACTTTCTCGCGCGTTTTGGCTGCTTCGTCGCTCTTTTCGGCACGCAGTACGTCAAGCTCCTTGACGCGCGCGTTCATCTTCACGCGGCTGTCTTCGAGACCGGCGAGCTCCGCTCGCAGTTCGTCCAGCTTCGCTTTGTCCTCCGGCGCGAATTCGGAGCGCGCGAGCTGCTCCTTGATACGTTGGAGATTGCTCTCGTTCATCTTGAGTCGGACGTTCAGCTCCAGCATCTCCTGCTCGATCATCTTGCTTTCGGCTTTGAGCGCCGCGATATCCTTCTCGAGCGTGTCCGCTTCGTTGTCGAGCGCGTTGACTTCGACGGTCTTACGCATTACGGCGCTTGTGAGTTCGTTGTATCTGCGCTTGTCTTCCGCAAATTTCTCCCTCAACTCGCTGACGTATTCGTCTACGTCAATTCTCTCGGTATCGGCTCCCTTTTTGTTTTTATCGGCTTCCTGAAGCGCAAGTTCTATCTCTTTGATACGCTTGCGGCTCTCCTCGTTCCCGCCGAAAAGTTTATCCATCTCCGCGCCGTACAGCTCGAGTTCTCTGTCGCACTGCGCTATGTCTCCCGAAATCTTCAATATATCCAGTTCGAGTTTGCTTATACGGCTTTGGATAAAGGCTACCGAGGAGGAAAGTTTCTCGAGTTCGCTTTCGCGGTCGGCAATGTCTTCCTTGAGGAGCTCCATATCCTTTTTCGCCTGACGGAGCTTTTTCGCCATATCCTCTTTCTCGGACTCGCGCGAAAGTATACGTCCCGTGTTCTTTCCCGTGGAGCCGCCCGTCAGCGCGCCGCTCGGCGCGTATACGTCGCCGTCAAGAGTGACGATACGGAAGGAATATCCGTATTTCTTCGATACCCTCATCGCCGCGTCCTGATCTTCGGCTATCACGGTCTTGCCGAGCAGGTTGGATATGATATTGTCGTATTTGCCGTCGTAACGCACGAGCTCGCTTGCCACGCCGATAATGCCGTCCTCGTCCAAAGCGCGAGCCTGCTCGCGTGAGAGGTCGTTGCGCTTCATCGTGGTCATCGGCAGGAACGTCGCCCTTCCGAGGTTACGCTCCCTCAATCTTTGCATCAGCTTCGACGCGTCGTACTCGTTCTTCGTTATCACGCTTTGTAACGATCTGCCGAGCGCTATTTCCACGGCAATCTGCACGTCCTTTGGCACGGAGATTATTTCGGCTACGGTGCCCACTATCATTTCCTTGATCGCGGGATCGCGGGCGGCTTCCGCCATAAGGTTCTGGATACTGCCCTCGTAATCGAAATATTTGTTTATGTTTTCCTCTATGGTTTCGAGTTTGAAAGTAAGGTTCTGGATACGGTTGCCGAGATCGGTACGGCGTTGCAACGCTTCGTCGTACTCCCTTTTCGCCGCGTCGCGGTTTTCGGTGGCTTTGACGAGTTCCGCTTGCCGCGAAGTCTTTTCGGCAGTCAGCTCGTCTGCCTGCGCCGCGAGTTTCGCGCGCGTTTCCGCAACTTTATCGCGTATTTTAAGTTTGTCGTCGTAATCGTCTTTGTTGCTCGAAAGCCCGTCTATAAGCAGTTTGCGTTCAAGTTCGAGCGCCGCGACGTCCTTCTCTATCTCCGCGTTTTTGCTGAGTTTGTCGAGGAACATCTCTCTGCCCGCTTCGATGGCTTTCTCCTCTCTCTCCACTTCTGCGGCGAGTTCGCTCTGCTCCTTGCGCAAATCTTCGAGCGCGGCGCGCTCCTTATCCGCTTCTTTACGCTTCGCGTCCGCTTTGAAGAATTTCTCCTCTATCTGCTTCGCTCTGTCCGCAAGTTTGGTTTCGTCCGCCTTCAGAGACTCGGCTATTTTCGCGTTATCTTCGTTAATATGCTCTATGTCTCTCGCAAACGCTCTGCTGTCGCCCGCCGCTTTCTCCGCAGCGACCATAAGATCTGTTATCGCGTCGCGCACGCTGTTGGAATATTTGTCGCCGTTCTCGATGCTCATCATCGTCACGGTATATTCGTTATTGAGACGTTCGAGTTCGGCGCTCTGCTCGGCGTGCTCCTTGCGTAATTTGTCCAGTTTAGCGGTGATGCGCTCGCGGTTCGCGGCGCTGTTTTCGCATTGATACAGATACAGCGCCACTTCCTGATATTTGAGTTCGGCGCGGTAAGCCTTCACCTTCCGCGCGTCGCCCGCTTCTTTTTCGAGAGGTACGAGAGAGGAGCTTACTTCGCTCAAAAGGTCGGTAAGTCTCTGCATGTCGGCGCGCCCCGCGTTGAGCTTGCGCTCCGTCTCTATCTTGCGCGCCTTATGCTTGGATATTCCCGCCGC
>CALVOD010000007.1 GCA_944350065.1 uncultured Clostridia bacterium
TACGAAAAGGTGCTCGCCAAGACCACCCCGAAAGACGTAGCGCTTCCGGAGTGAAAAGGAAATTTCTAAGCTCGTTCCAATTTTTCACGGAACGCGTAATATAGGATAAATTAAGCCCCGACCGTAACGGTCGGGGCTTTTACGAATTGCGTCAATCGGTATTGCTGTTGACCGCTTATACCTTACGCTTCGGTCTCCGCGGCGGGAGCGTCCGCGCTTACCGCGGCGCCTGCGGCTTCCGCGGCGCCCGCGGCTTCCGCCGCGTCTGCGGATTCGGGAGTTATGACTTCCGTAACCGCGACTTCGGGTACCAAAGCGCGCTGTGCGGCTATTTTCTTGATGACTTTATAGATGACGTTGAGTCCCGTCTCGAAGGTACTTACGTCGATACGGTCGGATACGTCCTTATACGTATGGTAATATTCGGTGGAAACGGGGTTCTGCGCCGCGAACGTGGTGGTGGGAACGCCTATCTTGCAGAACGGAGTGCTGTCGCATCCGCCTACGGGATTGACTATGGTGTGCGGTTCCTCGCCGCTCTCTTTAATAGCTTCGCAGGTCATATCGATAAGTTTCTTATCGAACTTGGTACCCTGCCAGGGATCGCCTTTTACCGCCTCGAAGTGTCCGGGATCGGCTACGGAATCGACGTTGAACACATAGGAATTGTTGACGTCTATTTCGTTCTTATGGGCTTTGACGTAAGCGAAACTTCCTTTGAGACCCGCTTCCTCGCTCGCAAATCCGATATTGACGAGCTTCATTCCTTCGGGCATATCTTCGGGATGCTCCTTGAAATACTTCACTATCATCATATTGAGGGCGATACCGCTCAAATTATCCATCGCGCCGGGGCTTCCTACAGTCTTATCCTGCGTAAGGTACTGCGTAAGGAAGAAATATCCCGGAAGGAAGGCGAGCGGAATAATATAGAGAGAAATATTCCACGCGGTATAATCGTCGAAAGCGCCGGAATAGAGGCAAAGTCTCAATATCGACAAAATCATCAATACGATAACACCTATTACGCCGTAACCGGTCTTGATCAAAGCGGTATTTGCGTTGCGCGCGGCGAGCTTCCAGCACCAGCTGCTGTCGTAATGCGCTCCGAGGTAAACGGTGTATTCCGTTTCGCCTTTGGCGGGCTCGAGTTCGGTGACGATATTCTCTGCGGTTTCCTGTTTAAACGCAAAATCCCACATTCCGGTATATCTCACTATCTGCGTCAGGGTGAAAACGAGCAACCCGAAGCATCCGAGCATCGCGATTATCGTGCCGCCGATACCGCCTATGTAATAGACAAGGAACATCAGTAACGCCACCCAGCCTAATTTATTGATGGCGCCGATGCTTGCGTTCGGCGCATAAGTGAATTTCTCGGTATAAGGAGTGAGCCCCGTGCGCTTCACTATCTCGCCCTGCAATTTCTTACAGGCGGCTTTTTCCTCCTCGGTACCGGGCAACCTCGCGCCGTCGGCTTCGATGAGCTTAACCAGCTCCATTGCTTCATCTGCGTATTTTTTAAACATATCGACCTCCTCAGTCAGATTTTTTACACATTTAGACGCTACCTAATCGATAGGAAGCCCTTTCAGCTTACGGTAGCTTTCCTCTACCATAAGGTTGATTTTTGCCGTATAACGCACGTCGCGGAAATAAAACCTGTTGATCTTCGTACCCACCGTCAAATCTATCGCTTCGTAGTTCTTGTGCACTATCGTGGGCTGCTTCGCAAGCGGAATTTCTATCGAAACGTCCTCTCCCGTAGAATATCTTTTGCCGACGAATCCGAGCTTTTCTTTGTCTATGAAAAACTCTCCTTCGCCCGCGTCGCGATAGGTATTGCTTTCGTCTTCTTCCGCCCAAGTCACCGGATAACGGCGTTCGAAATCCTCCGCTTCGAGCTCTTTGCGCACGCTTTCGCGCTCGAATTCGTACCACAAATCGATGCGGTCGAAAGCAACCGAGCCTTCCGAAGGTATCATCTCGCCGTACTCGGTGTATTCCACGGTATTTAAACACTTTTCGCAGACGAGGTTGCGCGCGGTGGAGATCATTTCGTATTCCGTTCCGCACTTCGGGCACTTGTAGAGTATGTAATGGAGGCCCAAAGCGGGATCTTTACATTTATAACGCAAATGATTTTCGCGCTGATACACGTTGTCGTTGAAAGTGAATTTACTCTTAAGCACGGCGTAAATTTCGTCCGTGGAAAGCGTCTTCAGTTCCTCGCGCGTAAACAGCAATTCGCTCTTGTTGGTGACGGGTCCCTTCTTGAATCCCGAGTACCACCTCGGACGTGAGCAGTAACCGCCGTAGTTATGGCAGAACACGACGTCCGCGTCGAGGAGTTTGAGAAGTTTGGCAAGGCTCTCGGGAAGATAATAAAGGTTCTTTCCGTCGAGCGTGAATTTCCCTTCGGGGAACAGCGCGAGCGAGCAACCCGCTGCGACCGCCCTTTTCATCGTGCGTATCGAGCCGAGATCTATCTCGAATTGATTTATAGGTATAAGTCCCGCCGCTTTTTTGATAGGCTTGATTTTAGACCAGGTGAATACGTCCCTGCCGCATACTATGTTGAGCGGAAGCGGTTTCATCGCGAGCATCATCATCGCAACGTCCATAAGACAGGTGTGCGTTCCTATCACGACGAACGGTCCTTTTCTCTCCTTAATGCGCTCGTCTCGCTCGAATTTGGCTTTGATAAGTATGTGCGAAAGGATTTGCACGAGCGGAACGAGCAGCCCGTAAAGGAATTTAGAGGGCTTACGGGGCACGAATTTCGTCTCTTGGGCTTGAATTTCCTTCTTATCCATGGTTTAAGGTTATTTAAGGTTTTCGGGGTTGAGGCAATCGAGCTCCTCGAGCACGAATCTGCCGTCCTTGCGTACGAGCACGTCGTCGAAATATATTTCTCCGCCGCCGTACTCGGGCGTGTGTATCTGCACGAGATCCCAGTGCACGGCGCTCTTGTTGCCGTTGTAGCAGTCGTCGTAACAGGCGCCCGGGGTGAAATGTATCGAACCCGAGATCTTTTCGTCGAAAAGTATGTCGCCCATGGGCTTCACGATATAAGGATTTACGCCGAGGGCGAATTCACCCACATAGCGCGCGCCCTCGTCGGTATCGAATATCTTAAGCGCCGCTTCGGTGTCGTTTGCGGAAACCTTGACGATTTTGCCGTTGACGAATTCCAGTCGGACGTCTTTGAATTCTATGCCGTTCTCGATGCTCGGGGCGTTGTAATGAATATACCCGTTGACCGAATCTCTCACGGGCGCCGAATAAATTTCGCCGTCGGGGATATTCCTCGCTCCTGCGCATTTCTCTGAGCCTATGCCCTTGATACTGAACGTAAGGTCGGTATCGACAGCCTTGATACGCACCTTGTCCGTTCTGTTGAGAAGCGCTTGCAGCGGATCCATCGCCCTGTCCATTTTCGCGTAATCGAGGGTGCATACGTCGAAATAAAAATCTTCGAACGCCGCGGTACTCATTCTCGCCTGCTCCGCCATTCCTTCGGTTGGATAACGCAAGATCACCCATTTCGTTTTGGCAACGCGCAGGTTATGGTGCACGGGGTGCGCGTAATCGCGGTCGTATATCTGCATTTTCGCGCCGTCCACGTCCGAAAGCTCGTAACAGTTGTTGCCGCCGCGTATGCCTATATACGCGTTCATTTCCGCCATTCGCGCGGAATCGTATTTCGCCATAGCCTTGGCAAGCTCCTCCGTCATTCCCATACGGATAGCGCGCGAAACGCGCATGTCCTCCATGGAAACGAAGGGGAAACCGCCCGCTTTATATACTTCCTCGACGATAGCCGTCACAAGCTGATAGTCTATTCCGCGCGCTTCGATAAGGATTTTTTCGCCCTTACGCAAATCGCAGGAATAGTTGACGAGTATGCTCGCAAGTTTTTTAATTCTCGGATCGGTCATATATTACGCCTTTTTCCTTTCCCTTTTCACGGGATAAACGAGATTTTCCTTCTTCGGGTTGATTATAACATTGTAGTACATCGTCGCGTCGACTCTCGCTTCTGCAAGGTCCATATCCATACAATAGCCGCATTCTTTGGGGGTTGCGCCGGGGATCTCGCCTTCGTAATCGGATATGAAATCGAACGTGCGTTCGATAAGCGGCAGAATATCCTGCGGGATAAGGTCGCCCGCCATTATGAGATAAAATCCCGTTCTGCAGCCCATAGGTCCGATATAAATCACTCTGTCGCCCCACAACCGGTCGGAACGGAGATACGCCGCGAGCAGATGCTCGAGCGCGTGCACGGAGCCGGTGGTCATCACTTCGTCGTGATAAGGTCTTTTCATTCTTATGTCGAAAGTGGTAAGCACCCCCGAACCCATTATGTCCTTACGCGAAACAAATAAACCGCATTTAAGTTTGGTGTGATCCAATTTGAAACTCGGTACGTTATTCACGTCCATTTCCATAAAATAAACTCTCCCTGAAATTTAATTCGTTATACGGAATTATTGTACAACATTTTCATCTTTATTACAAGCGTTTGTTTGCTTATCCCCCACCATAAGGCAGGCGAGGTTGGCAAGCGCTTTTACAAAAGGCAACAATACGAGCGTAGTGACGAGGTTAAACGCGATATGGAAATAAGCTATTATGACCGAAGGGCTGAAGACGTTCAACGCGGCGACTGTTTTTTCTCCGAAAATCACCACGAAAGGCAAGAACAAAATCACCCCTATCGCGTTGAAAAGGAGATGTATCATAGCCGTTCTTCGCGCGTTGACGGAGCCGCCTATCGCGGCGAGCATGGCGGTAGCGCAGGAGCCGACGTTACTGCCCATAATGATATAGAAAGTAGCTGTGACGGGCATGATACCGAGTTGGGCGAGGGTAATGACGATACCCGTTACGGCGGAGGAACTCTGGATAACGGCGGTGAAGGCGACGCCCACCACGAGTAGCAGGAGCGGCGAAGTCATACCCGAGAAAAGATTAAGGAATATTTCGTTGGATTTGAGGTTGGCTGCGCCCGCCTTAATGATTTCGAGCCCAATGAAAATAAGTCCTATGCTCGTAAGAATCCAGCCCGCCGTACGAACGCGGGAGCGTTTTGCCGCCATAACGGTCATCATACCCATGAAGGTAAGGAAGGCGAAAAACTCCGATATCGGCAGGTAATTCAAAGAAATGATGAGTGCGGTAAAGGTAGTGCCTATATTGGCGCCCATAATAATGCAGGTTGCCTGGAAAAGGCTCACGATACCCGAATTGACGAGCCCGAGAAGAATAACGGTAGTTGCGGAGGAACTCTGAAGCACGGCGGCAGAGCCAACCCCTATTCCCACGCCCGCGAGCTTGCGATCGGAAAGTTTGCTGAACAGCTTTTCCACCCTGCCGCCCGCAACCGCTTCGAGGTTGACGGAGCAAAGTTTCATACCGGCGAGAAAGGCGCCGATACCCGCAAACATCATAAGGACGTCGGACAACATATCAAATTATATTATCGCCTTCCCCCGCGTATTCCCTTGGCGCGTGCCCTCCGTAAAGTTTCCGTATCCGAAACGAAAATAAAAAATACGCCCCGCCTTTTCAAGCGGGGCGCGTTACGTTAAGTTACGGATTTACACGACGAATTCCGTTGCACAAAGTTTTCCGTCACGACGTTTTGCTCATTCTGTAGCAAGGATATAGACGGATATCGTAGTCGATTTCCTCGTCGAGATTTACTCTGTATTGGAAGTTCTCGTCCACGTACCAACCATAGAAGGTGTAGGTGTATTCCGCACCGCCCTTCATTATAGTCAAGGTATGCTTATTATTGGACGTGGACTCTTTGATATCGCTGCTGTCATACGAAGGAGTATTCTTCCAGTACACGTCGTAGCTCGTCGCCGTGTAGTCGCTACGGCAGACGGTACCGATTTCTTCGTCGCTCATTATGTTTTGGGTAGTGTATGTTGTGTAAGCCGTAGAACTTATGTTATACCAATTACCCGCAATGGCGTCGGCGCTGGTGCTGTCCGTAGGTCCTTGCGTGAACACGTTCGCTTTCGTGATATCTTTATACGGTATCATATAGAAGGTTACTTCTATCTGACCGTACATATAACGCATCACCACTTCGTGCGAATTGACGAGACGGGAAAGCGCCCAGTTGGTATCGTATTCCTTAGAGCAATTGACGTGCGAATGGTCGTCGGCAAGACATTCTTCCTGCGTTCCGCCGCAGGAATAAGTCTTTTTGATAAGAGTATCCTCGAAATACTTATCGACGTAAATCTGATTCATCTGCGCGCCCGCTTTAAGCGAGTTGGTGTGATAGGTCTCGTAGTCCACGGCAAGAGTCTCTTTTATGTTGGATTTCACTCCCGGCCAGTCCGCGCTGTCCGCGGTCGTGATCTGCGTGGTTACGTTGGTGTAGCTGTAGTTGCTCGTCAGATTCGTATTCTTCGCATAATTTCTGCCGAGGTCCTCGGTCAACAATGCGTACGCGTCTCTCTGATATTGCTGAGTGCTCCCGGAGAGGTTGAATTCTTCTTCCGTCATCTCGAGTTCCGTGAAGAAACGGTCGATATCTTTCTGATAGAGCACTTCGTCCTTCTTGTTGGCCTGAATTCCGCGAATGGAGTCTGCCGAATAGGATTTGATCTGATACTTGAGCGCCTTGGTAAGGTCGGCGTTGGTGATGGTGGCGTGGTTGATACTGTAATCCTGGCTCTTGAGCTGTTCGAGCTCGAGGCGCACTTTTAATATCTTATTATTTGGATTTTCATTCTGTTCATCTTCGGTGAGCTTGTTCCAGTTGGTGTTCGCGGCGTTGTAGCGCAGCACGTTGTTGTCCACCCCGGTGTACTCCCAGTTGACGTCGGAGAGCTTCAAAGTTGCCTCGAAGCCCATCGAAAGCGCTTCCTGCATCTCCCTCGTATATGTGGTAACGCCGGATCCGGTCGCGCTCAGCGATTTGTTATAATATCCGATACCTTCGGGGAAACGGTTGTTGTGTCCGCCGCAATAAAGGGTAGTTTCGTTCTCTTCCTGGAGCGCCTGGAAATTGAGTTGCTTCTCGTAATACTTCTCGTAGCAGCTTACCGAGTAACGGTACGCCTGTTCGTATTGTCTGCGGTCGTAATTGCGGTAATCGAGCGCCTCTTGAGAATTCTCGAAATAACTCTTGTGGCTCAGCTTGAGGAAATATTCGTATTCGGTGATCTCTTTGCCTTCGTAGGTCTTTTTCACGCTGTCGTCGAATACGCCGTAATCCCTGTGTTTATATTGGTAATGATAACCGAACAAAGACATGGCGTCGGTTTTTTTGGTGACCTTGTATTCGGCGTCGAGAGAGGTAAATTCTCTGAAAGCGAGCATATAGCTCAAAGTATCGTAATCGTAGACTTCGTTACGCATATACTCGATGAAGTCGTTATCGCCCGGTATCTCGCCGTGATCTTTATAGTTCTCGTATGCGGGAAGCATGACGCTCTCGACCACCTTGATCGCGTAAGCGCTCATCGCGATAGCCGCGCGCGCAAACTGCGCCGCGTCGTCGCCGAAAATAGTGAATATCTCGCCGTAGACTTTACGCTGTTTGAGGCTCAGCGCGTCATAAACGTCGTCCTCGGACTCAAACTTGGGTTTGGCATAGCTCGAATCATCTTTATAAGCGTCGAAATCGTCGTATATCTCCTGAAGCTCCTCGAGCTGCGCGTAGTCCTCTATGGCGCTGTCATCGCCGATTGTATAGGAATATCCGGTACCTTTAGGTCTGTCCGGACCATCATCGCGCGCTATGTACTTGACTATGCCGTCCGTCTTGACGGAATCGATAGCGGCGAGCGAGAAGCGGTTGATGATGTCCACGGGCTCGGAATAGCAGAAGATACGCTCTACGGTATTCGCCGACTCGTCGGTCACCCAGTTGCCGTCGACGTCGAAATATCCTATATTATTGAGCTGACGTTTCTCCTCGGATTGGCCGTAGACAAGCGCCACTGGTGCGAAGGTGTAATACTCGGAGTTATTCCACGACGAAACGTCGTCGTCTATCCAGTATTTGCGTTCCTCGGAGCGCTTCTTCCTCAGTTCGTCGATCCAACCGCCTTCCAACGTGTCGTCGTAATTCACGGCGTTCACTTCGTAATAGCTCGGCGCGCCGTAGTCCACCATATCCGGCAATACCGTGATATTCACTTTTGTGCCGTCGGTAGGATTTTTGCCCGTGTCGTCTTTGTCCTTTTTGCAGCTCAAAAGCACAAACGCAGACGAGCACGCCAGAACAATGACAAGAATGATAACGAGAAGTTTCTTTTTCATAGCCATGTCTCCTGTAGTGTATTTATTTGTTTCTTTATCGTTAGCGGTATTTCACCGCGTCGATACTTGCTTGCGTCACGCCGCAGGCGCGGTCGCGGCTTTTATTCTCAGCGTGTATCTCAGCCAGTACGTATGGTTCTTATACGCGGTCACGCTGTCTGCGGGCACGTATATATCCATTCCGTCGAGCGCGCTGCCGGGGTTGAGCGAGGCGGGATTACCAGAAGTAACGATTATCTCCTTGACCGAAGTGCCGCTGAACGCGCTGTCCGCTATCGCTGTCACGTTCGAAGGCACCGTGTAAGAAGTCGCTTCGCCCTTATAGAACAACAGTCTGCCGTTCAAAATGTACGCCCCGCCGGTAAGACCTTCGCCTTCTTTGAGGTTATTGTACCACGGAGTATCTTTGAAGGCGTTCTGTCCCACGTTGAGGATACCTTCGGGGAAGGTCACGGAAGCAAGCGAGGTGCAGCCCGTGAACGCTTCTGCCGGTATCGAAGTTACGTAGCTGCCGAGCGCGAACGACACCGAAGTTATCGTCGTGTTGCCCGTGAATACGCCTTCGCCCAGGCTGTATACCGAATTGGGTATCACAACGCTTCCGCCCGCTCCGCGGTAAGCGAGGAGCTTGTTGCCGACTATTATCATATCGCCCTGCGCCGCAAGCCACGGAGTGCCTTCGAACGCGGTAAGCTCGAGATAATTGAGCGACGCGGGCAGCGTTACCGTGGCAAGCGAGGTGCAACCCGCAAACGCCGTTCCGCTTATGGAAGTGAGGCGGATGGTCGAAGCGAACGCGAGCGAAATTATATCGGTATTTCCGCCGAATACGTAATCGTAGATATAAGTTACGTTCGCGGGTATGGTCAACTCGGGCGAGCTTCCCTTATACGCTATCAACATACCGTTGACGGTGACGTATGCACTCGACTGTCTCGTATACCAGCTCGTACCGTAGAACGCGTTCTTGCCTATCACGATATTCGAACCGGGGAAGGTTATCGAATTGAGCGAGGTGCAGTTCATAAACGCGCCTTCGGGTATCGTAATCGTCGTGGTTCGGGTATCGAATACGAGCGAAGCTATATTCTTGTTGCCCGCGAACACTCCGGGCGCTATCTCGGTGACGTCCGCGGTTATCCTTATCGCGGTACCTTCCGCGAAGTACGCCACGGCTCTGCCGTTTACCACGAGCAGGTCGAGCGGATAATTCTTCGCCCAATACGTATTGTAGAAAGCGCGTTCGCCTACCGATACCACGTCGTTTTCCGTACTGAATTCCGCCGAAACGAGATTCACGCAATTACGGAAGGCATCGGCTTCTATCGTGACGTCGCGATCCGTTTCCGCAAAGGATACGGAAGTTATTGACGCGTTACCGGTAAATACTCCCGCTTTAATGACGCTTACGCCTGCGGGAATAACGATATCGCCGCCCTTGCCCGTATATGCGCTGAGCACGCCGTTGATCACTATAAATCCGTCAGTTGCCAGCAACGCGTATTTCGTACCGGTGAACACGTCGCCTTCCACGGTGAGGAATTCTATTCCGTTGACCGTCGAAAGCATCTTGCATCCCACGAACGCGCCCGCTTCCGCCGTTACCGGCGCTGTGAACGTGACGGACTCGATAACCTCGTTACCGCCGAACACGTACGCGGGTATATAATCCGCTTCCGCGGGTATTGTAACGTCTTTGATATCCGCTTTTGCGGCTACGAGCAGGTGTCTTTCGCCCGCGGGGAGAGTGAAATATTCCTCGTCGGAAGCGTTGAACGCGCTCATCAACGCGGTGCCCGAGAAAGCGTCCTCGCCTACGTACTCCAAGGTGGCGGGCAGGATTACCGAATTAAGCGCCGTGCAGCCTTCGAAGGCGCCTTCGGGTATGCGCGTCAGCGAAGTGGCGCTCATATCGACGGATACTATCGAAGCGTTGCCCGCAAACGCCGTGGGTTCGAGCGAAACGACGGTGTCGGGAAGCACTATTTCGGTAGCGGTGCCGTTGTAACGGACGAGTTTTCCGTTTACTATGGAGAATTCCCCGGTAAGCGCGCTGAGGTAAGGCGTTCCTGCGAAAGCGTTGTCGCCTATCGTCTTGATTGCGCTTACGAGAGTGACGGTGGTAAGCGAAGTGCAGCCTTCGAACGCCCCTGCGGGAATCTCCGTCAGCTTGGTGTTGTCGGTGAATACTATACCGGTGATGGTCGTCACGCCGCGGAAGGCTTCGGGCGATATTTCCGTCACGTCGAACGGTATCCTTACCACCCCGCCGGAGCCTACGTAAAGCACCGCGCGTTTTACGCCGTTATACGTGTCGATATAGTAAAGTATATCGTTGGAATTGAGCCACGCCGTACCCGTGAACGCCGTTCTGTCTACGTAAATCACCGATTCGGACAGCGTTATCGATATCAGATTGGCGCAGTTAAGGAAGGTATTGGCTTCTATTTCGGTGACGAGACTGTAGCGGTCGAACGCAACCGATACTATATTCTCGTTATCGCGGAATACGTAAGGATAGATATATTCCGTTTCCTGCGGAATGACTATCTCGGAAGAATCTCCCACGTAGGCTATGAGCGAGCCGTCGACTACGACGTAACCGTTTTCGTCGGCAGCCGTTTCGGTAAGCCACGGAGTGCCCGCAAAAGCGTTTTCGCCGTAAACGGATACGTTCGCGGGCAATACGATATTGGTAAGCGATGAGCAACCGAGGAAGGCTTCCGCGGGTATTTCGGTGATGCGGGAAGCGTTCTGCTCGAAAATTATCTCGGTGATTTCGGTATTTCCTTTGAACGCGTCCGCGGTGAAAGCGGTAATATTGATGCCTCCGGGCGCGCCCACCGTTACGGAGCCGCCTACGCCGTTGTACTTAATAAGGATACTGCCGCTCGTTACGAATTCGTCGGTAGCGTTTTCGTACCACGCGGTGCCTACGAAGGCTCCCGCGCCTACTCTCACGACTTTTTCGCTCAACGGGTCAACGCTCGTTACGCTCGCCCAGCCGTAAGCGTAATTCTCGGCAATCTCTTTCGCCGCGGTATTGAAACCGAGAACGCTTATGTTTCCGAGAGGTTCGCGCCCGCCTATCAAAGCCGACAGCGAACGGCTTCCGTCGGATACGAATTTATAAACGCCCTTGGTCGAAAGCAGGCTGTAAAGTTCTTCAGAGGATATGGAAGCGCCGCTTGCAAGTTCCACCGTTCCTATATCGAGCGTGACGCGGTACTCTTTGCCGTCGAGCTCGAACGAAACGTTATCCAACGCTCCCGTAGTCACCGACTTATACTCGGCGCTGACGGTGAACGTATTGTTAATCGGACGTTCTATTTTCTGATACAGTACGTTCTGGATCTTAGCGTCCTTACCGCTCGCGATCTGATCGGCGAGCCACTTCGTGTTGTGGAAAGCCGCCCTGCCTATCGACGAAACCGTTTGCGGCAGCGCCACGGTGCTGAGATTGGTGCAATCGAAGAAGGCTTCTTCGCATACCGTAGTAAGCAGGCTGCCCGCCGCGAGGTAACTTATCGAGATAATATCCTTGTTGCCTTTGAACGCGCCGGCAGAAATCACCCTTACTTCGGTCGGTAAAAAGACCTGCTCGTCCGAGCCGTAATATTTGACGAGAGTTGCGCCGCCGGAATCCCCTCTCACGATGAGCATATCGCTCTCGACGCGGAACTGCGTTCCGTCGAACGCGTTTTCGGCAATATATCTCATCGAAGAAGGCAACGTAATGCTGTTGAGCATGGCGCAGCCCGCGAACGCGTAGTCGAGTATCGTCGTCGCAACGCTGCCCGTTTCAAAGCGGATACGGGATACTTTAAGCGTACTCGAGGTATCCCAATCTCCCGCAACCTCGTTCCAGACCAATGTGCTGAACGCGCCGGTATTTATGACGCGCACCCCCGCGGGTATGACTACGGTGGCGTCAGCGCCTTTGAATTTATAGAGGAGACCGCCGCCGAGTATCACGCTCGAACCGTCGTAAGCAGCGTACCAAGCGGTATTCTCGAGCGAATTGGGTCCCACCTTTTCTATGCTCTCGGGGAAGCTTATGTCGGTGATGCCGTCCCATCCCGCGAGCAAATCTTTTACAGTTTCGGTCACGCCGTCGGAAATCGTTATCGCGGTGAGCGTGGCGGGTCTTGCGTACGCTTCGTCGGTAGTGCCGAGCAATTCGTCGAGAGTGACGCTTCCGTCGTATTCTATTTCGCGTACGCCTTTATCCGTGATTATGCGCCACAGCGTAGCGGACTGCTGTTTGGGTTCGCCCGCGACGTCGTAGCAAATCAATTTATCGAGGTTAGCGATATTGGCGAAAGCGTTTTCGGTCAACGTAGACTTCAGGCTAACGCCCACGGAGGTCACGGTGTGCACGAAGGCGTTGGCGCCTATCAAAGACACTACGTGGTCGCCGTCGAGCGTTATCATATTAGTAACCGCTACGTCGGTATAATCTTCCACTCCCTCGAGTTTGCCGTCCGCGTCGTAAATTTCGGTATATTTTCTGTAAAGATACAGTTTGCCGGGGCTTTCGTCGAAAATTATCTGTTCGTAAGTATCGTCTCCGATTTCTCTCACGAAATTGACTATGTAAGCATAATCGACTTCGGTCTTTCCGTAGCTTGCCCAATCGGACGAAGAATACGCCGCGTCGTATCCCGCGGGAACGAATATCTCGGGATTTGAGCTGAACGGCAGACTGCCGAGAGCGGGCGCCGAGGTTCCGCGCATAAACACTTTCACGACGTGAGTTGCTCCGTAGAACGCCCTTTCGCCTATGTCGGTGACGCTCGCGGGAATAAACACGACCGCAATGTCGGTAGCCGTGGCGAAAGCTCCGCCGTTAATTCTCACTACGCTTTCGGGAATTTCCGCGACTGCGCCGTGACCTTTATAATCTATAAGGTTGCCGCCGAGTACGGTAATGAAGTCGCCCTCGTACTCGTCCATCCAGGCGGTGCCTCTGAAAGCGTTCGCGCCGACGGTCGCTTCGACGGCGATATCCTCGGCGTTGGTCTCCTCGAGTCTTACGAGGGTGTTTTCCGTCTCTATGTAAATGTTTTCGACGTAAGCGCAGTTATACAGGAAGTTGTCCGCTATCACGTTATCCGCGCCGTCGGCAAAGCCCGTAAGTATAACCGATTTAATGTTGGAGGACAAAGCGCCTTCCGCGCCGAACAATTCGGCTACGGAAGCGTTGCCGTCCACGCGAATCGCGTCGAGCGAAGCGTTCAGTTCGAGCAACGATTTCAAGCTCGCCGCGATGCCAACGCTGCCGCCCGCGCCGCCTTTATAATATATGGTTAAAGAAGTAAGTTTCGTAACGCCCGCGAAAACCTTACCGCCGTCGATATTGTCTATCGGTATCAACGCGGAGTCCACGGTAAGTTCGGTAACGGAACGCATCAGCACGTAGTCGGCTATCTGAGTGACGTTGCTCGTTTTTATCTGCGACGGAATAACTATCTTGCCGCCGTTGTCGACGGATTTAATGACGAGCAGTCCGCCGCCCGCGGAAGCGTCGGCGTTGGAATAAATGAATCCCGCTTCCGTATCGGTGACTATGTTATTCACCTGTACGTTCCTCACTCCGGATATCCAATTATAATATGATCCGGTGGAATATACGGTAAGGATCGAGGAGTTGAAAGCGTTACCGCGCAATTCGGGCGCCGTTTTGGGCAAAGCCACTACGGTGGCGAGCTTGGAGGCGTTGTAGAACGCGTTCTGCATTATCAGCCGCACATCGGAAGGTATGACGACGACTTCGAGCGAAGCGCATTCGGCGAAGGCGTATTCCCCTATCGTCACGAGTTCCGAGCCGTCTTCGGCAAGCACCGCGACTATCGCGCTGTTGGTATAGAACGCGTAAGGCGCTATCGTCTTGACTTCGGCGGGTATCGTGATGACGCTCGCGGAGCCGTTATATTTGTAAAGAATGCCGCCGCCGATTATGACGAATTCGTCGGAGTGCGCTTCGAGCCACGGAGTACCGGTGAATACCTCGGAGCCCACGTAGGCTATTGCGGAGGGCAATCCGGGATTGCCTTCGTTGAGATAATAGAAATCCGTAAGCGAAATGCAGCCGTTGAAGGCGTTGTCGCCTATTTCTTCGCAGATACTGCCCGCGAAGAATACAGTCTGCAAAGCGGTATCGCCGGAGAAAGCGTTTGCGGAAACGTCGGTGACGTATTCGCCGATACGGACGTAAGAGATATATTGATTATTCGCGTACGCGCTGGGCGTCATATCGCCGTTGAAGTCGAGTATAAGGTTCTTGAGGTTGACGGGAGCGCTTCCCGCGAACAATTCGGCAAGCGTGAGACTCGAGTCGCGCAGAATGAGCGTGTTGAGCGTGGCGCTCTCCGAGTAAGCGTTGGCAAGGTATTCGGAGGATACCGACATTCCCGCGCCGTTGAGGGCTATCGCCGTGAGCGAGGTTGCGGAAAGGAAGGTATTCGCGGAAATAGTTACGCCCGCGGGTATGGCGACTTCGGTCACGGTAGAGCCGAATACGTTGTCCGCCATTCCCGAGACGTTGACGGTCGCGCCGTTCACGGTTAAGGAAGCGGGCACCGTCACCGCGCTTTCGTTACCTATGTACTGCTGTAATACGGCGTTGCCTGCGCTCGTCACGTAGGTCCATTCGCCCGAATCGTCCACGTTCGCGGAAGAATAAAGTTTGTCCGCAAGCGCGCGCCAGTTGGCGCCGACGCTTTCGGCGGTGTACGCCGTCAGATTGGATACGTAAATACGGAAAGCGTTGTAATCGTTTCCGTTACGCGTGAATACGTTAGCGCCCAGGTTGCAGGGAGTCTGTCTTTCGAAAACCGCATATCTGAGCGAAGAGCAGCCGAAGAATGCGTTATCGCCGATATCGGTTACGGAAGCGGGCAAGGTTATTTCGGTGAAGGCGGCGCAGCCGTTGAACGCGCTTGCCCCTATCGAAGTAAGCGTCGCGGGGAAGGAGGCGCCGGACTCGGTCATCGCGGAATTAAGCGAAACGCAATTCCTGAAAGCGCCGCTACCTATCGAAACGAGCGCGGAGTTCGAGGGGAACAGCACCGTTTCGAGCGCAACGCAGCCGTTGAAGCAGTTGTCGGGTATCGATTTGACGTTCTCGGGAATTTCTATCGAAACGAGATTAACCGCGTTCATGAAGGCGTTGGGGCCTATCGAAACGAGAGTCGCGGGAAGAATTATTCCTTTCATTCTCGATTCGTTCTTGAAGGCTTCGGCGTCGATACCGGTGACGGGTTTGCGATCGTAGTAATTCGCCACCACGAAAATGCCGTCCGCGGGTATATCGTTCTCGTCCACGCCGCAAGCTACGTAACCGTCGCCGTCGAGACGGTAGATAACGCCCTTCGACGCAGTCTGTTCTTCCCAGCGCGCGTAAAGCGTCGCGGACGCGGTGGCGGGATTACCGAAGACGTAAGAATTGACGAATGTTTCCTCGGTGTACCAGCCGATGAATACCTTACCGTCTTCTCCCTCGACCGAAGGCGCCCTGACAACGTCGCCGTGCGTATAGTTTTCGGTTAAGACTATTTCGTTGCCGGACTCGTTGTTCACTCCGGTACGGAAGACGAATTCGTAAACGCTCGCCTTGAATTCGGATTCGAAAACGGTGTCGTTTTCCACGGCGTAGAAAAGTCCGCCTGCAAATTTGAGCGTACCGGAGCCCAACGGTTCGGGCTCGACGTCAGCGCCGCGCAGTCTGTACCAGACTCCGTCGGTCTCCACGAGCGCGTCAACGCTGTCGCGCCACCATTGCTCGCCGAGTATGTATTCTATGTTGGAAGCCTCGGAATAATAGTAATTCTCGCCGGTAACTATCAACGTACCGGGAAGCTCCGTCGCGCCTTCCGCTCCGGAAGCGGAAGCGAGGTTCCATTTAACGGCTCCGCCCGTCGCGGAATAACCGAGTAAGATCTTATCGCCGTTTCTCGTCACCCGCCAGCCGAGGAAGTCCTTACCGACTTCGGACGGGGCGTCCACTATCGAGCCGAGCGAAACGAAGGTATGATACGCCAAACTTTGCTCGGGCGTATTGCCCGTGCCGCCGTAGACGTGCTGCTCGTAAACTTCGTTAGTGAGCGGGTTGCGGAAGCGTATCGTATACGTATTCTTGGCGAATACCGGGTTCAACGTGATGTTTTCGGTCACGTTATACATATCCTGGTTGCCCTGCGCCTGCCAGCTGACGAAAGTATATCCCGTCATCGTAGGCAAATCGAACTGCGCCGCGGGGAACACCGCGGAAGAACCGTGCTCGACCTGCGTGACGGTTATCGTGCCGCCGGCGCCGTCGGTCCAGGTGACGTCGTACTTAGCCACGATGTATTCGGAACGGATGTCGTGATCGCGATCCACCACGAGTTCGCCCACGTCGGTTAGCCATCTGACGAAAGTCCTTCCGTTTATCGGCGCGGGATCGGGTATGTCGTCCTTATCGAGCTTACCGCCGTATGCCACCTGACGGGTAGTGTAGAGATCTTCGGGGAAATAGAAACGCAACGTATACACTATAGGCGTGTATTTGGGTATGAGATCCACGTCCGAAGTTACCGGCGTCGACCACACGTACGCTTCGTCGGAAACGCCGCCCGCGGAATACACGTGCCACGCCATGGTATATCCCGTTTTCTCCGTTAGCGCGGGAGCGGAGGCTTCGTCCACGGTAAGTCCGCTCTCAACCTCCAAGGAGGCGACCGACATGTCGCCGTTTTCGTTATAGAAAGTGACGATGTAAAGTTTTATCCATTTGGCGTAAAGCGAAAGCACCACGCCGTCTTTAATTTCGTATCTGTCGAGTCTCTGCTCGCGGATGTTCCACTCGTTCACATAAGCGCTGTCGGTATACCAGCCCGCGAATTTATATCCGCTGTAAGTGGGTTCTGCAAGGGTAATGAGGCTGTCGAACACGACGCCGTCCACTATTCTGTACGCGTTGGGGTTTTCGGGAACGTTGCCGTCGAAAACTCTGATGCTGTACGAGTTGGGCGTGAACTGCGCCGTGACCTCGAGGTCGGATTCTATGACGTCGAATTCCTTGTTCCAACCCGTGAACGAATACCCGTTGCGTACGGGAGTTTGGGCGGGCGGCTCGGCGGCGCCGAGATATTCCACGTAGCGCACCGCAAGCTCGGTATGGTCGTGGTTATAGAAGGTGACTTTATATGTGTTCACCGAATAATACGCGTAAGCGTTGATATTATTGGTGACCGCGTTGAGCGCCGCGTCGGGTATGTCCCAGCTTCCGGTATGTCCCTTTTTGGCGGGAGCGGAGGGTCTGGAAACCGACGCGCCGTAGCGCACTTCGTAAGTGAGATATACGCCGTATTCCTGACCTCCGATTTCCACCGTCTCCGTCAACGGCTCGTCAAGCGTTATATCCGTCGAAACGAGGAATCTTACCGTATAGAGTTTCTCCCACTTCGCGTAGAGCGTGGTCTCTCCGCCCACTCTCGAATTGACGAAATCCCATTCGGTGGCGCCTTCGGGCTGGCGGTACCAGCCGACGAATTCGTATCCCGGTCTGACGGGGTCGGGCTCGGGCTTGGACACGATGGCGTTATACGTAATATCTTCCGCAACGTAATAGACGCTCGAGCCTTCTTCGGTCTCGTAATTGAGGTCGAAGGTGACGTCATACTGGTTTGTAGCATAGACGGCAATTATCTCGAGGTTACTCTTTACGCTGTCGAAGCCTTGATCCCAACCGACGAAATGCGTATGGTTTTGCGGAAGCTCTTTCGGAAAATCGAACTCCGCGATTTCATCTGCGTATTCGTTGGCGAAATCGCACCCGTAGGGAACGTCTTTAAAAGTCTCGATAAGCACGAGTCCCGACGAATCTATACTTTGGTAATAGAAGTTTACCGTGAAGGTCTGCACGGAATACTCGGCGTACACGGTGATATCCGTGCGGACGTTGGTGAAGACGGTACGGCTCCACTTACCCGACATACCGTCCTTGGGCGCGGGCGGGACAGCGGGCACGTCGGTAAGTGTCGCGCCCTCTTTAACGCTCTTGACTATCGGATCCGAGCCTTCCACGATAAAAGTTATGTAATAAAGTTTGGACCACTTCGCGTACAGCGTGGTGTCGGAGGTGATTATTTCGGTGGAGAAATTGAATTGGTTATTGAAAGTGGCTTCTTTGTACCAGCCGTCGAAAGCGTAACCGTCGCGCGTGGGGTCTTCGGGCGCCGCGACTTTACCGTATTCGGGCACCGAAGCGCTCTCCACCGGGCTGCCGTAGCCGGTGTCGAAAGTGACGGTGTAACGCCTCATAGCCGCGTCGGCGGCTTTGACGTCCACGGTGAACGAAGTTGTTTGTCCCTTATATTCGATGATGACGGCGAGGTCCTGCTGTTCCTTCGCCGTGCTGAAATTCAGTATGCGCAAATCCTCTCTCACGTCGGTGGCAAAAACCATATATTCTTTGCCGTCCGAACGGGTGACGTTGAGTTTGATCCCGGTGATGTCGAGATCTTCGCCGATGAGGTATTCGGTCTTGTATTCACTGTCATCGGTGATGGCTATACCGACGACTTCGACCGCCACGCAGGAAGCAAGCGATACTATCGCGGTCAATACCAAAAGAACGAGCAAAACCGATACAATTTTTTTCTTAGCCATCATATACCTCTGGAGCGCGTAACGCGCCGGCGCATATTTATATATAATAATTATAGCAAAGCGCGGAGAAATTGCAACCGCTTTCCGGATTTTTTACCCTTAATTTATTATTATATAAGCGGCGCACGCGCCGTATGTGCTTTAAACGCGTGAAAATCATAATTTTACGGGCTATAATTCTTCGTTTTGCTTGTCAAGCGGCGCGGATTTTGGTAATATATATGCTATGTACGTGCAGTCGTTGAAAAATCTGCATAAAACCTGCTTCGGAGACGGAGACGCGTATACCGATTTCTTTTTTTCGGAGCGTTATCCCGCGGCGAAAAGCTACGTTACCGAGCGCGAAGGCAAGCCGGTAAGCGTCGTTTACGCGCGCTTTTTCGAGCTGAACGTAGCGGGCAGGAAATTGGAAGTGCCCTTCTTCACGGGCATAGCCACCGACCCCGCGTACAGGAACCGCCATCTCGCCAAAGAGCTTATTGCGAAGGCTTGCCGCGATCTCGAAAACGCCGGTTACCCCTTCGTGCTGTTGCACCCTTTCAACCACGATTTTTACCGTAAAATGGGTTTCGGCACGGCTAACCGTATGTCCCGTTTTTCACCCGCGCCCTACGTCGCGCCGTCGAAAGGCGAACGCGTCGCGCGCCCTCTTTCCGAAGCCGACGCCGAAGCCGCTTACATTATGTATTCGGCGTATACCGCAAGCGTTACGGCTTCGCGCACACGCTCCCGAGACGAGTTTTTCAAAGCGTTCAAACAGTTTCTTAAAGACGGTGGTTCGGGTTACCTGATTTTACATAACGGTATCCCGAAAGCCTATGTTTTGATAGAAGAAAACGAAGTTACGGAAGCGGTTGCGCAAGACTGCGACGCCTTTGACGGAGTCAAGGAATGTCTCGGTCTGAGGCTACCTTTGCACGACGCTCGCGGCGACGCCTATTCCATGGCGAAAGCGCTCGATCTACGCAGTCTCTTCCTACTCCTCCCCTTGAGGGGAGTTACTGTAAACGCGCGCTTCGGGTACGGCGGTAAGACGTACGAACTTAATATCGAAAACGGCGATTTCATATCGCTTACGGAGGTAGCCGACAAAGGGTATTACGAAGTCGGCGAATCGGAGCTTATCGAAATCGCGCTGGGAGGCGGTACCCGCCTGAGAGAAAATCCCCTGTCGGACGTTTTCCCGGAATACAATCTCGTAATGTTCGAGAAATACTGACTCAAGGAGAAGACCGATGAAACAAGTCGATCAAAAAAGGCAGAAGAAGATATTATGGATAGTAATAGCCGTAATATTGAGCGTATGTATTGTCGCGAGCGCGATACTGTTTTCAATATATTACGTTGATTCCAGCGTCAAGCCGCAGGTAGACGTCAACGCGAAGAACGTCATACTGCTCATAGGCGACGGAATGGGTCCGGAGCACATCAAGGCGGGCGAGCTGTACGAAGGTTCCCTGCTCGCTATGCAGAAATTCCCCACCCAGGGAGAAGTCGTTACGCGTTCGCTCACTCCTCCTTTCACCGATTCGGCGGCGGCTGCGACCGCCATCGCCACCGGCAACAAGACCTATAACAGCCGTATCAGCTACAAGGACGGCAAGTCGTTCACCACTATAGCGGAAGAAGCTATGGCGGCTGACAAGAAGGTGGGCATAATCGCCACCAAGAGCATCACCGACGCCACCCCGGCGGCGTTCCTTGCGCACGTCAAGAACCGCGACATGTCCGACGAAATAGCAGCTCAGATGCTTGCGAGCGACGTAGACGTTCTGTTCGGTCTGAACGACGATTCCATGCGTGCGCTTTCCTCGCAGATAGCTACCGACACGCGCGATTATTGCACGAGTTTCGAAGAAATAGCGGCTTCTTCTGCGGAGAAAATCGTAGGTCTTTTCGACGAAGCGATCCCCACTCTCGGAGCGAACACCCTCTCCTATCTCACCGAGAAGGCGCTCGACACCCTTTCCAAGGATAACGACAACGGTTTCTTCCTCATGGTCGAAGGCTCGAAGATAGATTCTTACAGCCACGACAACGATATGGAAGGAATGTTGCGCGAGTTAAGGGCTTTCGACGACGCGGTATCCACGGCGAAAAGCTGGGCGTCCAAGAACGGAGACACGGCGGTCATAGTGGTAGCCGATCACGAGACGGGCAATCTCACGATACCCGACGACGCGACGATGGAAGACCTTATCGACTATGAAAAGAGCGACAACTGGTTCAAATCCACGATGCACACGAACTCCAACGTCAGATATTTCATATACAACGTAGGCACCGAACCCGTATACGGCGACGTACCGACAGGCACGTTCGACGATCAGGGCAATCAGATCTACGTGAACGACATAATTTCCTATAAGGAAGAACAGCTCAAAGATTTCCCGGAGAAGATAGACAACACGGACGTCTACAGGCTGATCAAACAACTGTTATTCTGAGGGAAATATTCTTAAAAGAAAAACGAAAACTTCAAAGAATAATAAGAAAAGGTCAATAAATATGGAAAAATTGATGAATATCACGGTCGGCGAAATGCTGAACAACATAGCGAAAAAGTACCCTACCAAACTGGCAGTAAAATATATCGAAGTTAATTACACGCGCACCTATTACGAATTCAACAAAGAGGTGGACAAATACGCCAAGGGTTTGCTCGGAATGGGCATACGCAAAGGCGATCACGTGGCGGTATGGGCTACGAACTATCCGGAATGGCTGATACTGTTTTTCGCGACCGCGCGTATCGGCGCGGTGCTGGTGACGGTCAACACCAACTATAAGGAAGCGGAACTCGAATATCTTCTGTCCAACTCCGACAGTAAAGCGCTGTTCATCTGCGACGGTATCAAGGATATCGACTGCGAGAAAATAATCTATTCGGTATGCCCCGAGCTGAAGAAGTGCAAGCCGGGCGAACTGAACAACGAAAGGCTTCCCTTCCTGAAGTACGTCGTATCCTTCGACAACTGGTACGAAGGAATGTACAACTGGTCTCAGATCCCCTATTTCGGCGTGCTGGTGAGCAACGAGGAATACAATGCGGTGAAGCATTCGCTCGATCCCGACGACGTGGTCAACATGCAATACACTTCGGGTACCACGGGCTTCCCGAAAGGCGTCATGCTTACCCATAACAATATCGTCAACAACGGAATGGCTATCGGCGACTGCATGAAATTCACCACGAAAGACAAGCTCTGCATTCCCGTGCCCTTCTTCCACTGCTTCGGAATGGTGCTCGCGATAATGGCGTCGGTAACTCACGGCGCGGCGATGGTACCGCTGCTGTGGTACACTCCCATGAAGGTAATGCACGCGGTGGAATACGAGAAGTGCACCGCCGTACACGGCGTTCCCACGATGTACATAAGGATGCTCGAGCACCGCGATTTCTCGCGTTACGATTTCTCCTCGCTCCGCACGGGCATAATGGCGGGCTCCCCCTGCCCCGTCAAAGTTATGCAGGACGTTATCGATAAAATGAATATGAAAGAGATAACGATAACCTACGGACAGACCGAAGCGAGCCCCGCCTGCACGATGACGACGGTGGACGACAGCATCGAAAAGCGCGTGGCGACGGTCGGCAAGGAGCTGCCCTTTATGGAAACCAAGATCGTCGATCCCGAAACGGGAGAAGATCTTCCCAACGGTCAACCCGGCGAATTCGTGGTACGCGGCTACAACGTGATGAAGGGCTACTACAAGATGCCCGAAGCCACCGCAGCGGCGATAGACAAGGACGGCTGGCTCCATACCGGAGACATCGCGATAAAGGACGACGACGGCTATTACCGTATCACGGGACGCATCAAGGATATGATCATCCGCGGCGGCGAGAACATATTCCCGAAAGAAATCGAAGACTTCATCTACACCCATCCGGACGTGGTGGACGTGCAGATCGTCGCGGTGCCTTCCGAGAAATACGGCGAAGAAGCGTACGCGTTCGTCATCAAGCGCGAAGGCAGCAAGGTCACTCCGAAGGACATACAGGCTTACGTTGCCAACAACATGGCACGCCACAAAGTTCCTTCCTACGTCGAATTCATCGACAAGATGCCCATGACAGCAAGCGGCAAGATACAGAAATTCGTGCTCCGCGATATGGCGAAAGAGCATCTGAACGTCAAGGGCGACGACTTCGTATTCGTGGACAGCGAGCAGAAATAACTGCCATTACGGGCTCCGAAACACGGTTTCTGGAATCCGTAACGGAGATATACTATAACGGCTATACAATAAAAAGCGTTCCGCACGGAACGCTTTTTTTTGACGTCGTATTTAAGCGCGAGCCGATATTTTATTCGGTCTACGGCACGCTAATAATTTTTGATCACGTCGTAGCTTTCTTCTATCGGGTTCACCACAAGCGTGTACCTGCCGCGCATGAGGCGCAATTCGTTGCCCCTTCTTTCGAGGGAGAATTCCTCCGTAAATTCGCGGTGTATCGCGCCGAGATAACGGTAATGCGCAAGGAGCTCGTTGTCCTCGAAACCGTATGCGTAAGGACGTCTGTTGATGGGATCCTCGAAGCCCTGCATTCCTATCTCGTCACCGTAATAAACCGTGGGCAAACCGGGAAGAAAGAATTGAAGGGCGCTCGCTATGCGCACGAGCCGCTTCCCCCTCGTAAGTTCGTCGAAAGTAAGCCTGTATGCGAGCCGCTCCGACTTGGTGTTACCGGGAGCCGCGCCGGAGAGCGCGGTAAGTATCCTCACCGTATCGTGCGTGCCTAAAAGGCACATCGAAGAAGCTAACGCTTCCTTGGGATAATTTTCGACTATCGTCATTATCTCGTTGACGAAATAATCGAGGTTTTTCGTCTTCAACAGACCTATTATCGCGTTACGGAAGGGATAATTCATCGTGCCGTCCAGCTCGTGCCCGAAAAGATAGCGGCGCGCTTCGCCGTAGCTTATTTTCGTGCTCGCGTCCTCCCACACTTCCCCTATCATCGCGATATCGCCGAGGCTTTTACAGCTCACGCGCAGCTTCTCGATGAATTCGGTACTGAGTTCGTCCGCGACGTCGAGCCGCCAGCCTTTTGCGCCGAGCTTCGTCCATTTCTCTATGACGCCGCCCTTCCCCGCTATGAATTTCTGGAATTCCGCACAGTCGCGGCGCACCGTGGGCACCACCGTTACCCCCCACCAACAGGTGTATTTGTCGGGATAATCGGTGAAAGTATACCATTTGTAATAAGGGCTTTTCTTCGACTGATAGGCTCCGAGCGAAGGATAATGCCCGAATTTGTTGAAATAAATGCTGTCCGCGCCGGTGTGATTGAAAACGCCGTCGAGAATAATGCCTATTCCTCTGTTCTCCGCTTCTTTGACGAGCTCGACAAACTCCTCCTCGGTACCGAAAAGCGCGTCGATTTTCATATAATCGGCGGTATCGTAACGGTGGTTGGAATGGCTCTCGAATATCGGAGAAAGATATATCGCGGTTACTCCGAGCGACGCTATATAGTCGAGACGTGAAATAATGCCCTTAATATTGCCGCCGTAAAAGTCGTTGGCGCGGTAAACGCCGTCGTCGTCGACGACGGTAAGCTCCTCACCCCACTTTTTCATATAGCCGTACAGAGGGCGTTTGCCGTCCTCCACGCGCGCGAATCTGTCGGGGAAAATATGATAAATGACGCCGCCTTTCAACCAGTTCGCGGTCTTGAAATTCTCGTCGTAGACGGTGAGCTGCCATTCGGGAAGCCAGTCGCCCGCAACGGCTACGCCGTCGGGATTGCGCCCTACGAAAATGCAACCGTCCTGCGTATAAACTTCGAAACGGTAACGGTACAGTCCCGGTTCGTCCACGGTGAAATCGAGCGTATAGTATTTATATTCGCCCGTCGTGCGCCGATACTCCATATCGTAACGCACCGTCTTTTCGCCGCGCAAAACCATTCCCACGCCCGTAGAACACGCCGATACGTTGACGGGAAAGACGAGCGACACCTTTCGGCGCGTTCTGACCGCGCCGAAAGGCCGCTTATACTCGAGATTGCGAGAGTCGAATTTAAGCATTAAACAGTGATTAAACAGGAATTATTTGACTTTTTTTATATTCCAGATACGCGACGCGTATTCCTCCACGCTTCTGTCCGCCGCGAAGAATCCCGATTTTGCGGTATTGACGAGCGACATCTTCCGGAAACGGTACTTGTCTTTATACGTGCGATCCACGTTGTCCTGCGCGTCGACGTAGGACGCGAAGTCGGCAAGCACCATATACGGATCAGCCGCGGAATGACGACCTACGGTCAGGTTGTCCGCGAGCTCCGCAAAAGAAGTTCCCGCTATGCCGCTGCGCAGCATATCGACGATTTGCTTGATACGGTAATCCTTCGAATAATATTCGGTGGGATTGTAATGGGCGCGCAGTTTGTCCACTTCTTCTGCGAGCAGTCCGAAAATAAAAATGTTTTCGTCCCCTACTCTTTCGTGAATTTCCACGTTCGCGCCGTCCATCGTGCCTATCGTCACCGCGCCGTTGATCATAAATTTCATATTGCCCGTGCCGCTCGCTTCCTTGCCGGCAGTGGATATCTGCTCGCTTATTTCGCTCGCGGGCATTATGATTTCCGCAAGACTTACGCGGTAATTCTCGAGGAATACCACCTTTATCTTGTCTTTGATGCTCTTGTCGTTGTTGACCATCTGCCCGATCATATAGATAAGTCGGATGATGAGCTTCGCGATATAATACGAGCTTGCCGCTTTCGCGCCGAATATGAAGGTGCGCGGCTCGATATCGAGATCGGGATTTTCCTTGAGACGGTTGTAAAGGTTGAGTATCTGCAGCGCGTTCAGGAGCTGCCTCTTGTACTCGTGCAACCTCTTGACCTGCACGTCGAAAATCGACGAAGGATTGACGATTACGTTATTGCTCTTGGCAATATAATCCGCAAGTCTCTCCTTGTTTTTCAGTTTAATCTCCGCCCAACGGTCGAGAACGTCTTTGTTGCCCTGATATTTCATCAGTTTTTCGAGTTCGTCCGCTTTGCGTATGAATTTGTCGCCGATAAGCTCCTTAATGAAATCGGTGAGCAGCGGATTGGCTTCCGCAAGCCAGCGTCTGTGCGTGATACCGTTGGTGACGTTGGTGAATTTCTCGGGCGCCACCTTGTAGTAATCGGCGAACACGTCGTTTTTAAGAATGTCGCTGTGCAACGCCGAAACGCCGTTGACGGTATGCGAAGCTACCAGACAGAGGTTCGCCATACGAATTTCCGAATCGGACAGAATGGCGTTCTCGCTGATACGCTTCCAGTCTCCCGGGAAAATGTTCCACAAGTCGGCGCAATATCTCTGGTTGATCTCTTTAATGATCTGATAGATACGCGGAAGCAGGCTCTGGAACAGTCCCTGCGGCCAGCGCTCGAGCGCTTCCTGCATAACGGTATGGTTGGTGTAGCTGATAACCTCCGTGACCGTCTTCCAGGCGTCGTCCCACGACCAGCCGTAATCGTCGAGCAATATCCTCATAAGCTCGGGTATGCACAACGTCGGGTGAGTGTCGTTGATGTGAATGGCGATCTTCTCCGAAAGATTGGAAAGATCTTTGTTGTACTTGAGATGCTTATAAAGTATCGATTGTATCGAAGCGGATACGAAGAAATATTGCTGCTTCAAGCGCAAGGACTTACCTTCGATGTGGTTGTCGGCGGGATACAATACCTTGCTTATCGCTTCCGCCATCGCCTTGGCTTCGATGGCTTTGACGTACTCGCCGCGCGAGAACATCGCCATATCGAGCTCGACGGGAGCTTTCGCGCTCCACAGCCTCAACACGTTGACCGCCTCGGAATCGTAGCCCGTGACGTTCATATCGTAAGGCACCGCCATTATCGTGGTATGCCCCTTCTGCTCGCAGATGAGTCTGCCGTTTTCCCAACGCTCCTCGACTCTGCCGCCGAAACGCACTTCGAAAACTTCGTCGCGCGGATTGAGCCATACGTCGCCCTGCGCGAGCCAGTTGTCCGGCATCTCCATCTGCCAGCCGTCCACTATTTTCTGCTCGAAAATACCGTAATCGTATCTGATACTGAATCCGCCCGCGGGATATCCCAAAGAAGTGAGCGAATCCATATACGCCGCGGCGAGTCTTCCGAGACCGCCGTTACCGAGCCCCGCGTCGGGCTCTATAGCCATAAGTTTGTTTATATCGAATCCGAGTTCCTTGACAACGCTCGTAGCGGTGTCGAGAAGTCCGATGTTGTACAGGTGATTGCGCAAAGATCTGCCAAGCAGAAATTCCATAGACATATAGTAGATCTGTTTGTAGCCTTTGCTACGAACTTTGCTTTTGAATTCAATTCTTTTCTGTGTGATCCTGTCCTTGACCACAAGACTCAGAGCGCGATACATCATCGTCTCGGACGCTTCGTCGTAGCGCACTCCGAAAGTCTTGGCAAGTTTCAGCTCGATGAGTTCTTTCAACTCGTTCTTAGTTAAACGTGACATTTATCCTCCGGAATTATATTATATCCACCCTTGCGGGTTTTAGTGATTA
>CALVOD010000008.1 GCA_944350065.1 uncultured Clostridia bacterium
GCGCGCGACAGAAGCTCCGCGGCGCGTAAAAGAAGGTTGCCCGTGCCTGCAGCGGGATCTATTATCCTCAGTTCCTCGAGCTTACGCTTACGCGCAGCGTAAGTGAGAGCGCCGTCCTTCACAAGGTATTCGGCGCCCACGTCGTAACCGCATTCGTAAAGCAGCCTGCCGAGCGAATTGTCCACGATATACGCGGCTATGTGCGCGGGAGTGAATAATTGCGTGACTATCGGCAGATCCTCTGCCGTAAGCCTTTTGCGTAATCTCTTTTTCCTGTTTATCTGCCGCCTCAGATCGTTATTGTAATATTGAAAATAACTCGATAAAACTTCTTCGCCGTTCTCCGAAGAAGCGGCGATCTCTTTGGCGCGTTCGATATAAATCCGGAAAAGCCTTTCCTCGTCCGGTTGTCCGTATTCGCGGTTGAGTCGCTCCTTGAGCGCTTCCGCGTCTCTTGCCGTGACCATCGTAAATACAGAATACTTTTGCGTAGGGATACTCCCACGGAAAAGGGCTGCCGCTAACGGACAGCCCTTCTCGTGAGTTCGTTTATTCGACCGACACTGCCCCTACGGGACATAGGTTGGCGCAAGCGCCGCATCCTATACATTTCGTCGCGTCTATCAAGTACGCGCCGCCCGCTTCGCTTACCGCGCCCATAGGACACACAGACATACAAGCGCCGCAGCCCATGCAGGCGTCCTTATTAACTGCATAACTTCCCATAATCCGCCCCTTTGAGTCTTATTCTTCCGAAATGGCTTCCACGGGGCAGCCGCCTGCGCAAGCGCCGCAGGACAGACATTCGTCGGCGTTGATGGTGTATTTGTCGTCGTCCGCTTTGATAGCGCCGACGGGGCAGGTATCGGCGCAGCTGCCGCAACCTATGCAAGTATCTTTATCGATTACGTATGCCATAATGATATAGTCTCCTTTACCGTTTTTGTTGCTGATATTGTAACACCGCCCGCGCGCGCTTGTCAATAAGCAAACGGGAATTTCCGCCTATTCTTCGTCGCTCTCGTCGTCGCTTTCTTCCGTTTCCTCGCGATGCGCGGGATGCTTGCCTACGGCGCGTATTTTATCGAGCGGATACCTCTTGAAGGATATTCCGCCCTCCTCGTCGAGGAACTTGACCTTGACTTCGGCGCGCAAAGCGTCGTTCTCCGCAACCGCTCCCCTTCCGTCGGGCGTGTCCACCTGCGAATTGACCTTGGGCATCCTCTTGTACATATCCTGGTAATAGTTGTTCTCATACCTTAAGCAGCACATCAGCTTGCCGCAACAGCCGCTTATCTTGGAAGGATTGAGCGAAAGCCCCTGATATTTAGCCATTTTGATGCTGACCTTCTCGTAATCCTGAAGGAAAGTGGTACAGCAACAGGGTCTGCCGCACGGCGCGAGCGCGCCGCGCAATTTGATGTCGTCGCGTTCGTATATCTGACGAAGCTCTATCCTGTTACGGAAAAGCCCCGCGAGATCCCTCACGAGCTCGCGGAAATCTATGCGCGACTCCGCGGTGAAATATATTATCACTTTCGCTCTGTCGAAAGTGTATTCGGCGTCCACTATCTTCATCGGAAGCCCGTGGTCCGCCACTTTGCGCTTGGCGTCGCGGATAAGCCTGTCGCGTTCTCCGAGATTGCGCTCGTTCTGCTCGTCGTCTTTAGGCGTTGCTTTACGCAGAACGGGTTTGAGAGGCGCGACTATCTCGCTCTCGTCCACTTCCTTGTTGCCGAAAACGGCTTTTGCGTATTCCACGCCGCGCTGACTCTCGAGAATCACGCCGTCGCCTTCCGCGAATTCTTCGCCCGCGGGGTCGAAATAATATATTTTCTGCGCCGTTCTGAATTTAACGCCAATTACTATCGCCATTTGTATTTAGCCTCCAATATATCGAATAACATCGTTTCCGCAACGGTGACCGCGCCTACGTTCGCGCTAAGCATTTTACGCGCCTTGTTGACGGCGAGTATCGCCATTGCGAGCGCGCCCGCGCTCGTGCCCGAAGCTATTTCGTCGAGGTCGTAATCGCGGTTACGCGTAGTGAGTTTCGCGCCGCTTCCGCTTGCGCGTATCAACGCGTCCTTTAATATTATCTCCGTGAAATCGAGCGTAAGCCCGATATTTTCTTTCGTGAACAGCTCGCTTCCGAGATACTTTGCGATATCCTGCGACTTGCGACACCCTACGAGCATCGCGAAAACGCCCTCGTAAAGTCTCACGTAATCTTCGTCGCCGCCGAGCTTATACGCGCGCTCGAAACTTCCTCCCGAAAGCGCCGCCGCTATCTCCGCTTGCGCGCGCGGCACGCCGTCCGAGCAAAGTTCTGCGAATATTTCGTCGGGCGCGAACAGCGGCAAATAACATTTTTTCGTACGCGACTTCACCGTGGGCAGTATCGGCACCTCGGACGAAGCGAAAAAAATTATCACCGCGTCGCCTTCCGGCTCCTCCACGAGCTTAAGGAGCTTGTTCTGCACCGCGGGCGACAAGCTCTCCGCTCTGTCTATGAAAAAGAGTTTGGCGCCGTCTGCCCAACTCCTCATAGAGGCTTCCGAAATAAGCGTATTGGTGTCCTCTACGCGCATTTTCCCGTCGGAATTATAGATATGCACGTCAGGATGCGAGCCTGCCGTTATGCGATTGCAGGTTTCGCATTCGTATAAGCCGCCGCGCTTACACAGAAAGGTTGCGGCGAGCAGTATCATATACGCTTTGCGCGTGACGGTGTCGTCTCCGATAACGAGGTAGGCGTGCGAGGCTTTGCCCGAAGCCGCCGCGGCTGAAAATTCCTTATAGGCTTCGCTCTTTCTAAGAAGGTCGCTTATCATACGATACCCCGCGCTTTGAGCGCTTCCACTATCTTGAGATGAGTGGCTGTCTTGTCGCGTTCGGGGACTATGAGCGCGAACCGCTCCGGCTCGCGCTCCGCCACTTCCTTATATCCGCGATAACAGGCGGCGTGGAATTCCGCATTCTCTCTCTCGAGCCTGTCGTGCAACACCTCTTTCCCCTTCTGCCGTCTCCAGCTGTTGGCGGGATCCATGTCTATGAATATCGTGAGCTCGGGCATGCAGTTGTCGCGGGCGTAAGCGTTGATCTCGTAAACGCGCTCTATCCCCAGCCCGCGCGCCACTCCCTGGTAGGCGAGCGAAGAATCTATATATCTGTCGCACACGACGAGCTTACCCGCTTCTATGGCGGGAAGTATGAGGTTGTCTATATGGTCGCGCCGCGCCGTGGCGAAAAGCTCCGCTTCGGCGTAGGGCGAAACGACGAGATCCTCGTCGAGCAATATCCCGCGTATGCGCTCGGCAAGCGGCGTGCCTCCCGGCTCGCGGGTAAACACCGTGTCCGCGCCCTCTTTATTCAGATATTCCGCAAGCAGTCTGAGCTGAGTGGATTTACCCACTCCCTCGCAACCTTCGAGCGTTATGAACTTCCCTTTCACGTCTTTCTCCGAAGATTTACGGCGCCGCCCGAAGGGCGTACCGCCGATTATTTATTTTAACACAAGCACGCCGCCCTTTTCAAGTCCGACGAGAGATAAATCGTCGCGCGCGCACAATTCGAGTAAAATATCTCTTTTTTCGGGAGTAATATATTCGCCCGGAAGAAGTACCGGCGCGCCGGGCGGATAGACGCCCACTCCCTCGTACAATATTCTTCCCGCGGATTCCCTTACCGATACGCGTTCCGCCACCGTGCCGAACGTAAGTTCGGTAAGTCCCTCCGCCGCAACCGGCGTCGGGCGCGGAGCCTTTGTTCTCCCGAAGGGAAAAGCGCCGAGTATTTCCGCTACGCGCTTGAGCTCCCGCGCGTTGAAGGGCGTGACGATGAACGTAGCCTTTTCTCCGTCCGCGCATTCGGCGTAAACGCCGCTTTCGGCAAGTCTCAAGCAAATGCTCTCCGCCTCTGCCGAATAAATCACGAGCCGCGTGGGATCGTCGGTTTCCTTCACTTCTATGGGAAGCGAACGCGTTTTCTCCTTGAAGCGCGCTATCTCGTCGAGCGTTTCCTCGTACAGCCGCTCGCCGTTTACTTTCATATAGGCTACAGCCCACTCCGTACTCGCCATGACGGGGTATGAAGGCGAGGTGGTGTGCACGTCGCGGAAGGCGCGCATAAATTCTTCTTCCTTATCCTTACCTATATGCGCTACCGCGCCCCCGGTAAGCGCGGGAAGCGTTTTATGCGCGGAATGGATAACCGTATCGAAATATAAGGTTGCCGAATCGGGAAGTTTCGGGGAAAATGCAAAGTGCGCGCCGTGAGAAGCGTCGACGATGACGTCCGCGCCTGAGCGCGCGGAGATTTCCTTGATTTTATCAAGCGGCAACTCGTTGCCGTAGTAGTCGGGCGAGGTTATTACGAGGGTTGCGGCTTTGCTCGAGCGGAGCGCGCCGCCGAGATCGCCGCCCGAATAACGGAAGGCTCCCGCACCCGCGCGGCGTAGCGCGGAGTAAACCGAGCGGTGCGCGTTGCCGTAGACGAGTACGGCGCCGTAGGGCGCGCGCGCGTAAATCGCCGCGTGTATGAGCGCGGTGGCTCCCGCCGTAGAATACACGCTTTTACCGCAAAAGCCGTACGCTTCGGAAACAAGTTCTTCCGACTCGGCTATCACCCCTTCAGGGAAAAGAAGATTGTCCGAGTACGGAAGTTCGGTGATATCGAATTTCGCCGCCGCAAGCGCTCCGTTGAGAATACCCCCGTTGTGCGCGGGGGTATGGAATGAAATATCTTCGGCATGCAGTCCGAGCAGGTCGTTGAGCGGCAGTTTCACTTTCGGCCTACGCTTTTACGGGTTTCATCGTGGGGAACAGCAGAACGTCCCTTATGCTCGCGGAGTCGGTGAACAGCATTATCATTCTGTCGATACCGATGCCCAGTCCGCCCGTGGGAGGAAGTCCGTATTCGAGCGCGCTGACGTAATCTTCGTCCATCATCTGCGCTTCGTCGTCGCCTTTCTCTCTCTTTTTCACCTGGTCTTCGAATCTGGCGCGCTGGTCTATCGGGTCGTTCAGCTCGCTGAACGCGTTGCCCATCTCGCGCGCGGTGATGAAGAATTCGAAGCGTTCGGTAAGTCTCGGATCGCTCTTTTTGCGTTTCGCGAGAGGACTCACCTCGACGGGATAATCGATAACGAAGGTGGGTTGCACGAGACCGGGCTCCACCGCTTCGTCGAATACCTTGTAAAGGGCGTTGCCCCAGGAATCGTTCTCGGCTATCTCGATACCCAGCTTTTTCGCTTCGGCGCGCGCCTTCTCCGCGTCGTAACCGGCGCCGAAATCGATACCGGTGACTTCCTTAACGATATCCACCATGCTCACTCTGCGCCACGCGCCGCCGAGCTCTATCGTTTCGCCCTGATAGGTAAGCGTGGTCGTGCCGAGCACCTCGCGGGCGCAATACTTATACAGCTCCTCGGTGAGGTCCATCATATCGTTATAATCCGCGTACGCCTCGTATAACTCTATCGTGGTAAATTCGGGGTTATGCTTCGTGTCCATTCCTTCGTTACGGAACAGCCTGCCCATCTCGTAAACCTTGAGGAAACCGCCCACGATGAGCCTCTTGAGATAAAGCTCGGGAGCTATTCTCAGATACATATCTATATCGAGGGTATTGTGGTGGGTGATGAACGGTCTCGCGTTGGCGCCGCCGAGTATTGTGTTCAGCACCGGCGTTTCCACTTCAATATAGCCTTTCGCGTTAAGGAAGGTTCTTATCGCCGTAATGATGCGCGAACGCTTGACGAATACCTCTTTCACTTCGGGATTGACTATCAGATCGAGATAACGCTTGCGGTAACGTATTTCCTGATCGCGCAGCCCGTGATATTTCTCGGGAAGCGGTCTCAAGGATTTGGCAAGCAAAATATATTCGCTCGCTTTAACGCTGATTTCGCCTTTATGGGTAGTGAATACGGTGCCTTTGACGCCGATTATATCGCCGATATCGAGTTTTTTGAAAGCCTCGTACGCCTCCTGTCCCAGCGCGTCGATACGGAAATACAGCTGTATCAGTCCCGTGCCGTCCTGTATGTGCGCGAACGCCGCCTTGCCCATAACGCGTTTGGACATTATTCTGCCCGCGAGGGAAACCTCTTTCTCCTCGTAAGAAGCGTAATCGCCGAATATATCTTCGGCGTGCGCCGTCACGTCGTAGCTGACTTCGGCAAAGGGATCTTTGTCTTCGCTCTTGAGGTCCGCAAGTTTTTGGTGGCGGACCGCTATAACTTCGTTCTCGTCTATAGCTTCCTCTACGGGAAGCACGTTATTGTTTTCTTCGCTCATTTGTCCTTAAATAGCGCGGCTTTTCGCCGCAAACGGTTAACGGTTAAAGTCGGCTCGCGCCCGCCGCCGCGCGGCGGTAAGCGCGCTCAGTCCTTGGAAATTTCGAGTATTTTCAACGAAAGCGTTCTGCCCGTAGGAGATTTGAAAGAGGCGCTGTCCCCTTTCGCCTTCCCTATCAGCGCGCTTCCGAGTGGGCTTTCGTCGCTTATCTTGTTCTCCGCGGTGTTGACCTCGAGGCTGTTCACTATCGTGTACTCCTCGGCAAGCTCCTCCGGATCGCCGTCAAACAATACCTTTACCCTGAGCCCTACGCCCACGGTCTTGGTGCTGAGCGAACTGGGATCGATGGGATACGCCGAGGAAAGTATTTCCTCGAGTTTGGCTATCTCGATTTCGAGTTTCTGTTGCGCGTCTTTCGCGGCGGTGTACTCGGCGTTCTCGGAAAGGTCGCCGAATTCTTTAGCTGTTTTCAACGCCTGCGCCACTTCCATTTTACCGGTCGTTTTGCACTCCTGAAGTCTCGCCGTAAGCTCGTCGAATTTCTTCTGGGTAAGCGGTATTTTTTTATCCATTTCTTATGCCTCCGTACCTTTCCCCGAAGGAAAAGTCGTTAATTGTTAGTACATTATAGGTTATTAAACACTATATGTCAATATTTTTGCAAACTTTTTTATTTTATGCGGAATACGCCGTAAAGGGCGAAATTTCCGCACTAAGACGCCGTCTGCGGGGCGCCGAATGCCGATAACGCGCTACGCTACGTCTCTTTTACGCACGACGAGGAACGCCGCCGCGAGCAAGCCGCCCGTATAAAGCGCCGTCATCGCTAGGCTGATGAAGAAATTCGCGCCGCCCGAAAGCGTGCTGCCGAGTCCCGCAAACTGCGCCCAATCGGCGGCGTCGGAGATAAAGAATCTGCCGAGTCCCGATATGCTCAGAATGGCGCCGAGCACCTCCAACAGAATGACGGGGGTGACTATCGCGAAAATTTTATTGCGTGTCAAAGCTCCTATCGAGAAAGCTATCGCGGTATACACGAGCACGGTGACGTAGTTACAGGCAAACGCAATGCCTATCTGCGCGGCGTTGTCCGCGACGGTTACCGCGCCGCCGTTGAACATAAACAGCGTATCCGCGTGTTCTACGGGAAAAACAGCGTACGACAGCGCTATCGAAACGAGGAAACAGGCAAAATACGCCGCGGTAACGTGCGTGAGCGCGGCGAGCAGTTTCGCGCCCGTGAGCGCGTCGCGCGAAACGGGGCGTAAGAGAAGCAGTTTAACGGTGCCGTATCTGAATTCGTCGGGGTAAGCCGCGCCCGCCGCTATCGCGCCGTAGATAATCACGAGGAATACGAGCGAGCCGAGCATCATTACGCATACGGTATCGGCAGTAAATCCGGTAGTTTTCATACCGACGACGGAGCCGTCGGTGTATACCGCGAGGTCGGTATTGTACAGTTCGTTTTCCTCTATGTACTCGAGCAACGCGAGTTTGGCGCGGGCGTAATAGAGGTAATCGGAATTACGGTAATAGGCGAAACCGTCCTCTTGCTTCTCTTTTTCGAGCGCTTCTATTAAAAATTCGGTCTGCGCAATTTCCGCTTTAACGCTTTCCTCGGTATAATTCCACGTTCCCGTGAACGCTTCGCCGCCGTCTCCCGGAGCGGTAACGTCGTCGGTAACGCCTATACCGCCGCCCGTGATCCCGAAGTCGCCTAAGTCGGCAGTGAATATTATTTCGTTAACGGAATCGAATACCGCCGCCAACACGATAATTATCAGCAACGCCACCACGGACATAATGATAACGGTTTTGAGGCTGAATTGCTTTCTCAATTCGCCGGCATAAAGTGTAGCAAACATCGGTTATTCCTCCTCGCTTCCGCCGTGCACCGCGTGCATGAACAGGTCTTCGAGTTTGACTTCTTCCTCGGAAACGCCGTACACGTTAAAGCCCGCAAGCACGAGCTCCCTCGTAAGGTCGCTCGCTTTCAGCGAAGAATGTACGCGCACCTCGCCCGCGCCCGCTTGCGCGTCCGTTCCGAATTTTTCTTTGATGAACTTAGCGGCTTCCTCCGCCCTGTCCGTCTTGACGATAATGCCGAAATTGCCCTTTGAATCCAGATTGAGTTCGGATATCCTCCTGTCCTCGATTATCTTGCCGCGGTTGATGATGAGACAGCGGTCGCACATAAGCTGCATCTCCGCAAGCTGATGGCTCGACACGAGCACACCCACGCCGTATTCCGCCGCGAGCGTCCTCAGCAAATCGCGTATTTCTTTGATCCCGTCGGGGTCGAGTCCGTTGGCGGGCTCGTCGAGAACGAGCAGTTTGGGTATCTCGATAAGCGCTTGCGCTATCCCTAAACGCTGTTTCATACCCATAGAATAGGTTTTGACCTTGTCATTCTCCCTGCCGGTGAGCCCCACGAGAGATATTACGCTCCGGATACGTTCCTCGATACGGTTTTTATCCTTATTCTTATCGCCCGCGTACTGCAAAGAGGCATAATATCTCAGGTTCCACAACGCGGTCTTATCGTTGTACATATCCGGGCTTTCGATAACGCCGCCGACGCACCGCATTGCGGCGGCGCGCTCCTTGATAACGTCGTGTCCGTCGATATACACCTCTCCGGACGTGGGGGCGGCAAGCCCCGTTATCATTTTGATCGTCGTGGATTTCCCCGCGCCGTTGGGCCCGAGAAAGCCTACCACTTCGCCCGGGTTGACGACAAAAGATATTCCGTCAACCGCTCTCAAAGGCGCCGTCCGTCCCAAACCGCGTACGGTGGCGTATTCCTTTGTAAGGTTTACGACTTTCAATACTTCGCTCATTACGCGCTCCTTGATTCCTTGAAATAGAGTTGTGTTTTTTGTTTTTGCCCCGCGTTTTTTCTCAAGGCTTTATACATCGTTACGGGGCGGCATCGCCACCCCGTAGTTCGCTTCGTTTCGTCCGACAGAGTTTAAGCGGTTCTCTATACGGATATCTTGCTGATCGCTTTGAAGAACGCCGCGTCGTCCTCCGGTATCGCTATGAGCTCGCGGTTCTTCGAATACTCCACGAGAGGAGTGAGCGACTGCTTGTCGCATTCCTCCGCTTTCACGATTATCGCGGGAAGTATGTTGCCCGCAAGCAACGCCACCATTACTTCGTTATACGCAGCCGCCGTCGCAAAAGGCATCAGCGCCGCTTCTTCCTTCGTCAGCTTGTCGTAACGTATCTTGCCCTTGCCGTTGGTAACGAGCACCAACGCTCCGTCTTCGCCGGACTCAGTGGCGTATCTGTCCCCTGATACCGATTTAACTATTTCCTGCGCGCGCGCCGAGATGAGCGAAGCAAGGTCCGTAGCGAGTATCGCGCCCTCTTTGATGGCTGCCGACATGTCGTCTATGCCTTTGATACGGGCTTGCAGATAACCCAGCCTGCGGTTGCAGTCTATGAGTTCGTTGTACCTTCTCTCCATATCCGCCATTACCGCCATGCTGTTGCCGAGCGCCATTACCGCTTTGTCCTCTTCCGCTTTCAGCGATTCGAGCGCGGCGTTGTTCGCCGCGTAATTGTCGTAATACGCCGCGTGCGCGTCTATGCCCGCTTTATATACGTTGACGGCTTCCTTCGTGCCCGCCACGTCTTCGTCGTATGCGTAGAGAGTTTCGCGGCTCTTGTCGAGCTCCTCGTCGCTCATGATTATCACAGCGAGATCTTCGCGCTTCGTGATGCCTATTTCCGCGAATTTCGCCTCGTATTCCGCGTACAGGTTGGAGGCGGTCTCCTCCGTCGCCGCTATCGACGCTTCCGCAAGCGTTACCTTGTCCGCCGCCTCGCGCGCCGCGGCCTGTACGTCGTTCACCACTTTGCGCGTTCCTGCGATGCGCAGCTTGACGTTTTCCTTCGCCGCCGTCGCTTCCGCCGCTTCGCGTTCGAGCGCGATAAGATAATCGGTGTAAACTTTGACGATGATCTCGCCGTAAGTAAGCTCGACGCCGTTTACCTCTACCTTGACCTTGCGCTCCTCGATATCGGCAATGCGCTTATTGATTTCGTTAAGCTCGCCGTCCACCTCGGAAAGCCTCGCTTCGTCGGAGGATATTTCGTCCTCGATGTCCTCGTATTCCTTCTCGACTACCGTCAGCTTGTCGGCGAGCGAAAGCGCGCTCTCGCCGCCGAAATAAGTCGCGTTCACGTCGTAAGCGCTCTTTACGTCGGCGTATTCGTCGCGCAGCGCCTGCAAGGCGTTCCTCTCCGCGGGCAACAACTCGTTGTCTATCGCGTCGGTCTGCTTCGCTATGAGCGCGGTCGCCTCCTCAAGCCTCGTCAGCTCGCCTTCCGCTCTGCGGAAATTGTCTACCTTCCTCGTAAGCTCGTTGCCGTCCTTTGCGGCTTTCTCGACGAGCGCGAACAGCTCGGGTATGCTCTTGACGCCGTATTCGTCAAGAACCTTCGCTATCGCCTGCTCCTTGTTCTTCTTCGTTGTCTCGAGCGCCTCGAGATACTGCGCGCTCACAGTCTCGGCAGCTTTATACTGCCCTATCGAAGACTCCGCTTCCACTATGGCGGCGTTGTCCTTCGCTATCTCCGCTTCCACCGCTTTGATCTGGTCGTCGAGCGCCTTCGTGTCGCGTAACGGCAATTCCTTCTTGACCGATACGAATCCGTCGCACAACGGACAATGTCCGCCGTACTCCACTTCGCCCGCTATCTCGCGCAGACGGTTGTAGCTCATATACTCGGTGAGCTTTTCGTTAAGAAGTCTCAGCTTCTCTATAAGACGCGCTCTGTGCCTGCTCACTTCCTCCCTCTTGGTCGTCAGCGTCGCCAGCCTGTCGGCGTAAGTTCCTTTCGTCCCCTCCACGCCTTCTATCTTCTTCTTGACGGCGTCAAGCTCCACTTCGTTGCGGCTAACCCACAAATGCTTCGCGTATAAAGTCTGCTTGTACAGTATCGCCGCGTCCACCGCTTCTTCCACGGTAGCGTATTTGCCGCGTATCTCTCTTTCGAGTTTCTGTACCTCGTTCTTGCGGTTCTTTTCGTTATCCTTGAGCGCCTTCGCGTCGTCGGCAAGCGCCGCTCTGTTGGCGCTTAAACGCTCTATGCGCTCCTCTATCGTCTTGATCTCGGCGGTTATGCCCGCCATACGCGCTTCCGCCGCCGCGCCGTCGCGTACCGCCTGCTTGTAGCCGGAACTTTCGCGTATCGCTATCTTCCTCTTGGTAAGCTCGTCCAGCTTCGTCACAAGCTCGCCCGCTTCGTTCTCCAATACCTCGCGGCGGGCTTTCAATTCCTCGCTTTCCTCGTCGAATTTCGCGTAGTACGCGTCCGCTCCGCGCAATATGTCGGTGCGCTGAGGAGTTTCGTTGCCGGACACGATCAGATCGTGTATCGCCGCGTTAAGACCGCGCTCGCGCTCCGCCGCCGCCACGTATTCGTCGCCCAAAAGTTTAAGACTGTTCTCGCCCGATTGCGCCTTCGCTTCGAGCGCTTCCTTCTCCTTCTTGTCGGCTTCGAGCGCCTTCTTCTTTGCCGCGATATCCGCTTTCAACGCGTCGTACTTCTCGTATGCCGCCGCCACTTCGCTCGCCGCGGTGCTCCGCGCCGCTCTCTCCGCCAGCGCCGCCATTTCGTCGTTGCGCGCTTTCAGCGCGTCCATCTTCGCCACGGCGTCGTAATATGCGTTCAGCTCCTCCTGATATTTCGCCGCGTATCCCAAATCGAGTTTGACCGATTCTATCCTGCCGCGTACGTCGTCCAACGCAAGTTTGTCGGAATCGACTATCAGCTGCTGCTCCTTCAACTCGTCGCGCGTCACCGCTTCCACCATGTCGATGTGCTCCAGCAACGCCCTCTCCTCGTCTTTAAGCGCGGCGTATTTCGCCATCACGTCTTCGGAGGTGGCGAATTTCGCCATCTTCTCCGCTATGAAACTCTCCCTCGTCAAAGTGTCCGCATATATGTTCGCCGCTTCGTCGCGATCGATGAAAAACAATTCTTCGAAACATACTTTGTTGAGTCCCACTTTCTCGTCTATGAAAGCGTTGACCGCTTCCACGCCTTCGCAAACGGTTTTGCCGTCCGCTCCGGTGAGAACGGCGCTCTCTGTAACCGCCCCTTCCGCGTCGGCGGACGTAGTGCGGGCAAGAGAATATTCCACGTCTTCTATGACGAATTTCAATTCCGCAGTCAGAGGCAGTTCGCGCCCCGCGGCGGCTTCGCCGTAAAACACATAACTGAGCGCTTCGCGCAGATTTTTGCCGTCGGCGTCGGCAAGAACTATGCAGCCTGCCGCCTTGTTGCCGAAATCGTAAAAGTATTCCGCTGCGTTCGAACCTTTGATGGAAAGGGTATTGAGTTTCATATGCTCCTCCGTGAAAATTGTCTCTGTTGTGTCGGAAAACCGACCGGCTACCACATATTGTGGTGGCGGAAAATTATCCGATTTTTACTGGTAAAGGAGAGGCGATTGTGCTATATTAAATAGCGTACACGAAAATCCCGCCCCGATACGCGTAGATATTTCATATTATACAACTTAAAAGAAGACAATGCAATAGGTGACGCGAAAAAGACAATCGGAAATTTAGGAGAAAAATGAGTTTTCTGAGATTAAGCCGCGAATATGTGCGAGAAGGCTACACGGAAATAGACAACGTATTTCTGACGGGGTATCTGCCCGAAGCGGATTCCCTCGACGTGAAAATATATTTATACGGGCTGTGGCTTGCGGGCTGCGGACGGGAGAGCGACAACAGTATCGAAAGGATATCGTTGTCGTTGAAAGTGACCGAGGAACGTATAATGCGTGCATACGCCTACTGGGAAGAACTGGGATTGGTAAGCGTAAGCAAAGCTACGCCCGTCGCGATCACGTACAATTCGGTCAAAACGCCGATAACGCCCGTAGTGAAATACAATGCCAAGGAATACGGGGATTTTGTGGAGGAAATAAGAAGGATATTTCCTGAGCGCGAATTGCCCGCGCAGGACATATTGCGGTACGTGGAGCTGATGCGCGCGTACAAAGTGGAGCAAAACGCGATGCTACTCATCGCGAGGTACTGCCGTGACGCGCGCGGGACGACGAACACCGCATACGTATTGAGCGTGGCGGCGAACTGGGCGAAGGAAGGCGTCCGCACGGAAGCGGACGTAAACGCGAGGCTCGACGAGCTCGAAAACAACGCCGGCGCCGTGAAATCGATATACGAAACCATGGGGTTACGCTCGGCGCCCACGATAGAAGATCGGGAGACGTACGTACGCTGGACGAAGGATTACGGCTACGGTTTGGACGTGATACTCGCCGCGGCGCGGTATTGCCGCAGGCGCGGCGGGATACGGAAGCTCGCCCCCTATCTGGAAGAGCTTCACGCTGCCGGCGTGAAAACGGCGGCAGAAGCGGAGGAATACCGCAAGCAAAAGGAAGCTGCGCGCGATCTGGCGGAGGAAATAATCCGCGCGCTCGGAAGCTATTACGCGAGCTACGACATGCCCGTCGAAGCGTACGTAAATCCGTGGCTCGGGCTGGGGTTCGAGCAAGGGGCGCTTCTCAGGATAGCGAAATTCTGTTTTATCCGCAACGTAAAGACGCTGGACGGAATGAACGTCTACGTCGAAAAGCTGCATAAACTCGGTATCGTGACGGAGCGCGGCATCGAAAGCTACGTAAGCAGGCAAACGGCAATAGACGGCAAAATCCGCGAAGTGCTCGCGGCGTGCGGATCGGAGGGCATCGTTACGGCGCGCGACAGAGATTTTTACCGTACGTTCGTGGAGACGTGGGGCTTCGATCACGAAACCGTCATGCGCGTAGCGGCGGCAGCCGCGGGCAAGCCCTTCCCTATGAGCTACATAAACAAACTTCTGCTGATAATGAAAGAAAACGGTATCCGTACTCCCGAAGAAGCCGAAGCCTTCCTCGGCGACGGAAGCAAATCGAAGAAAAAAGCGGGCGCGGGAATCATCAAGCAGGAATACACCGCGGAGGAAATAACCTCCGTATTCCGTTCGCTCGACGAAGTGGAGCCCGACGAGGAGGACGTCTGAAATGGCAAATTACAAGCAACGCGCGCTGTTCGAAATAAAACGCAGACGTCTTCTTGCGGAAAGCGCCGCCGACGCCGTAGCCGAGGAAGTCGCCAAAGACCCGCGCTATTCGCTTCTGAATTCCGAGTGCGTGGCGCTCGGATTCAAAATAGCGCGTTTGGGCGCCCTTAAAGAGGATACGGGCACCCTTAAAGAGGAACTCGAAAAGAAAAAGGCGGAGCGCTCGGCGCGCCTTAAAGAGCTCGGATATTCCGAAAGCGACCTGACGCCGCACTACCGTTGCGCATTGTGTAACGATACCGGCTCGGTGAACGGAGCGGACTGCGTCTGCCTGAAAGAGCTGATTTACGCCGAGCTTCGCGAAGGCGCTCGCGGAGTTCCCACGGACGCCGACAAATTCGACGACGACCTTTTGAAAGGCATTCCCGAAAGCATGCGTCCCTCTTACTCGAAGGCGTACGCGATACTCGCAAAATACGCCGCCGATTTTCCCGACAACAAAGCCCCCGTGATCGGTCTCAGCGGACCCGTGGGCTGCGGCAAAAGCTACGCCGCGGGCGTGCTCGCCAACGCGGTGATGCGCAAAGGGTATTCGGTGCTTTTCATCAACGCGGTACAGCTCAACAACCTTTTCCTCAAATACCACCGCGCGCCCGTAAACGAAAAAGCGGAGCTGTTCGCCCCTCTTACGGGATGCGACCTGATAGTGATAGACGATCTCGGCGCCGAACCGCTTTTCAACAACGTCACCGCCAATTATCTTTACGCCCTGCTGACCTCCGAAAACGAAGGGCATTTCGTCATCACCACCAACCTCGACTTCGAAAATCTGCGCTCGCGTTACGGCGACCGCGTGGCTTCCCGACTTGCGGATCGCGAGCGCTCGAGATTGTATCTTCTGGACGGCAAGGACCTTCGACTCACGCGCCGCTGATTGCGTGCGCGCGTGCGTTTCGGTTAAAATATAGTAAATGTTTCTTAAATATCATTGACGCGCGCGCGTTCTTTTATTTATAGTATAAACGGTATTTTATTTTTTGGAGGAGTAAAAAATGCCGGCTGAATTAGAATATAAGATCACCAAGGCGTGCGGCGTGCTCAGCACTTCCGCAAGAGGCTGGACGAAAGAGCTCAACTACGTAAGCTGGAACGGCAGAGATCCCAGGCTCGACCTGCGCGAGTGGAGCCCCTCTCACGAGAGAATGGGCAAGGGTATGACGCTCAGCATCGAGGAAGCCAAAGCGCTCAAAGAGATACTCGACAAGCTCGAATTCTGATCCCCGCTACCGTAAGTTCCTACCGAGTTTACGTACCTGCCCGAACGCAGGCGCGTACGGTTATGTGTTTTTCGGCGGAAAACGCAGTTTTTTCGCGGCTGTGCCGTCGCGGGCTCGAGAGGATAAAATTTACTCTTTACCCGGAGCGGAAAGCGTGATATACTGAACGTATACGGGAGATTATCATGGCGAAAAACAAACAACAAGCCGTCAGGCGTGGCAAAGATCCCTACTATCCCACCGACTATTCCGTGGGCGAGAAAAAACCTCCGATCGTCAAACCGGTCAAAGCGACCGCGCCCATAATGACGGCGGGCAACTGGTTCAAGCTGCTGTTCTGGGGACTCTTTCCCCTCATCAATATCATCGCGCTCGCCGCTTGGATAAAGAAGGATAACAATACGATAAATCCTAACCAGCGCAATTTCGCCAAAGCGGCTTTGATATTGACTTTGATTTTCTGGGTTGTTGCGGCAGCGGGTTTCGCCGTGGCGTACTTCGCGTTCGGACTGTTCTGATAAGTCTTTCGTTACCTGTATCATCAAAGGGCGTCGCCTCAAGTCGACGCCCTTTTTTGCGCCGCGCGTTCCTCGCGGCGCCCCTTTTTCGTAGCCGTTCGCCACGAAATAAAAAACCGGTTTAAGGATACCGTAATAAAATAAACGATAACCTTAACTGCATATTTACTTGAAATACTTTTCTTCGCCGCGACTGCTTTTTCAGCCGTTACGCGGAGCTACGCTCCGTAAGAGGTCACCCCCTTCGGGCTCCTTAGATTTTCCGTTTCCGCGCGGCGCAAAAAAAGACCGCCGCAAGAGCGGCGGTCGCCTGTTCGCGGATATTTTATTCCTCTGAGGAGCCTTTCTCTTTCTTTTCCTTTTTGGCGCAAGGCTTCCCGAAGATGTTTTTCCCCTGCGCTTTCCTCGTAGAGATATCGTTCATTATGAAGGTTATGACGGCGATTATACCTATCACTATGAATATCGCCGCAAGCCCCTTCCACATTATCTCGAGGGATTTCAGCACGTTCGCTTTGGTTGCTTCGGTCATCAGTAACATTACGTTATTCATATCGTCGTCCTCCTTAACCGGCTACCAGTCCGATTATCAGCCCGCCCACTATCGCGGAAGCGATCTGTCCGGACACGTTGGTGCCCACCGCGTGCATCAGCAGGTGGTTGCTCTGGTCCTCCTCGAGCCCCAATTTCTGCACTACGCGAGACGCCATCGGGAACGCCGAAATGCCCGCGGCGCCGACCATGGGATTGATCTTGTTGTCCTTGGTGAAAAGATTGAGGAATTTAGCGAACATAACGCCGCCCACGGTGTCGAATACGAAGGCGAACAGCCCGAGTCCCATAATGATGAGCGTCTGCCAGGTAACGAAATATTCCGCCTGCATCTGGAAGGCTATCGTGATACCGAGAAGAAGCGTTATGAGATTGGCAAGCACGTTCTGCGCCGCGTCGGAGAGGCTGTCCAGCACGCCGCATTCGCGTATCAGATTGCCGAACATAAGGAAGCCTACGAGCGCGAGCGAAGCGGGCGCTATAAGCCCCGCCACGAGCGTAACCGCTATCGGGAAAAGTATTTTCGTCGTCTTGCTCACCGTATAATTGGTGTATTTCATGTGGATGCAACGTTCCTTCTTCGTGGTGATCAGTTTGATCACGCGCGGCTGTATGATCGGTACGAGCGCCATATACGAATACGCCACCACCACTATCGCGGCAAGATATTTACTGTTGAGCGTCTGCGCCACTAGTATCGAAGTGGGACCGTCCGCCGCCCCTATTATACCTATCGACGCGGCGTCTTCTATCGAGAAAACGCTGTCTCCGATAAGCGCGGCGAGCAAAATCGTCACGAAAATACCGAATTGCGCCGCTCCGCCGAGCAGGAACAGTTTGGGGTTGGAAAGAAGCGGTCCGAAATCTATCATCGCGCCTATGCCTATAAACAGGAGAATGGGCATAGCTTCGCTCGCCTCGATACCTACTTCGAAAAGCCATTGCACGATTCCGTTTTCGCCGAGCACGTTGCTGCCGGGAATGTTGACGAGAATGGCGCCGAAGCCTATCGGCAACAACAACGAAGGTTCCATTTTCTTTTTAATTGCAAGGAAAATGAGCACCGCGCCGATGACCCACATAACCAATTGTTGCCAGGTAACGGCATTCAAGCCCTCTATGATATAATCCAAAATTCAGCCTCCGAAAAGAGATTCCTAATTCATATCCATTATAAACTACGGCGGACGGGGCTGTCAATAAAATAATCGCGCGTGTCCGCGCCCCCGTGAAAACGCCCGCGCCTTTCGGCGCGGGCGAACGTCGTTAATATCGCTTGTCGGTAGCGTTTGGATTTAACCGACGCCCTTATTTTTGTCGGGCTCCTCTACCGCCGCGGGGTGTACTATTTCCGACGAAACTCCTTCGTCAACGAGTTCCGTAGCGGACGCTTCGGCGGGTAAAGGCGCGTCCTTTTTCTTGCGCTCGCCGAGCCCCGATTTTTCGAGAACGGGAAGAAGCTTATACGCAATAAGGCTCGCCAGGAAGCACCACATTACGTCGGTGGGCAGAAATACGGCGACCCCGGCGTACAACGCTTTCAAGAAAGTCATTTCCGTACCGAGATAATAATTACACATAAAGTACATATAAATAACGCCGAGCGAGTCTACGACAAGCATCGCGACAAAAGAGGCTAAAAGCATTCTCGGGTAAGAAGGCTTGTTACCGCTCCTCGCTATCAAACCGCAAATAAAGGTTCCTATAGCCATACCTATGAGGTACCCGAACGAAGGTTTCAGAACATAGAATATGCCGCCGCCTTCCGTGAAAACGGGGATTCCGACGAGCCCTATGATCAGATATACGGTTACGGCGAGTCCGCCTAATTTGCCGAGGAGCAGACCTGCGAGCAAACAGAACGCGAATTGCAAAGTGATCGGCACTATCAGCGTGGGTATTTTGATGAACGCCCCTATCGCCACGAGCGCGGTGAACAGCGCCGTCAGTACGAGATTACGGGTGGATATCCCGTTGAACTTTTTTATTTTTTTCATTTGAGCAACAACCTCACCTCGCCCGAATCGAGCAGCGCGCGTTCTCCGCCGTAATCCACTTCCAGCCTGCATTCGTCGTCTATGCCGGTTACCACGGCTTCGCGCTCCTCAGAGGCTTTCACAACGGTTACCGTTCTTCCGATAAGGAAACTGCGCGCGCGGTATTCTTCCGCCACCGCTTTTTTGTCGAAAGACGTATATAGCTCGTAGTATTCGTTAAGCGCCGCGGCTACGACGCGATTGGCGCCGTCCTTTACTTTGGCGCCCACCGTGCCCGCTATGCCGCGTATCTCCTCGGGATAACCGCCTTCGGGCTCGTTGAGATTGAATCCGGTGCCCACCACGGCGAACTCTATCCCGCGCGATTCGAGATCGGTCACCGCTTCCGTCAGTATTCCCACGCATTTGCGGCCGTCGACGTATACGTCGTTTACCCATTTGACCGCGGGCGAAGTTCCGAATACCTTCTCTATCGCGCGCGAAGCCGCGAGAGCGGCTATCACCGTGAGAAATCCCGCACGCTCGTCGCGCGGGCGTACCACTACGGTAAAGTACACCCCTGCGCCCGCGCCCGAATAAAACTTTCTTCCCTGTCTTCCTTTGCCGCCCGTCTGTTCCGTCGCCACTACCGTCGTCCATTCCGACGCGCCCGACGAAGCGAGCTCTTTTGCCACCGTGTTCGTGGACGTCACCGTCTTGCGGACGTCTATCGCGCAAACGGCGCGCACCTTTTCGTTGAGATATTTAGCTATCCCCTGCGCGGAAACCACTTCCGAATCGCAGGAAAGCGTGTATCCCCTTTTCGAGCTCGTCACGGGATATCCTCGCGCAATAAGCGCGTTCACCGCCTTCCAGACGGCGTTGCGACTTACGCCCGCCTCTTTGGCGAGCGCCGCGCCCGACACGGGGCGATCCCTGTTCGTCTCGAGCGCTTCAAGCACCTTATCCTCTGTTTTGTCCCATTCGTTCATACCGCGATTATACCTTACGCGCAAAAACTTTGTCAACCGAATAGACGCTCAAGGTTGACAAAATAAAAACGGGGCTTTCCGCTCCGCTTCCCGATCCTTTTAAACCTTCAATACCGCCTGCCGTATTTCTTTTTGGCGGCTTCGGTATGTTTTTTCACGAATTCGCCTTTTGCCGCCGTATACCCGTCGCGGTCGTAACGGTAGCGCTTAGCGAGCTCCGTTTTGAGCGCGGCGTATTCTTCAGCCGCGGCGGCGTTTTCGTTCAGATAATCCCTGAAATACAATTCGTCGTTATCGCCGTAATACCGCAAATGCAGATGAAAAACTTCGTCCGCGTAGCCTTCGGGCGTATAGCCTTTATTGAAAGACGCCCTCCTTTCGCCCGACGACATTAAAATATAGCCCCCTTTCTCGAGCGCTTCGCCGGTTGCGGTAAGAGAATATTCGGGCTTAATTTCGACAAGTATATCCGTTATCGGCTTCGCCGCTATCCCTTTTATCGCGGTGCTTCCTATGTGGCTTATACGGGAACAAGGCGGCAATATCGCGACGAGACTCTCGCGCTCTTTTGCGAATTGCGCGGCGTACTTTGCGTCCGGCTCCGCAAGCTCTACGGGAAACAGCCGCCACAATTCTTCAAGACTCATTTCCTCAAGCGTTTTCGCCATATCCCACCTTGCGGCGTCTCTGGACGTCGCGCCGACTCACGCGCGGCTTGATCGCGCGTGTGAGGATTGCTTTTTACCGTTCCGTTTTTACTCCGCTTTGCGCTTAGCTTTTTCAGCCTCTTTCTGCGCTTTTTTACGGCGTTTCTGCTCGGTCTTGACGCGCTTTTTCAGCTTTCGCGCCGTGAAAAATACCGACCAGAACGCGCTCGTCGCCGCTATAGCCGTGCTGCCCAGCGCGAATAACTGACTGAGAAAACCGCTGTCGGCGTCCGAATAGGTGGCAAGCAACATCGATACCGAAGCAGCAAGTCCCACCAGCACGCAGACCGTATCCCATACGCGCAGCGACAGTTTAAGATCCTGCGCGGACGTTTTATACGCCGCCGCAAGCTCTTTGGCTTTTTTCGCGTTGCGGATATTTACCGCTATAACGACGACGAAGGATATGAGATATACCGCCACGAGCGCGACGACCAAAGGCATATACTTCGAATCTTCGAACCGCTTCAAGAAGCCGTTTATCGTAAACGCCAGAAAGAACGCCGTCTGTAGTATGCAGAATATCAGAGATAAAGGTATTTTTTTCTTTTTTTCGCCGTTTTCTTGTGCGGCGAGTTCCTTATCTTTCGCCATACTTCCTTTTCAAGCCAACGGGATTAAATGTTGAGCAATCTCCAGATCCTGCCTCTCAGGATCATGAGGATAAGGTCCACTACCCAAATGAGCCATCCGCCGAATATTCTTATGATACCGGCGACGATCTTGCCCTCGAGAAATCTCGTAATAATACCGAGCAACCACGCAGTGACGGGAATTATAGCAAGAATGATGCTTATTATTTTCGGTAAACCGAAATAATCTTTGCCTTTCGCTTTTTTAGCCATAATGAAACCTCCGTTGTATAATTGTATTCCGTCCGTTCTTGACTAAGAACGTAACTTTTCTTCAAGGCCTTTCAAGACGCGCGAAATATTGCGCGCGGTGTCTCCCGCTATCATTCCGGCGATACCCTCGTTTTCCGCGGCGAGCTCCCCCGCAACGCCCGCAACGTACGCCGCGAACGCCGCGGCTTCGGTAACGTCCTTTGCGTATCCCGCCGCCGCCGTAAGTATCCCCGTAAGCACGTCGCCGCTCCCCGCCGTAGCCATTCCGGGCGTTCCCCTTTCGTTCACGAAAAGTCTTTCCCCGTCCGTAATAACGGTATCCGCGCCTTTGAGAAGCACCGTCACGCCGTATTCCGCGGCGAACGCCGCGGCAAGTTCTTCGGGTGCGGCGACTACTTCCGCAACCGTGAGTCCCGTGAGCCGCGCGAATTCTCCGGGGTGCGGCGTAACTACCGTTTCGCCGCGGGCGTCTTTAAGTATTTCCGAGCCCGCGTCTGCCACCGCGTTCAACGCGTCCGCGTCGAGTACGACGCGCAAGCCTTCCTTCGACAAAATATGCTTTACGAGCGCCAATACTTCGCCGTTTCTGCCGAGCCCCATTCCCGCGCCTACCGCGCGCAAGCCTTTCAACGCTCCTTCGACGCGTTCCGCGTCGTACTTCACTCCCCCTTTGCCGTCGTCTCCGAGCGCGTAGAGGGTGCTTTCCATAAGGTACGGCGCCACCGCGTAAGCTATGCCTTCGGGAACCGTGAGTCTCACGACTCCCGCGCCCGCGCGCATCGCCGCCGCCGCGAGATTGGCAAGTTTTACGGCGCCGCAGTATTCCCTGCACCCGCCTATCAGACCGACATATCCGAAATCGCCTTTATGGCTGTTCCGCTCCCTCAATCCGAGTACGCGCGCGGCAAACGCTTCGTCTGTCCTGACCGCCGAAGGTGTCACGCCTTCTTCTTCCTCGCTTTCCTTATGCCGCACAGAATAGCCACGAGCGCCCCCACGGCAACCGCGGAACACGCTATTATCGCTATCGTTGCCCCGAGTCCGAGCCCGCCTGCGCGTACTTCGCGTATTTCACCCGTTTCGAGGTCGTATTCGTATCCGGTATAGTAAAGATTTTCGCCGTCGAATACCAGTTTGCCGAAAGTGGGATTTTTAAGGGTGGGATCGTGCAGTTCTTTGCCGAATTCGAGCGGTATCTTGTCGGATTCCACATAATTATAGAACTTGTCCCCGAATGTGCCGAGCGCCACGTACAATACGCCGTTCTCGCCGCCGAGCGCGGTCGTGGCGTCTGCGGAAGTGTCTACGACGTTGCCGTTTGCGTCGATATAATAGCTTTCGCTGTAAGTGTGATCGTGTCCCTGCAACACAAGCGCCACTCCCTTTTCCGCAAACACCGAGGTCAGTTGTTTGCGTATAGCCACGACGTCCGTATCGGTAATGTGCGAGCCCGCCGAATACAGCCCCTTGTGCATGACGACGACTTTGAACTTCTTGTCGGTGGAGTCAAGGTCGTTAATGAGCCAATTATATTGCGCGTCGCTGATGCCGCCCTTGGCGTTGAGGTCGTTGGTGTTGAGCACCGTGAAATGCACCGCGCCGTAGTCGAAGCTGTAATACGCTCCCGTAAGGTCGTTTTGCTCCGGGTAGGAAAGATTATAATGCAACAGGAGATAGCTGTACGCGTCGGTCACCGTATCCGCTCCTATCCACGAATATTCCGCCGCTTCCGCTATGTCCTCGTAATCGGGCGCCTCGTAGGTATATTTGTCGTGGTTGCCCGCCGCCACCACGGTCGTGGTATTCGCCCAGTAATCGCCCAGTATGTCGAGATAATATCTCCACTGCACGAGGTTGCGGGAATTGTCCACGACGTCTCCGCAGTTGATGACGAAATCGTATCCGTTCTCGAATACGCCTTCCACCTTCGCCATAATGTCGAGCGCCTGCGTATACGGCTTGGACGACGAGCCCTGAATATCGGTTATGAGCAATATCTCGAAGGGCGTATCCTCTCCGGGCGCCGTGGAGAAGGTGTACGCTTCGCTCCAGTACCCTTTCGCCGCGTCGCCGACGCGGTAAGAGTAAACGGTACCCGCCTTGAGTCCCGTAAGTTCCACGGTGTGTCTCCCGAGCTCGACGTGCATAAGTGTCGCGAATATTCCGAGGTCGATATTGGCGGTGGTGGTAGCGTATACTTCGAACTCGCCCGTCGCCGTTTTCGCCGAGGAAGCGTCGAATTCTTCGCCCTCGTTATATTGAATATCGGTTCCCGTTATGGCTTTTGAGGTAAACCAAACGAAGTTTTTATCGGTCTGCGGATTTTCGCCGAAAGTTACCGTAAGCATAGACGGAAGCATACCGCGCTCCTTGGTGGGAGTGTTGTCTGTCTTGCCTTCGACGTAGCTTGCCGCAAGCGTATCGTCCGTCTTATAGAGCACGTATTCTCCTCTCACGTTCTCCATTGCCGCCGTCTCGTCTATCGAGAAAGCGTAAGCGATACCGTGGGCAATTTCGCCGAGGCTCGTATAAAAACTTTCGGTCACGTAAGAGTTGATAACGTCGTCTATGAATTCCGCTCCGGAAAGTCCCTTGAGGTCGAGGCTTATCACGTTCATCGTTTTGAGCAAGCTCACCACGCCCGGCATGAGCTCGTCGAGAACGAGCTCATGCACGTTCACCGAGTCTTCGGTGGAAATGAGATAGAACAACGAATTCAGCGCGTTCACTTCCTGCGTCGTCATACCTTTCGCAATGTCGATGGGATGCTCGAAAAGTCCTTTGACTATCGGCAAAAGCCCGCCGTTTTCGTCGAGAATTATTGCGAGAAGCGCTTTAAGAACGCTGCCGTTGGAGAGATTTTCGAGAGCTTCTTTATCGCCCGCCGAAGCGTCCGCATAGGCGGTGTCGAAGCCGCCGACGTGCTTGAGATAGGCGCCGAGCACGAAGTCGAACAGCGTGGTTCCTTCGGAATTGAGTTCGACGTTAATCGCGCGGGTAAGCAATTCGTCCACGTAGCCGCAAAGTTTTGCGCCGCGCTCTGAGCCCGAAAATTCCGCCCTGTCGCCGCCGTACTCGTAGTCGGCGAGCAGCACTTCTTCGATATGCGTAACTATATTGTTTACGAGGGGCTCCGCGATGCTTTTAAGCGAAGCCAGTATCCCTTCGGAAGGCAGCAGCCCGCCGACCATGGCGCCGAGCCCGCCGATAAAGTCCACGTTGAGATAACTGCCGTAAACGACGTTGTCGATTATGTTATAGAAAAGTTTGGTGCCGGCATACTCGCTCGCGTCGGAAACCTTGCGGGAAGCTCCGACAAACTCGCCGAGTCCGAAACGCGCTACGTATTCGTCGTCCATAAGTCCCGCCGCGAATACGGGCGAAAGATCCACGCCTTCTATGGGTTCGAGACGGGTGTAAAAGTTTTCGGCATAGCTCGCGCCTACGCTACCGCGCACAATTTCGGTATAGCGCACCGCGCCGCCGTAACCGGTGACGGAAGAAGTCTCGATATCGGTAAGCGGGTTCCCGTTAAGCGAAACACGGTATGCTATATCGTTGGAATGCATGTGTCCGGAATAAACGTATCTTACTCCGAGATCCGCCATGAAGTCGGCGAATTCCTCGTAGTTATACATTGTGAAATCTTTAAGAAGCGTTTCCTCTCCGGTGAAGTGCGGAAGCGAGTTATGGTGCTGAGTCGCGATAAGAAGCTTGTCTTCGAACGCGCCTTCTTCTTTAAGCTCAAGCAGGTAATCCGCGATGGAGTCGAAAAGCACCGCGCCGAGATGATGTTGTTGCTCGGTGTCGGACAGCTCCTCGTCCACAACGATGAATACTTCGCCGTCGGGCGTGAACGCCACGTAGCTCAGATCGCCGTACTCGTA
>CALVOD010000009.1 GCA_944350065.1 uncultured Clostridia bacterium
GAAAACGCAACGCTCTTTCCGCAGACAAATAAAAAAACCGCTTCTGCGGCTTTTTATGTAATTCGGTTTCAGTTCTTTTTGTTGCGGCGACGAATGTTTTTGCGCAGTTCCTCGACGTTCTTTTCCTTTTTCGTTCTGAGAAGATAGTATCCCGCTACTCCGGCTATTATCAGGCTTATGCCCGTCACGACGTAGAATCCATACTGCTGTCCTTCGAACGGCACGCCCGTATTCATTCCCCACAACGAAGCAAACAACGTGGGTATAGAAATGATGAGCGTGATAACGGTGAGCAATTTCATTATCGAGTTGACGTTGTTGCTGATTATCGAAGCGTATGCGTCCATGGTGCCGGACAATATGTCTCTGTAAATATTACACATATCGACCGCCTGCCTGTTCTCTATGCCGACGTCCTCGAGAAGCTCCGCGTCCTCCTCGCTTTTAACGGAATTACTGCGCATAAGTCTCTCGATGATGAGACTGTTAGCCCTTAGCGACGCCGAAAAATATACGAGCGAATTTTCGAGGTCGAGCAGCTGAATGAGCTCTTTGTTTTTAGTGGAGCGGTGCAATTCCACCTGTATGCGCTGCCAGGATCTGTCTATCTGGCGAAGATATTGAAGGAATTTAACGTGAGTGTTGTAAAGCATCTGGTAAAGGAAGTTTTCACGCTTCGCGGTATCCAGATTTTTGATGCGGTTGTTGATGAGGTTGGAAATTATGGAGTTTTCCTTGAGGCAAACCGTTATGACGCAGTTGTCGGTTATCACCGCTCCGAGAGGCATCGTGGAATAACTGTAATAGCTGTCTTCGTCTTCTATCGTGGGAATGTCGAACAGCACGAGCATATCGCCTTCGTCCGTTTCGATACGCGCGCGTTCTTCGACGTCGAGCGCCGCCTTGAGCATATCTTCGCTAACGCCGGTTATCCGCTCGATAAGCTCTATCTCGCGGTCCGTAGGGTTTTCGAGATGTATCCACTTGTTGCGGATATTGATGCCGCCGCTGAATTCGTTGGACTGCTCCACGAGCCTTTTGCCCGCTGTCTGAAAGATCTGAATCATATCGTCCACCTCCTCGAAAGGCAATAATTAAAGGGATACGAAGCCGTATCCCTTTGTCGGAAGTGCACAATCGGGACGCCGCCGTCTGTTACAACGGCGGCTTCGGCTTCATTTGATTATGTGATAACTACTGTAAGGGTCGGCTTCCATCAGGTAAGTTTCTCCTATTCGTCCTCTTTCTTCTCGAAACGCTCGAAGTAAGTTCCCGAAAGAATTATCATACAAGCGTCGAATATTTCGTTCTCTTCGTCGTTGTAATCTCCGTTCGCTCTCGCTTCCTCGAGATACTGCGCGAGTTCGATAAGCTGCTCGGCGGTAATGTCGGGGTCTTTGGAAGCGGCGTCGGCGATATAAACGAGCTGCAGGAGCAGTTGTTCTTTGGTCTGAGCGGGTTCCTCCGCCGCGGCGGCTTCCTCGACGGGAGCGGGCGCGGGAGCGGGTTCGGGCGCGGGAGCGGGAGCGGGCTCCTCTACTACGGGAGTAGGTTCTTCGGGCACCGCAAGGCTCTCGTCTATCTCGGGAGTGGTCACTATCTCGAGGATCTCGCTGTCGCCCAGCTTACTCGCGATAATGTCTTCGATGGCGGCGTTGATTTCTTCGATGTTCTCGGTGATGAACTCGTCCTGCGTCTCACGGAAGATAATCACCTTGGTGTCGAGCGCGTCCTGGAAGGAGCGGAACGCCGCGGTGGTGCTCTTCAAGAGAGAATTGGCAAGGATATTGAGAATGCCGAGCAGAATAACGTAAACGATGAGCGGTACCGCAATGGCGCCGATAACGGGAAGGATGAATTCCATCACGGCAGCGGCTCCTGCTCCGGAAGCTACGTCGATATTCCTGACGGTATCGATGCAGCCTATCGCGGCGAGCAACGCGCAAAGAAGTATCACGACTGCTCCGACAAAAGCGAAAAATCCTTTGCCGCCTTTGTAATCGGGATTATTCTTGCGGTCTCCGAAAACCTCGTTTTCGGAGATATAATCGGAAGGATAACCGGTCTGCTGGTCGAGGAAAGCGCCCCAGCCTTTCGGAACGGCACGAGCCATAAGCGGGCTCTGGATACGGGCGTTAAGTTCTTCGACGTTATTCTCGTCGACGGTGTCGCCGGCATTCACGAAAGCGGCGGTGTCTTCGAGATGTTTGCGGAACTTATTTCCTTTGGAAGCTGCGCGGATGCCGAGCGCTATGAAGAAAAGCACCAGCAGAATAACAGATCCTAACAACAAAATGTACACGGCGGGATTGAGCGCGCCGCTGAGATTGAGGAAATTAAGATCGTTCGTCAAAAACGACTTAATGCTGTCGATAAATTCCATATCCCTCTCCTAATTGTAAGTGTATAGCATTATTATAAAGGCAAACGTGCTATTTTGCAACCCCTTTTAGCAAATTTATAATAATAAATATAAAATATACGCGCGGCACGCGCTACGCGAGCGCAGCGCGGCGCGCCCCGTAAGCGAATATCCCACCGTAAACAGTATGCTTAAAATCCTCGCGCGGGCGCATTTCGGAAGGAAATTTTACTCTTTAATTACCGGAGTTGCCGGCGTGCGCCTTAAAAATCCACCACTTCGTTGCGGTTTATCACGAAAACAGCCTTACGCGAAAGTTTTTCGCCGGTGATCTCCTCAAAAGCGCGCGCGTACAACCGTACCTGCTCGCCGTAACGCGCGCGTATCGTCTCCGCGCTCGCGCCGGTGACTTTGTAATCGACGAGCACGTTGCCCTCCTCGGACAGTATCACGAGGTCCATCACCCCTTGAACGAGCGTTTTGTCCTCACTCGCGCAGTCGCGCAATACTTCGCGCGCCGGGGCGTAATAAATAAACTCGCGCTCGCGCAACGTCTTGCCGGCGCGCGCGCCGTCGAAAAGCGGATTGCCGACTGCCTCGGCTATCTTGTCCGCGTCCGCTCCGCTTACGTCCACGCCCTTAGCCGCCATCGCTTCAAGTTGAGCCCTTATCCCTTCCGGCGTACGGTCATTGAAATCTATAAGCTCCATTATCTTGTGATAAAGGATACCCGTAACGGTATCTTCGGTACCTAAACTCGGAACATACTGCTCGTTTACGCTTTCGTTGGCATCTAGGTTACCGGCTTCGGAGTTGAGCGCCGTGACCGTATACTTATTGCTTATCGACGTACTTTCGGCGTAAGGATAATCGTAATAGCTTATCTTTTCGCCGCCGTCGATGGGATATACGCGTTTGATTCTTTTCTCTTTCTCGGCAAGACCTTCCGCGGCGGGATCGTAGGTTATGTAGCGCTTCAGCGAAGCGTCCGTCTTCGCGGCGAAATTTATCCACGCAAGATAACTGTTACATTTCTCGGGATAAGTTTCTCCGAAGCCGTCTCCGCGCGCGGGAGAACCCGTAACGTACAGCCTGAACCGCGCGCGTGTCATGGCGACGTACATTAAACGCATTTCCTCGAGCTTGTTCTCCGCGCCGCACTTTAATTCTATCGCTTTGCGCGAAAGCGGCTTGCCGCTGGCGCGCGAGTCCTCGTCGTAGCTTTTCACCCCTATTCCCAATTCGGAATCGAGTATTACCGCGCCGCGCGCCGCGCGGTTGGAGAATACGGAGCCCGCGCGTGCGAAAAACACCGCCGGGAATTCCAGCCCCTTGCTCGCGTGAACGGTCATGAATCTGACGCAGTCCTCTCCGCCGCTGACGGCAGGCGGCTTGAATTCGGTCTCGCTGAACTTCAGAAATCTGCTCACGTCTTTGGCGGCTTCTTTGTTCTGGAGATACTTTACGTATGAGTTGAACATATCTATGCGCTCATACTCGCCGTCGGCGAGCAAGCCCGATAGAAATCCCGTTTCCGTAGCTATACGCGCTATCAGCGAGGAAACGTCGGTGAGACGGGAAAGTTTGCGGTAGCACGCCACGCGGTCCGTAAACTCTTTCACGCGCCCCGCGTAAACCCCGGTATGCGAGCGCACCCGCTCGTAAAAATATTTACCCTCGCTCTCCTCGCTTATCACGGCGAGTTCGTCTTCGGTGAAGCCGCCGAACGGCGACAGCATCGCCGCAGAAAGCGCGTAATCGTCGAAAGGATTGTCTATAACTTTAATTACCGACAAAATCGCGTTCAAGTCTTTTGCGAAAGCCGAAGGATCCGGCCGCGAAAAATCGTAAGGGATACCGTATCTTGCGAAAGTCTCCGCAAGACTCGCCGCGGAATCGTGTCTCCGTACGAGCACCGCTATGTCGGAATAGCGCATTTTACGCGTCGCTCCGCTTTCCTTATCGGGTATTTTCACCTCGGAGACAAGCCTTTTTATTTCGGAGCAGATATACTCGGCTTCCCTGTCGCGCTTCTTCGCGGGTGAAGGCGCTTCGCGTACGCTGTACACCTCGGGAAGCTCCGCTTTTTCTTTTTCCTCGGGAGTGAATATCGCCACGTTTATCTGCGGTTCGTCTCCCAACCCCTTGAAATCGATACCCGCTTCGTTAAAACGCGACGTCTTGCCGTAATCGAGACCGCCGAAATCGTAAGTCATTACGGCGGAAAAAATTTTATCGATGAATTCGAGTATCGCCTGCGAGCTTCTGAAATTCATATTGAGCGGGACGTTGCTACCGTTTTCGCGCTCCTCGTACCTGCGGTACCTGTCGAGAAATATCTGCGGCTCGGCGTGCCTGAAGCGGTATATGGACTGCTTGACGTCGCCCACCATAAACAAATTGTCTTTCGCCACCGCCCCGATAATAGCTTCCTGTAACCTGTTGGTATCCTGATATTCGTCGAAAAATATGTAATCGGTGCCGTCGCGCAATTCTTTTGCGCGTTCGGGATTGGAAAGTATTTTCAAAGCGAACCGCTCGACGTCAGCGAAGTCGAGCGCTTCGCGCTCCTCTTTCATCTCGGAGTAAACTTCGTTTACGCGCTTCACGAGCGCTATGAGACGGTCCACGCCCGCCGAAACCTCGCGCTCGAGTTCGGCGGCTTCGGAATAGTCGCCGAACAGCGCCGCGGCTTCCGCAAAAAGTTTCTTGACGTCGTTGACGAACGAACGCGCTTCCGCGAGAGCTTCGGTTTGCTCCGGAGTATATTTCGCGGTACGCGACGGCAGTCCCGATTCCTGTACGAAAGAATTCACCGCCGCATAAAAGCGCTCCGTGCTGTCCGCGTGCAAAATCCTTTCCGCTCCTGCATATGCGCACTCTATCGCGGCGAGAGCGGCGTTCACTTTCGCTTCGGGCAACAGCTTCGCGCACTCTCTCGCACGCTCCGCGCGCGAAGCGAGTCGCGCAAACTTTTTGACGTAGGTTTTTTTGAGATATTCAGTGCAGGGCGAGGACTCCAAGGGCTGCGCCGCCGTGGCGGAAGCCTTCGCGAGATATCCTTCGGGATCCTCCTGCACGGCAAGGAAATCGCTTATCGCGTCTACCGCCGCGTATAACCCGTCGAAATTCCTGCCGTCGGCGTAATACTTCGATATCTCCGCAAAGTCTTCGTCCGCCGCAGAAAGCCGCTCCTCGATCACCTGCTCCGTCGCCTCGCGGCGTAGCGCGTAGGCTTCGTCTTCGTCGAGAACGGAAAATACGGGACTTCTGTTGACGTCTTCGAAATACCTCTTGTATATTTCGCCGCACAGACTGTCTATCGTTCCGATGTAGGCGAGCGGAAGGTTACGCAATTCCTTGCGGTACCGCGCCGCCTCCTCTCCGCCCTCGCGAACGAGCGAGCGTATTTCCTTTTCCAGCTTTTCGCGCATGTCGGCGGCGCTCGCCCTCGTGAACGTAACCACTATGAGCCGCGTAAGACTGCCGCCTTTCATAAGATAGCGCTTTATCTTCTCCACCATTACGGTGGTCTTGCCGCTTCCCGCGGAAGCGGATACCAACATATTTTTGCCGTCGAATACGAGCGCTTTGTCCTGACCGCTCCTCGCCCAATCCATTTTCGCGCTCATTGCTCCTTCCTCCCGTACGGCAAAGTCCCTTTGACGAATTCGCGCTCCGCGCCCTCTTTCGCGCCGCCGCAAACTTCCGCGTACGCGCAATACTTGCACGCCTCTCCGAGCGGTCTTCTCTCTATGTAGCCCGCGTTGATTTCCTCGAGCGCGCCGCCTATAAGCTCCGTCACGTAGCCGAGCACCTCCGCGAATTGTTCTTCGTCAAGTCCGCCCTTCACCACGAGCTCGCCGCTTTCCTCTTTCTTGATCGTAACGGGCACCACGTCCGACCCGGTCTCCTTGGCGTCGCCTTCCGCGAGCCCGCCGTCGAAGGCAATCGCCGCGTCGGGATTGGCGAGCACGCTACCTTTGTAAGAATAATCGGCTCCTTTTGCGGTGAAGCCGCCGCCGATATTGACGTAAAACGCCCCCGCGGGTTTCGCGCCCAAATTCTTGCTCACCGCCGCGAGATAAACGTAAAGCTGTATCTTTTTGCCGAAATAAACGCTGTCGAGCGAACCGCTTTCCTTCCCCGTCTTATAGTCTACGACCGAAACGTAACCGTCATAAAGATCAACGCGGTCTATTTTGCCGCGAAGATGAACGGCGCCGAAGGAGGTTTCCACGCTTAGCGGCGGAGCGCCGCGCATACCGAAATCCATCTCCACGTAAGCGGGTTCGAATTTCCCGCACAAGACGTTGTCGGTAAGTTTGCGCGCCGCGTACAAACATTCCTCTTTCAGACGTTTAAGGAGATGCGCCGAGGAGGCGCTCGCCCTGAACACGTCCACGGAGGGATCCGAAAATACTTTGTCGGCGGCTTTTACCGCCTCTGCTTCGAGCCTTTTTCTGTCGTAAACGCGCAACTTACCGCGCACCGCGCGGAAATATTCCTCCATTACCGCGTGCACGATAATGCCTATGTCGAGACCGGCGAGCTTACCGTCGTCGCGTTTTTTGAGTTTAAGTCCGTATTGCAGGAAATGCGCGTAAGGGCAACGGAAATAGCTCTCTATCTGACTGACGCCGGTGCCGAGACCGTAACGGTCGGAAGTAAAAGACCCCGTCAACGGCACGTTCGGCGTAACGCGGGCGTGAGTTACCCCTATCTCGAAACGCTCCGAAGGAGTGAGAGAATTGTAAAGTCTTGCGCGCATGGCTTCCGCGCGTTTACCTTCTTCGCCCTCGGGGAGCTCGCCCGAACACGCCATCATATATTCGAAAGCGGCGTTGGCGGGGCTTACCGCCACGTCCTCGAGCTCCGCCAAATCGCGCGCGCCGTCCACGCTGAATCTTTTTTCGAGAGAAAGGACTTTCACGTCGACGAGCGCCTCCGTCTCCGTAATGAGCGGCGAAGGTTTATTGACGGAGCCGTCGGGCTCCGTGAGAGGATAACCGACGTAGAGTTTTTGCGTCTTGGCGACGAGGTCGAGTAACGCGAACTGTTCTTCGCGCATTCTGTCGGCGGGCGCGGGATAAAGCCTGATGCCCGCGTCCTCCATTCTGACGAGATCGAGCTCCGACATGATCGCTTTATACGAACCCGCCGCGGGAAGGGCGTCAGACGTTGCGCCTATTACGAATATCGCGCGCGGTCTGTAAACGAAACTTTCGCGCAATTTACCTACGTAAACGCTGTCTATAAATCGCGGTATGAGGGCGATTTCTTCCGCCGCCGCGGAAGCGGACAGCATATCTTCGAATCCCTGAAGCGTCTCCTCCTCTTGGCCTATGAGCTCGACGTATTCCGGCAATATTCCGTTGCGGAGCTTTTCGGCTGCGGCGAGATTGCTTTTGACGACGTTCTCGTCCGCGCCTTCGAGCGCGGAAGCGAGCAACGAGTCAAACTCCTCGCCCGTCACGAGCGCGAGCGCCGCTTCCGCATAATCCCCTACGGATGCGCGCGGCGCGGTAAAAGCCCGCACTCTGTCCTCAAGCGCGGAGCGCAAACTTTCGAATTCCTCTCCGTCCTCTTTAAGCGGCGCGGTAAAAGCCCCGAAATTCATATTGCGCGCCATCGAGTAGTTTTCGAATGCGAACGCCTTTTCTTCGTCGCAGCCGAAAAGCGGATTCTTCAAAAGAGCGAAAACTTTGTCCCGTCTGAAGCCGAATCGCGCCGCTTCTATACAGGAAATCAGGTATTTGTATGCCAAAGAGCCGCTCATCGGGTACCTGATATCGATAAAATGCGGTATATTGTAGCGCATCAGGATTTCTTTGAGCTCGAGTTTGTGTTCGGGGCGGCAGTCTATTATAGCGATATCCTTATAGCGGTAACCTTCGCGGCGCGTAAGTCGCGCTATCTCGTGAGCGACCGCGTTGAATTCTTCGAAAATATTGTCCTCTCTGAAAAGCGTTATCGCGTGTTCGATGTCGGGCGTCTCGCCCGCGGCTCCCGAGAAAAGCCCCCTGTTCAGGGTGGCGAAAGGCTCCGCGATCCTTTCGCTTACGTCGCGCGCCTCGTCGAAAGGGGCGCCGCCGCGCGCCGCGGCGGCGAGCAATCTGTCTATGTTTTCGGCAGGATAGAGATCGCGATTAAAGCCGCCGTTAGTATAAACGACGCCTACGGTAAGGGAGCGCGCGTAGCGCGCGAGCGCGGATATTATCTCCGTCTGCTTCCCCGAAAAAGTATCGAAGCCGAGCACGTACACGTCCGAAGCGGCTATCTTTGCGGAAGAAGGCATCGCTTTCACGAAGGCTTCGAGCCGCGTGGTGCTGTCGTATTTACCTAAAGAAAGCTCCTTAAGATATTCCGAGTACAAAAGCGCTATATCGGCGTTTTTCGTTTTAGTGGCGCCGACGAGCTTCGGGAGAGCTTCGTTCAGCATTTCCACGCTCACGCCGTTATTCCTCAACGCGGCTATGACGGCGAACATCTCGCGCGCAAAGCCCGCGAGCCGCGCCACCGTTTTATAATGCTTCAACGCTTCCGCGTTTCTGTTGATGACCTTTTTAAGTATGAGAACGGCGCCCTCTTTGCTGAGACAGCCTTTACCGTCCGCAAGTTCCTTCGCCGCAAGGCGCGAAAACGAAACCACTTCCACGTTCAACGCGCCCTTCATTCCGGTAAGCTCGGGTATGAGTTTTTCTACGGAAAGCGTGTAACTGTCCGGCACTATCACTATGTGTCGGCTTCCGCGCACGTTGCGCGCGGCGAGTTCTTTGATCACCGCTTCCGCGGCGGCGTTTATCGTATTTGCTTTGAGTAGGAGCGGCATTGTTTCCCCGTTCGTTTTCTTTCGGAAACGCGTGCGTCGCACGCGCGTGTGTACCTAATTATTGTACTACGCCCGCGCCGCGCCGTCAAGAACGCTCGCGTCAGAATATTCGCGCCGCTATCACCGAGCCGTCGTCGCGCTCCGCGTCCTCCCCCCTTAACCGCATAAAATTGCCTATGACCGCTTCCGCCACGTCGTCGGGGTTGACGGTATTAAGTCCCGACAAAAGCTCCGTCAATCCCTCTCTGCCTATGGCGTCGATTACGCCGTCGGTTACCATCACGAGAAATTCGCCGGGCGTAAGTCTCGTCGAATACGTCACCGGCTCCGCGCCCAGCACGATACCTAACGGGAGCGAGCCGCATTCCACCACTTCCACTTCACCTTTACGCACGATGAAACTTTCCCTCGCGCCCTGCTTGATTATATCCACGTCGCCCGTGAAAGTGTCTATAACGGCTATATCCACGGCGTTGAATTCCTCTTTACCGCGCAACGCGAGCAGACCGCCGACGCTGCGCAAAACGGTTTTATGCTCGAAACCCGCTTTATAGAAACTCTCTATCAGGCTGACGGCGTAGCGCGAATTCCTCGCCGCGGGCGCGTCGTGTCCCATTCCGTCGGAAAGCACTATCATCACTTTACCGCTCGATAAACGCACGACGTTTTCCTTGTCTCCGCAGCCGTCCTCTCCGGCGGCGACGACGCGGTCGCCGTAAGCCACCCTATAGCGCGGCATAGGCTCGTAGGTAAGGTTAAGCATTCCGTTCACCGTGGGCGTCTTGTCGGCAAGGCACATTCTTCTTTCCATTACGGCGTTGACCGTTTCGGCAAGCGCCGCGCGCTCCGCGTCCCCCTCTTTCACGCACATGCTGAGCTCGCCGTTGCCGTAAATGTAAATCTCCCTCGCGCTTATCAGTCTGCGGTTGAGTTCTTCCTTGAGCCTTTTTTCACGCGGATTGTCGTAGACGAGCGGCTCGCCCACCTCGGAAGCGAGAGAAATAAGTATCTCGGCAAGCGAACCCAACTGGTCGCGAAGAAGTTTACGGCTTTCGTCCGCTCCCGCACGGAGATCGGCGGCGCGCTTTTCGCGAGCGAGTATTTCGTTCGTGACCGCTATGACGCCGTGCAGTTTGCGACAACGGGAGCTTAAAAACGGCGAAGCGTCGAGAATACTCGCTTTCCCCGAATAAACGGCGCTCGCGGTAAGCTCGCCTATAACGCTCTCCGTGGAATTACCGCCGAGCGCCGTTCTGCATTCGTGCGCGTTAAGGCATTCCTTACAGCAGCGTTCGGTTACCTCTTTCGCGATTTCATCGGAATCGGGCAAGCCGTCCGCGCGCGAATCGTCGCTCAGAATACCGCTCATCTCGTTGAGCCCTTCCCCGAGACGGTCGAGCTTTAACGCGAGCGCGTTGCGGTTGCGGTTGATTACGGTGCGCGTAACGGAATACGCGCCGTCCGTAACGGCGAGAGAATGAACGAACGCCTTTAGTTTTTTAGGCGTGGCTATTGCGAGTACGGTAGCCGCGGCGGGCATGGCGAGCAGAAGGTAACGCGGTTCCGTAACGCCCGCGAGCATAAGCGCGGCGCTCGCGGCGATACCCGCCACTCCGCCGAAATAGGCGTAGTCGGCGGGGAAAAGCGAAGTGAACAGCGCGTACAAAGCGGTGTATAACGCGGCTTCGGCGCCGCCGCTCACGGCTACGCCTGCGGCGAGCGCCGCGCCCGCAAAGAGCGCCGCTCCCCTGCTCGCGGAAGCGGTAACGAATATTAAATAGACGGCAACAACATAATAGAATTCTATATCGCCCGTTCCCGCGTATCCCATGCCGAGCCCTACGAGCGCTATACATACGGCAAGCGCCGCGGTTTCGCCGCGCGTGAGAGGGAAGCGGAAGCGCTTGACGAGCACGAGGTATTCCGCCGCCACGAACACGAAGAACATCACGAGGGTGGCGGCAATACCCGCCGCCGTGACTACCGCTTCGCGCGCGGAGCCCGTTTCGAGGAATGCGCGCGGGAGCGTAGCGAGCGCGCAAGCCGCCGCCATTATGCCGAGGCGCATTTTTATACGCGCTTTATACAACACGAAAAGGAGTATCAGCGCGAGCGCCACGGGGCACGCCGAAATGATGAGCGAATCGAGCGTGGGCGAAACTATCGCCGACGAAACGAGGAATATCGGGGAAAGTATCAGTACGTTACGGCGGTTATAAACGGCGGCGAAGTAAAAAGCGAGAGCAAACGCTCTCACTCCGAGGCGGGCTTCCGCATAGTGAAGGAAGACGAGTATCGCCAGAAAAACCGCGTATTCTAAAATTTGCGCGCGTTTCATAGCGCAATATTAACGCCGAAATGCGGGAATATATCGCTGATATTTGGCGAAAAAGAGTAACTTTTGAATAATACGCCGATATTAAGCCGCGACGAAGGCGCTTTCCACGGCGTAAGGGCGTTTGATGAGGCTGATATCCCCTATCCCGTCGTCCTGAACGTATCTCAAAATCACTCTGCCGACTATGTCGTCTACGTTGCAGAGAAGTCCCGAACGCGAGTCTTCGGAGTTCAGACGGTTGTCGCCGCAGAAATAGAATTGCCCTTCGGGCACGGTGACGGGCGCGGAGGCGTCCACGGCGCGCGCGCTCGGGATGCCTTCTCCGAGGTAGGGTTCGTCCACCGCCTCGCCGTTGACGAAAATGCGGTATACGCCGTCGGAATCCGCTTTAATTTCCACAGTGTCGCCGCCGAGCGCTATGATGCGTTTGACGTAATATCTTTCTTTGCCGTCGGGGTCGAGCTTATGGGTATTAAAAATAACTATGTCGCCGCGCTCGTATTTCCCCTGCTTATACAAAATGACGGTATCGCCGTCGTGTATCGTGGGCTCCATCGAAGGACCTTCGATGGGCACCGTCGTGAACAGCCAGTTGGCGAGGAAATACGCCGCCACCACACAGACGAGTATAAGCGCGATATAGAAAAGGAGTTTAGCGAATTTCGATCTCATAAGCTAAATAAACAATATGTTACCGACGACGAGATTATCACCTCGAATGACGAGCACCCTGACGTCCGACCAGGACGAAGGAGACTTCAGGCTCGAAGGGTCTTTGAAATCGCCGAGATCGAACTGACTTGCCACGAAAAGTCCTTTCGTGGCGTTAACTTTCACTTTAGCCGCGTATTCGGTGGCGCCCTCGGAAGAAATTCCTATGAGCGAGACCGTCACTTCCGAGCCCTGTTCGGAAGCGAATTCCAGTTTAAGTATGCGGGAATTGTCGGCGTCGTCGCCCGCCTGGAAGTGGTAAGTGCGCAATCCGCCGTATTCGCTGGTGAGACCGCGCATGCCTTTGGAGGTAACGACCTCTTTCAGACCGCTTCGCATAAGTACGGCGCCGTCGTAATCCTCTACGAAACCGCTTTCCTCGTCTCCCGCCCTGTATACCACCACGATTCTGCCGGTGGCTTTGGCTTCCGAAGGCTTGACGGGAAGACCTTTCAGTTCTGCGTACGCCACTATCGACGACAGCGTGAAGCCGTTCTCGTACTCCACCGAAGCGAATGCGAATACGGGCTCTTTCTCGTAGTAAGACTCCGCGGAAGCAAGGTATTCGTTATATGATACGGTGAGACAATCCGCTTCCTTCCAGTCGCGGACCTCGTGGTTATAATCTTTGCAAGCGTAGAAAACCTTGACTTCCTTAATCATCGAAGCGGTGTCGCAATCGACGTCGAAATAAGGCTTGCCGTCCTCGTTTACTCTTACGTCGATATCGGGGATATCGGGAAGCTCGGCGGTATTGCCCGAAACAGCCGCGTGCAACCATATAAGCAGGCTTCTGTACGCTTCGGGAAGCAAAAAGTCGCCCGCGCGCGGGCTTATGACGATATGCACGCTGTCGGCTACGAGTAAAGCCTTGAGGTTGGACAGTCTGTCCACGTCGCTTCTTCTCGCGTTACTGCCCAGCGCGATAAAGGTAGGAACCTTGACGTATTTGGCGTAAGCCACGGAAGCCACTCCCGTAAGCCAGCACATACGTTCCTCGTCCATAACTATTTCTTCGGGTTCGCCGCCGTACCTGTTGCGGCGTATGTATTCGCGGTAGCCCGCTCCGTTAAGGCAAGCCACGGCGTCGCATTCCGTGCCGCTTCCCGCTACCTGTATCTCCACTTCCACAGCGTCGCCCATGCCCATGAGCACGAGTTTGCCGTCGCTTATGTTGCGTTTCACGAAGGTAACGGCGCGCTTGACTATGACGGAGTAAAGATATTGGCAGGTTTCTTTCGCGGTAGGTAAAACTTTGCGGATATGATCCCCCGCCCGCGCGAATTCGCCGTAGGAAAGACTCTTGGGAAATTCGGTAAGCGTATCGGGCGCAACGTGCGAAATGTCGGGAACTACTACAACGTAGCCTTCTTTCGCGAGCGCGTTGAGAAATTCGCGTTCGGGCGAACGGTGATATTCTTGTACGATAAGCACCACCGGAGAAGAATTGTCGGCATTCTCGCCGCGGAACACTTCGGTCTGTACGCGGACTTTACCGTCGTCCGCGGTGAGCGCAGTGTAAACGTACACGCTCCTCGTTATGCCGGAAACGGTCTCCTCTCTCCCTTTCTCCTCGACTTCGAGAGCCTCGGCATTGGGATCGTAGCCCTGCCATATCGCGGCAGGCATCATTACCTTGTATTCCATCGAACGCTCCGCTCCGCGAGCTTAATGTTTTTTGCGCTCCAGAGCTTTCAGTCTTTTATTGTTAAGCCGCACTCTCGCGCCCGCTTCGCGCAAAGTTTTGTCGGACGCGTTGCGTCCGAATCTGACTACTTCCGCGATCGCGCGCAAGGGAGTCGGATCAACTTTACCTATTTTAGCACATTTGACACCCAGTTTGTCAATGAGATTATATACATACTTGAGCCTTGCCCGGAAATCTTTGTAATCTTCGTGCCAAGGGCTCCACGCCCTTTCGGCGACGGCGAAAAGACGGGGATACGCCTGATAATCGATGCGCTCCGCGTTGTCGACGTACTCCGTCCACAACGGCGCTTCGACTCCGATAACGCCCCCTTTACCGCCCTCGTCGTAGGCTTCGGGATTGAAACCGAAAGTCTTTTTCAGCGGCGTCATACCGTATGGATAATCGAGATAATAGCTGAAGAAGGGCGACATTATCACCTTCCTTCCCGCACCGAGAGCCTGCTTCAGTCTCGCTTTGCTGTCCCCGCCTTCGCTCCAGTATTGCATAACGATGTCGGAAGCGGTATTCGCGCCGCGCATACCGTCGTTCCAGTTGATAACGGTTTTGCCGCGCGCGCGGCAGACGTCGGCGATCTTGTCCATAAAATACGCCTGTAACTCGTCGTAATCCTTGAGCGAATTCTCGCGCATAACGCGCGCGCAGTCTTCGCAGTCCATCCATTTAAGGCGTAGCGCCTCGTCTCCGCCGAGATGAACGTATCCGAACGGGAAAATATCCATAATTTCCCCTATCACGTCGGCAAGGAAACGGTAAGTGACTTCCTTCCCCGGGCAAAACACTTCTTCGTGTATGCCGAAGGATTCCTTGACGGCAATTTCGGCGCCCGTGCAGGAAAGCGCGGGATAAGCGGCAATCGCCGCGGAAGCGTGCCCGGGAATGTCGAATTCGGGCAAAACGTCTATGTAACGCGCCGCCGCGTACTCTACTATTTCGCGCATATCCTCTTTGGTATAGAAGCCTTTCACGGGCTTGCCGTCGCCGCGAGTGGACGAACGGTAAGAGCCGATGTCGGTAAGAAGCGGATAACGCTCGGACTGTATTCTCCAGCCCTGGTCGTCGGTAAGATGCCAGTGGAATACGTTCAGCTTGAAAAGCGCCATTATGTCCAAATGCCGCTTGATCTCCTCCACGCTGAAGAAATGCCGCGCGCAGTCGAGCATAAATCCTCTGTAAGCGTAACGAGGCGCGTCCTTGATTTCCACGTGCGCGAGATCGCCTCCCGCAAGCAGCTGGCGCACCGTAGCGAGGGCGTAAAAATATCCCGCGTCGTCGGAGCAATAGATATTCAGTCCGCTTCCGTCCACGGTGAGTCTGTACCCTTCCCGAGGAATGAGCTCGTCGTAATGCCTTACGGCGTCGCTTTCTTTATAGCAGAACGTGGAAGGCGAAAGTATTTTCGCGCTGACAGGTTTGGGTATTACGTAAACGGTATCGTTCATTTTGCACTCCTTTTAAATAAGACTTATACTCGCAGTCGGCACCGTGAAATCTTCCAAGCCGTCGGATATCGACGCGCTTTGTATACTTACGGTACCCGTTGTGCCGGAAACGATTACCGGAAGCGAAACCAATTTGCAATCGCCCGAAAGGGCTTCGGCGCCGCTAGAGGAATACAGCACAACCCTTACGGAGGTGGCGGAATTGCGGGCGACGGTAATTTTCCAGTTACCCGTATACAGCATGCTTATTTCGCCCGGGACGGTGGCGCCGCCGGTTGCGGCGATATTGAACGCTATTGCGTAAACGCCCGCGCTTACTCCTTCCACCCCGCTTGCGGAAACGGTGAGCGTACGCTGCGCTCCGCTGCCTTCGCTTGCGAGATTGAGCCTGAACGAAGTGCGCACCCCTTCCGCCGATATTACTCTGTAGTTGAACTGCGTACTGACGCCCTGATAAGTGACCGTAAGCGTTGCGTTGACGGAGCTTGCCGAAGTGTCGAGTCCGCTCACCATATCCGGGGTCACCGGAACGAATTTAGTCGTTCCGTCGGCGTAAGTCACCAGTATTTTCGCGTTGGTATAGTCGGGTTTTTCGTCGAGGGCGTAGCTTTCTTTAAAGGAGCCGTCCACTATTTCTATTTTGCTTACTGCTTTTTCCGTATTCTCCACGCAGGCTGCGAGCAACGTCAGCGCCGTTATCAGCGCGAGCATAAACGCCGCAGCTTTCAGTATTACCGCTCTATTCCTCATCTTCGGCGTCCTCCCCGTCGTCTTTACCGCCCGAAGGCTTTATGTCGCTCACGAAGTTCCTCGCCGCTTCGTTGAGCGGCGCGTCGGCGGGCTGCTCGCCCGAAACCTTCCGCGCCCAGTTGACGAGATCGGTGAGTTTGACTTTGCCGTCCCCGTCATAGTCCGCCACCGCTCCGGTTTCCGAAGAAGCGATCATTTCCGCCACCGCGCCTACGTCCGAAGCGTCTATTTTACCGTCGCCGTTGAGGTCGCCCTTGAGGTATACCGTATAGACGAATACCTCCACGCCCTCGGAATTGACGAATACCACTTGATCGAAGCTGCGTATCGCGCGCGGCTCCGTCGCCGTCACTCCCGACGCGCTGCGATAGCTGCGCGTGAGATAACTCACCCTCAATGAGAACAGCGCCTCTACGTCCGCGGAAGAAACCGCTTCTTCCGCGAATATCTCGCGCTTGTCCTTGTCCGCGATAATTCCCGCGGCGGAATTTACCGTGAGCGCGGAATCGGCGCCGTACACCGTTATATAGAACGTCGCCGTGACTTCGCCTTCGCCCAGGATAACCTTTTTACCGCTTCCCGCGCTCAAAGTGCTGTAAGTCACGTGCACGTTTTCCGCCACCGCATGGTCCGAATACGTGGACACCTGACCGCTGACGTAAGTCACCGTCACCGACGCCCCTTTCCAGTTGATGACGTCGCCGTATCCGTAGGTAGTCACGGTGGGAGAAGAATTCAGCCTTATCGCTTTCAGCGCGTCCACCACTTTCACGGTAAAGAAGGCGTTATAGGTCACGCCGTTATAAACGTAGCTTATCGTCACCGTCTGCGTGCCGGCTTTATAGGGGTCGTAATCGCTCGTGTAGGCGCTCGCGGCAAGAGTCGTCGCGCTGCCCTTCGCGTAGTAGGCGCGCACCGTAAGCGACAACGCCTCTCCGTAAATATATTCCGATTTGCTTTCCGAAAGCACGGTAAGCGAAGTAACGTAATCGGGTATCGTACAATAGCCCTGCCACGCTACCGTTTCCGTACCGTAGCCGAGATAATACACGGTTATATACGTGCTCGAGCCCACCGCCGCCGAAGCAAGCTCGGGAGAATAGCGGAATTCCTCGGAGTTATACTCCGTACGAACGACTGCTCCGTACTTCGTCCTCACTTCGTACGAGGACGTCGGATCGAAACTTTCTCCCAATTTATATTCGGAACGCGGCGGGGTAACGCAGGTTATGCTTGCGAATTCGTCCTTGACCGTCAGCGTGAATTGCGTCGATTTACCCGAATAAGTTACTTTTACCGTGCGCGCGCCGAGCGTATCGAGCTTGTTGCCCGAAATACCGTATTCGCCCGCGGCTATTTCCACCCTTCCCGCGTACGCCATCAACGCGTAAACTTTAGGAATATAATATTCGGTGGGCGAATATACCGCTTCCGCGTCGGGAATGCTTTCGAGTTTAACGCAATAATCGTATACCGTAAGCTCCGCGGTTATCACGTGCGAATAATAACGCGCGCTGTAAACGACCGTGCCCACGGCGTTGTCGTCGTAAAACGCTTCGTGCGGGGTCACGCCTTCCGCCACGCTTCCGTCGGCATACGCGACTCTCAAGGTAAGCGATATCGCTTCGCCGTAGCGATAGGATTCGGCATAGCCTTCTAAGGTCACTTCCGCTATAGGCTCGATGCCGCTTAAAGTCAATACCGTGCCGTAAAGCTCCTTTTCGCTCACGCTTACGCTGCCGTCGTCCTGTATCTGCTGCGAGCTGACGCGTATTTTGAGTTCGGCATACCTCTCGGTTACGTCGCCCGTGTCGAAAGCCTCGCCCGTATCGTATTCGGTAACGGAATAGCGTATGTCGCCGCTCGTAAGTATTTCGTAGGCGCCCGCATAAAATATCAGCGCTACGCTTAAACCGAGCTCGCCACCTCTTTCGAAATAATATACGCCCTCTTTTTCGCCTTCGGTTCCGTTTACCGACAATTCGAGCGTTACGTAAACCTCTACCTCCGCATGGCAGACGAGAGTGTCGCCCGTAAGGCTTTCGGTATAAGAAATTTCGAGAACGTGCGTTCCGACGCGCAACGAGTACAGCGAATACAACGCTTCGCCTTCCTCTGCTTCGGTATGCAGATCGCGCACGCCGCAATCTCCGAGCTCGACGGTCTTCGTCCTGCCACTCTTCATTTCGAGCGTCACGCTTTCGCGTAAGTCGAGCGCCTCTGCGAAAAAGTAATCCGTTTTAACGGGCTTATACGCAACCGCGACGGCGTAATCGCGCACCATCATTTCGAATTCCACTGAAACCTGCGTATTCCATACCGGATCGGTATGCGTGTAGGTCACCATCTGCATGCCCGTAAGTTCGCTGTCGTAACCGGTAAAATGGTCCTTCGAGAAAGCCACTCTCTGTTTCTTGCCGCTCGCGTATATTATTTCGTATTCTCCGCTCGAGGACGCCAGATCGCGCCCGTAAAGGTATTCGGACGTCGGCGGCGTGAGAACGTCTATCGCCACGATATAGTCGTACACCGTGACTTCGAATTCCGCGGTCTGTCCGAGATAGGTAACCTTTACCGTCTGCTTGACGCTCGAAATATTGTCAGACTTATATCCGCTGACGGCGCTAGAGTCTATCGCCACGGTCTCGTTCCGATCGCCTATCGTTACCGAAAGCGTATAGCGCGTCAAATCGAGCTCTTCGCCGAAACGGTACGGAGAAGGATCGAGCACGTTGACGGTAAGAATTATATCGCTCGTCGCCACTATGTATATCGTGCATTCGGCGGTGTAACTTCCTAACGAGGCTATCACCTTGGCGGAGCTTCCCGCGGCGCCCACCGCCGTAACGATGCCCTGCGCGTCGACGGTAATGACGGACTCGTCGCTCGAATTGTAGCCGATATCGCCTACATATTCGGCGCCTTCGGGAACCGTAACCGCGAATACCGTTATGCTTTGCCCTTCGGGCAGATGCCTTTCCGATTCGGGGAATTCGATACCTATAAGCGTTAAAGACTCTTTCACTTCTACGGTAAAGATTATCGGCGAAACGTCGGAGCCGTTGGCTCTTACCGTAACGGTAACGACGCCTTCCCTGAGCCCCGTAAGGGTTGCGGTGGCGTATTCGACGGGCGTTACCGCGAGCACCGTCGGGTCGCTTACCGTGTACAGCATACGAGCGTAAGTTGCGTTAAACGGTCTGAAGTCTACCCGAAGCGTGACGCTCTCTCTGAGCCCTATCGTAAACGAATTGCCGTTCGCCTCGCCCACCGTTACCGACGTCAGTTCGGAGATATCTGTATAAGACGAATAAATGAGGTTGGGAATATTCGTATTGGTGCCGTAATCCTGTTCGCCGGTGCCTTTGAATTCCACCACGCCGTCCGCTCTAAGAAACGCGCTGTGATAACTGCCGCCCGCAAGGTCTATTATGTCGTACAGTCCCGAAACGAAGCACTGTCCGTAAGTATTGTCGCCGGCGGCTACCACCGTGCCGTCCGCATTGAGGCCGAGCAGATGATCGGTGCCCGCCGCCAATTTCACTACCTTCCAACCGCTCACCGCGGAATTGTCGAAATTACCTATAACGCTCACGCTTCCGTCCGAATAAAGCACGGCGGTAAATCCGTTGCCGCAGGCAATCCCTGCGGCGCCTTTTACGGAAGCGACGTCGCATTCGCCTTCGGAATTGCTTCCCGCGGCTACGAGCGTGCCGTCCGCGCGAAGGCCCACGACGTGCCTTTCGCTCGCCGCTATCGCCACGATATCGCTCCAGCCGTCCACTTCGCACTGCCCGTTGTCGTTAAGCCCCGCGGCGAGCACCGTTCCGTCCACGCGCAAGCCGTAAGAAACGTACCTTCCCGCCGCGACGTACTTGACGTCGCGCCAGCCCGAAACCGCCGTTTCGCCGTATACGTTGTCGCCGTAAGCCGTCACGGTAAGATCGGAATAAACCACGAGAATATGCGAATATCCCGCCGCCGCGGCTATGGCTCCCGTATCGTCGCGGGCAGCCCATTGCCCGTCGGTGCGCGTTCCCGAAACCTGTACCTCGCCCGTCTTCTTAATGCCGACCGTGGTATGCGCGGAAGCGTATATGAGAGCGGACATTTCCGTCTTGGTGTTGAGTACGGTTTCCCATTCGACACCTTCTTCCGTCACGGCAAGCTCCCCTACCGTCGAGCTGTCGCCGTCCGCGTCCGTGACGGTCAATACCGCTTTTACCGGACGGGCGTCTCCCGCAAAACCGCCTCCCGAGAAAATTCCGCTTATATTGTTGCCTTTGTCGGAATACACGAATTTGCCGACGAACACGCGCTCCCCGTTACCGTACGCGGTCACGAAATCCGTGCGTTTCAACGTGTTTTCCGCAACCTTTTTACCCGCTTCGTCGAGCAATTCTATTTTCAAGGAAGCGAGGAAATCGGTATTTATCTCGCCGAAAGTAATTTGCGCCGCAACGCCTGCGTACTCGGTGTTATTCACTACCGTCGCCGCGTTCAATGCGATTTTACCGTCGAAATAGCCGTCGGCAACCGTTTCCGCTCCCGCTATGCGCACCGAAAATTCTATCCTTTCCGCACTTATCTCCGTAGCCGTAATGACTATGCCGCTGTTGGTGCCGTCGCTGAAAAAGATATTGCGAAAATCGTATTTAGTCGTACCGTTTTCGGTGCCGAGCGTTTTGAAGTGGACGTTGTTGGGGGAAAGGTAGGCAAGATCCGCGTCCTCTTTACTGCGCGAATACCTTACGCTCGCGTTCGTCTCCGTGCCCGTCATGTTTACCGCGGGACGGAATACGTAAACCTCGTCGGCGCGGGAGCCCGTTCCCTTATATACCGCGTTCTGGTTCCCTAAAGACGAAGAAAAGTCGTCCGGTTCCTTGATTCTGTAAATAATTAAGCCGCTGCCGGGCAGCGTCGAGTCGAAGCCCGAAGTCGTGGCGCGCCTGTATTCCACCATAAAGTATTCGTTACGCGAGGTGGGTATTCTGTAAGCGAGCACGTCTCCCGTACCCGCGTTTGTCACGGGCGCGAGGGAATAGACTCCGTTGGTCGTTATATCCTGTATCTGCGACGCGCCTATGCCGCCTATATACTTATCGCGGATATAGGTGAGCATATATTGCGGCGTGTCGTTGTCGAACTGCATTATATCCCAGTTGCCTACCGGCACGAAATCGTAATTGTAATGATACAGATCGGGCGCTCCGAGAACGTGTCCCGTTTCGTGGCAAAGCACGCCCGTGGTGAGCGCGGTATCGAAATTGAAAGAATAATCCCCTACTTTAACGGTATTGTCGGCGTCGATGTAGGTGGACGTGGAGCGAATGGCTTCGAGATTCCAGCTGTGTGGCCACAACAGGCTTCCCCAGGTGGTGGAAGAAGATCCGCCCACTATTATCGAAAGGCTGTCCAAAAATCCGTCGTCGTTCACGTCGAGGTCGCGTCCGGAAAAATCGAAATAGTTTTTCGCGGCGTTCACGGCGTTGGCTATAAGTGTGCCTTCGATGCCCGCCCTTCTGGAATCGTTTTCGTCGAGGTTATAATACGAGCGTTCCTCGGACGCGGTGTAGACGAATATGTTACCGCCGGAGTAAGGAAAAACGGAATCGATTATCACCGTGTTGTTGCTCATGGCTTTGTAATAGCTTTTGAGGGAACCGGTGTCGGCGTTAAACATATTGTTAAGAGCGGCGCTCGGGGTATTGGACTCGTTTTTGAAGCGGATATAAATTACCAGATTGCTTACGAGCCCCGAATTAGCGGCGAGCGGAGGCTCTACGTAAATTTCTCCCGAAACCTCGCCGTAATCGGAACACAAATCTGCGTTAGCTTCGAAATCCACGTCGTTGACGGTCATTTTCGCCACATTCGCGACGGCTTCGTCGTCGGCGGCGTAGCTTACGCCGCTCGCCGTAGGTCTGCCGTTAACGTTTATCGCGTACTCGAGCGTAGCCGCGTCGTTGTCGCGTATGAGTATGTAGCCGTCCTCGTCATGATTATAATGGAAATCTTCGTCTCCGCTTTCGTAAAAATAAACGGTTTCGCCCGAAGCGAGAGTCATTTCTCTGTCGAACGTATAGAAACCGTGATCGTAATTCGGCGGACTGCTCACGACGGCCGCAGGCGTCGTGAGCGCGAAAGAATATACGGCGCACGCCGTAACGATCGCCAACGCGACGACTATTAACAACGTAACGCTTAGAATTTTCCTGTTACTTACTTTCATAGTTTTTCACCCTTAAATATTATATAATAAAGACTCTCACCCGTCAATACGCTTACGCGTGTGTAAATTGTGAAGAAAAAGGAAAACCGTCCCCCATTATACGGGGGACGGCTTTTTTCGGATTCCGATCGGGACGTTAACCTCTGACTATGTCGATCGAGCAGATCAGCGTCACGGTCTGGGTGGGATCGGACGAGCTGAACGGCATCGTGCAGACCAGCGTATATCTTCCGTCGACGTTCTGGCTGCCGGTGTTGATCGCCTCGAAGCCTCCCGACAGCAACGTTCCGTACAGTCCGTTCGCGGGATTCCAGGAAGCGCTGTTGTTCTTGGACTTCGTGTAGTATACCTTCGCGTTGTACCACGGCGCGAGATACATGAGGTCGTAATCGTAACCGGTGTACGTGGTAGTCGTGAATATTCCCTCCCAGCCTTCGCTGCGTACCTCGACGTTCGGCACGTATTCGTTCACCGATATCATCGGCAGATATCTCAGATCGAACATCGAGTTCTCGGTGACCATTATCACCGGCACGTTGCTCTGTCTGAACGCATTGTTGGTGTAGGACACCTTGTATCCGGTCGTCGGCAGCTTGTAGGAAGTGTTGTTCTGCGTCGAATTGCCGGTACTCGGTAAGTCGGACGGATACGTCCAGCCTTCGCCCATTATCGGACGGATTTCGCCGAATCCGTAGGAAGCCGAAGGATTATGCAGGTAAACGCCGTTATTCCGGAGGTTCTGATACGGGTTGCCGTTGTTGCCCGCGCCGGCATCTATGACTTCCTGACAGTCGTATCTGTCGGGAGTACGGTATACGGTGAATATCACCGTTCCGCCGATACTGTAGCGCGGACTCGGGTATGCGCGCATCTCGGTAGCGTCCCAGAGAATGTATCCGGTGTACGCGGTATCGTCGCCGGTGTGGTGTACGCTCGGAGTGCTCTTAGTGCCTATCACGGTGTAAGTGCCGGAGCCCGCGCTGTATTCGAGTCCCAACGGATACAGGCTGTTGCCTTCGGAATCCTTCTGGTCTCTGTAGTACGGCGTGATGCTCGTCGAATACTGTAGCGGTATCTCTCTGCCGAGCGAGGAATTCGTCATTCCCTGCGTCGCCACGGCGCCGGAGAAGAGCTGTCTGTAAGTGGTTTGCAGCGTAACGCTCGTGCCCTCGAGTATCGAGTACGCGGTTACAACGGAATTGTTGACGAGGACCTTGGTGCTGTCTACGTAGAAGCCCCATTTTACCGTCTGTCCGCCCTTTCCGCCAAGCGTCATCGTTGCATACTGTATAGAGGTATTGCTCGCGTTCCAGTTCACGGCGTCGAAGTTCCACTTCATATAGTTGTCGGAATACGTTCCGCCGCCGCCTACTCCGTCGAACTTGAACGAACCGCCGCTGAAGGAAATCTCGTAAATGTCGTTGGAACTGATGTTCGCGCTGCCTCCGAGATTGTTCACCGTCGAAGTTATCGTCAGTATGTTCGGATTGTTGACCGCGTTGTTGCCGGGCATCAGTATGATTTCGTCCTTGCCGTAATTGTAGTTTTCAAGGAACAGAAGATCTTCGCCTTTCGCGCTGTCGAGTATCCATTCCTGCGAAACCTGGAACCTGATCGCGTAGCTCTGTCCGTCAAGGTCAATCTGGAACGCCGATTGATGCTCTTCCTCGTTATAGTAGATACGGGTGCGGTTATTGACTATGTTCGTCCAGTTGGTTTCGAGCAGGAAGCTGTAAGTGCTGTTGTTGATATTGTACTGTTCGGTGGCGTCTTCGTAGGCGGGTCCTACGTATACCAACGCTTTTTCGGGTAGCAACATACCTCCCTGAGTAATGAACGAGTACGGGCTGTTGACGTAGTACGTATCGTAATAATATTCGCCGAAGGCAAGCGCGTTCTGCCATACGGTATCGTTATTCGCGTAAGCGTCGTTACTCCTGAGCCAGGTAATATAGTCGCTGGTGTAATTCGCGGGATCGTCCTCGGAGCCCGAGCCGTTATAGAATCTCAAGCCCATAATGTAAGACTCTTCGCACGGTATATCCTGACGCGCCTGCTGTTGTCCTTCGGTTCCGAGAGCGAATCCGGGGATCGTGATGTAGAAGCGTGCGTCCTTACCCTTGTGTCCGAGTCCCCTCGCGGAGTCGAGCACGAATTGGATCTTGAGCGCGGATTCCGCCGAGGTGAGTTCGATATCGGACGAAGTCGTATAGTATCCCGCGTCGGCGCCGAGCGTGAACGTGATGTAGTATTTCTCGGGATCTCTCGGAATGTTGTCGAACATTACCGTGAACTT